>NZ_JBCIVJ010000002.1:0-520225 GCF_039409775.1 Phytobacter palmae | reverse complement strand
GGAGAACCCCGCTGACCCGGCGGCTTGTCTGCCGTTGTTCCGTGTCAGTGGAGGCGCATTATAGGGAGTTCCTGTGAAGTGACAAGCATAAATTTCAAAAAAGTTTTTAACCGTCTCTTTTTTCAGCAAGACGCGGTAAAAAGCACCGTAAAAAGCCTGTTTTGCTGTTTTTGCCACCACAGGAATAGCCCCGATGGCATACTAAAGAGTGAATAAGAACAAAAGGAAGCGATAAATGTCTTTGAACGCACAACAGCTTGCCGCGCAAAAAAACCTCTCATGGGTGCTGGCGGAGAAACTGGCACAACAAATCCTGAGAGGCGATTATGCCCCGGGCAGCATTTTGCCTGGTGAGATGGAGTTGGGTGAACAGTTCGGCGTAAGCCGTACAGCGGTCAGGGAGGCAGTAAAGACATTAACGGCAAAAGGTATGGTGCTTCCTCGCCCGCGAATCGGTACCCGAGTGATGCCCAGAGAAAACTGGAATTTTCTTGATAAAGAGTTACTGGTCTGGTGGATGAGTGAGGATAATTTTCACGAAGTCATCCAGCACTTCCTTGTTATGCGTAGTAGCCTCGAACCACAGGCTTGCCAGTTGGCAGCGCAATCAGGCAGTGCGGAACAAAAAGCACATCTAAATACATTAATGGAAGAGATGGTGTATCTGAAAAAGCACTTTAACCGTGAGCGCTGGATTGAAGTTGATATGTCCTGGCACGAACATATTTATACGATGAGTGCTAATCCTTTTCTTATCTCTTTCGCAACGCTGTTTCATTCTATATACCATACCTACTTCACTTCTATTACTCAGGACCAGGCCATAAAGCTCGATCTTCACCAGGCTATTGTTGACGCCATTCAGGAAAGTGATGGGGAAAATGCCTTTCAGGCCTGCCAGGCTCTGTTGAAGACGCCAAACACACCCTCGGCAAAATAACAGGACAAAGAATGACGGAAAAGAAAGCTCGCAGTATGGCCGGTTTGCCGTGGATTGCGGCCATGGCATTCTTTATGCAGGCGCTGGACGCCACTATCCTGAACACCGCGTTACCTGCTATTGCACAGAGCCTTGACCGTTCTCCTCTTGCGATGCAGTCCGCCATTATTAGTTACACTCTGACGGTCGCCATGCTGATTCCGGCAAGCGGCTGGCTGGCGGATCGTTTTGGTACCCGGCGGGTTTTCATGTTGGCCGTCACCCTCTTTACGCTGGGTTCACTGGCCTGTGCGCTCTCGACGTCGCTCGGGGCATTGGTATGCTTTCGCGTGATTCAGGGGATCGGCGGCGCAATGATGATGCCGGTTGCACGCCTGGCATTGCTACGCGCCTATCCGCGTAGTGAGCTTCTGCCGGTACTCAATTTTGTCACTATGCCAGGCCTGGTTGGGCCCATCCTCGGCCCGGTATTGGGTGGCGTTCTCGTGACCTGGGCAAGCTGGCACTGGATCTTCCTTATTAATATTCCGATTGGCATAGCCGGGATTTTATATGCTCGAAAATATATGCCCAATTTCACCACACCGCGTAAGGGCTTCGATACCGGCGGCTTTTTCCTTTTCGGCCTGAGCCTGGTCCTGTTTTCCAGTGGCATGGAGTTGTTTGGCGAGAAAATTGTCGCAAGCTGGCTGGCATCGGCCGTTATCCTGAGCGGTGTGCTGTTATTTCTTCTTTATATTCGCCACGCGCGCCGCCATCCCACCCCGCTAATTTCGCTCAATTTGTTCAAGACGCGTACCTTCTCTGTCGGTATTGTCGGTAATATTGCTTCTCGACTGGGGACGGGCTGTGTCCCATTTTTGATGCCGCTTATGCTACAGGTTGGGTTTGGCTACCCTGCGCTGATTGCCGGATGCATGATGGCGCCGACGGCAATGGGGTCAATTCTGGCAAAATCGCTGGTCACCCGGGTATTACGCCGTCTGGGTTACAGGAAAACACTGGTAGCCATTACCCTGTTTATCGGTTTGATGATTGCGCAATTTTCTCTGCAATCGCCATCAATGGAAGTATGGCTGCTGATATTACCGCTGTTCATTCTGGGGATGGCCATGTCCACGCAATTCACCGCCATGAATACCATCACGCTTGCCGATCTGACTGACGAAAACGCCAGTAGCGGGAATAGTGTTCTGGCCGTAACGCAACAGCTCTCCATCAGCCTTGGTGTCGCTGTCAGTGCGGCAGTGTTGCGGTTTTATGAAGGGTTTGACAGCGCGAATACCGTGGAACAGTTTCACTATACCTTTGTGACGATGGGAGCAATTACTCTGGTATCCGCCCTGACCTTTATGCTCTTAAAGCCGAAAGACGGGCGTAACCTGATAAAAGAAAAGCATTAATACTACGCTGAACCACGCTCCATCAACACTGGCGTAAGCTGTAGCCGCTGTTGCTGTTGCGTAGGGTCGGAGATACGGTGAATCAGTACATCGATCGCCAGCTCACCCAATTCATCTTTCGGCTGATGAATGGTGGTGAGCGGCGGCGTCATATACCGCGCCAGTTCAATGTCGTCATAACCAACAATTGCAATATCCTGGGGCACACGCAATCCTGCCTGATAAAGCGCCAGGTAAGCCCCCACAGCCATCGCATCATTACAAATAAACACCGCCTGCGGGCGCACTTCCAGTGCCAGTAGCATCTGCATCGCTTCATAGCCGCCGCTAAATTCGAAATTGCCGATAATTTCGTTACCATCATGAATGGTCAGACCCGCCCGGGCCATAGCATCACGATAACCTTCGAGGCGCAGGCGAGCCGGGGTTTTATCCAGCGGCCCAGCAATACAGGCAATATGGGTGTGACCTTTGTTAATCAGGTACTGCGTCGCCATATCACCGCCAAGCAGAGAATTATCCTGAATAAGATCACTGTCTCCATCAAAGGGAGCCCAGTCCATCATTACAGTGGGAACTGAGGGATAACGCTGCAGGATTTCCCGGGAAGGCTGATGGGTTTCAGTACATAAAAGCAGTAGCCCATCGACACGCTTTTGCATAAGCGTTTCCAGATTGCTGTTCATGCGCTGCTCATCACCTTCAGTGTTGCATAACACCAGGCTATAACCACGTTCGAAGCAACTACGTTCCACACCACGCACCAGTTCAGAATAGAAAGGGTTGGTACTGGCAGTAATCAACATCCCGATAGTGCGGGTTTGATTGATTTTCAGGCTGCGCGCCAGCGCAGACGGCGCATAGTTGAGCGCCTTGATCGCAGACTCCACCTTTTCGCGGATAGCCTCACTGACAAAGCGATCTTTATTGATGACATGCGAAACGGTCGACGTCGATACGCCCGCCATCCGGGCCACATCCTTCATCGTTGCCAATCATCACCCCTGCTTAGCCAGGAAATCGTCAATTTCTTTGCGCCACGGAACTGAAGGTTGCGCGCCTTTGCGGGTGACAGCGATGGCCGCCGCCGCATGAGCAAAACGAATAGCCTCATCCAGCGCGAGGTTTTCCAGCAGTGCGGTCATCAATGCACCATTAAACGTATCCCCGGCTGCAATGGTATCAATGGCTTTCACTTTAAAGCCCGGAACGCGGCGACCGTCGCCTTTCACACTCGCCCAGACGCCACGGCTTCCCAGCGTAATGATGACCGTATCAATACCTTTAGCATGTAGCACCTGCGCCGCACGCGCCGCATCTTCATCGCTGGCAACATTAATACCCGTCAGTTTTTCGGCTTCGGTTTCATTAGGTGTGATGATATCCACCAGCGCCAGCAGTTCATCAGAAAGCTCACGTGCCGGGGCAGGGTTGAGCGCCACAATGGTCTGGTTTTCATGAGCAATACGCGCTGCTGCCAGTACGCTTTCTACCGGAGATTCCAGCTGCATCAACAGAGCGGACGCCTGTGCAATACGCTCACGCTGTGCATCAACAAGCGCCGGAGAAAGCGCCGCGTTCGCCCCCGCATGAATACCGATGACATTCTCACCTTCGCCATTAACAAAAATCAGCGCGACGCCGGTCGACTCATTAGCGATCACACTAACGGGGGCCACATCAATATTGTCGCTGATCAGTTGCTGGCGGACACGTTCACCGGTGTCGTCATCACCCGTACAGGCAATAAAGGCAATATCCGCACCGCTGCGTCCGGCAGCGACCGCCTGGTTTGCGCCTTTACCACCAAATGCAATCTGATATTGCGTGCCGGTAACGGTCTCGCCGGGGGTTGGGAACGATTCAAGGTTAAGAATGTGATCGGCATTAATACTACCGAGGACAACAAGTTTGCCTGTGGTTTTCATGATGAGCTTGTCCGTTAAAATGCGCCACCCGCCAGCGGATGGCGCGAGCTCTGCTTTTCTTGATGCTTTTTTCAGGCTATCGCGATGAGATAGCCTGACGATTTTTATTGTTTAATAACCAGTTTCAGGTCTACCGGGATCTTCGCGTGGACTTTTTCACCTTTCAGCACCTGTGCTGCGGTGTCTACGCCTTTCGCGCCGATCATTTCCGGAAGCTGAGCAATCGTCGCAGCCATTTTGCCGTCATTAACGGCTTTTACACCATCAGGCGTACCGTCAAACCCAACCACCATCACATCTGTCTTACCGGCAGTTTGCAGTGCGCGCATTGCACCCAGCGCCATTTCATCGTTCTGTGCAAACACCGCCTGGACATCCGGATGAGCCGTCAGCAGGTTCTGCATAACGTTCAGGCCTTTTGTACGGTCAAAGTCAGCCGGCTGGCTCGCCAGGACATTAAATTTGTGGGCTGCAACAGCCTGCTGGAAGCCTTCGCCACGCTCACGGGCAGCAGAAGTACCGGCAATACCTTGCAGTTCGATAACTTTCGCGCCTTCACCTGCTTTCTTGGCAATGTAGTCGCCAGCAATTTTACCGCCCAGCACGTTATCAGAAGCGATATGGCTTACCACTTCGCCTTTCGCAGCAGCGCGGTCAAGAGTGATAACCGGGATTTTTGCCTGATTCGCCATCTTCACGGCGTTACCTACAGCGTCGGAATCAGTCGGGTTGATGAGCAGCAGTTTGGTACCGCGAACCGTTAAATCCTGCACGTTAGCCAGCTCTTTTGCCGGGTTATTTTGTGAATCCAGCACAACCAGATCGTAACCCAGTTTATCCGCTTCTTTCTGCGCGCCATCTTTAAGGCTGACGAAGAACGGGTTGTTCAGTGTGGAAATAACCAATGCAATCGTATCTTTCGCCATCGCGTTCGCGCTTACGGTGGCGCTCAGTGCAACAGCAGAAACCAGAGTGGCCAGTTTTTTCATGTTCATATCATGATGTCCTGTAGTGTAGGTAATTACTGTTTTTTGTTGTCTACCAGCACCGCCAGCAGAATCACCACTGCTTTAACGATCATCTGGTAATAGGAGGAAACGCTTAACAAATTCAATCCATTATTCAGAAAGCCGAGAATTAATGCGCCGATCAATGTCCCAACAATACGCCCTTTACCGCCTGCCAGACTGGTACCACCCAACACTACCGCAGCGATAGCATCCAGCTCATAGCCAGTGCCTGCTGTCGGTTGTCCTGAGGAGAGGCGCGCAACTTCAATAATGCCCGCCAGCGATGCCAAAAGACCACACAAAGAGTAGACAATTACTTTAACTTTATCGACGCTGATACCAGACAAGCGGGTTGCCGCTTCATTTCCCCCGAGAGCATAGATATAGCGCCCCAGACGAGTGTGATGCAGTAAGTACCAGGTGGCGATAAAGACAAGCGCCATGATCCATACCGGCGTCGGGATACCCAGCGGGCGACCAATACCGAACCAGCCAAAAACATCTGCGTTATCAGTAAAACCGGTGTTGATCGGACTTCCGTTGGTATAAACCAGCGTCACACCACGCAGTAACAGCATCATGACCAGAGTTGCGATAAACGCCTGAACACGCCCTTTCGCCACGATAGTACCGGTTACCGCGCCAATCGCAGCTCCCAGCGCCAGAGCGGCGGCGACAGCTACCAGCGCATTCACTTCCATACCTACGAGCGACGCGGCAACCGCACCGGTCAACGCCAGCAGAGAACCGACGGACAGATCGATCCCGGAAGTTAAAATGACCAGCGTCATGCCAACCGCCATAATGGCGTTAACGGAGGTCTGCTGCAGGATATTCAGCATGTTGTTGACGGTAAAAAAGTTCGGACTCATGGTCGACACAATGGCAATCAACACCAGCAAAGCGATCAGCGATTTTTGTTCCATCAACCACGCTTTGGTGAAATAGCGGCGACCAGAAACAGCCTGGGTAGTCATCTTTTTTACTCCTGATTCACACGATTAAGCTTGCCCACTGCGGCAGCCATCAACACTTCCTGAGTGGCCTGCTCGCGCGTGAATTCGCCGCCGAGATGCCCTTCATGCATCACCATGATGCGATCACTCATGCCCAGTACTTCTGGCATCTCCGATGACACCAGAATGATACTCAGGCCGTCGGCCTTAAACTGATTAATAAGCTGATAAATTTCTTTTTTTGCACCAACGTCAACACCGCGGGTCGGCTCATCAAGGATGAGTACTTTCGGGCGCGTCATCAAACCCCGAGCGATAGCCACTTTTTGCTGGTTACCGCCGGAAAGCAGGCCAATAGCCTGTTCCATTGATGGGGTTTTAACATTGAACAGACGAATGAAATCGTTTACCGCCTGCTGCTCTTCTTTATGTTTTAAATTGCCCCCCGGACGGCTGAAATAACCCAGCGCTGTCAAAGACATGTTCTCTTTAACTGACATGCCGAGTACTAAACCATCGCGCTTACGATCTTCGGAGATGTAGACGATTCCGTTCGCCAGACCATCCTGCGGTGAACGGGTCACAACTTCATGGCCATCCAGCGTGACGCTCCCACTGGTGCGCGGCAGCGCGCCATAAAGCACTTTCATTAACTCGGTGCGCCCGGCGCCCATCAGACCCGCCACGCCCAGAATTTCCCCTTTGCGCAGGGTAAAGCTCACATTATTCACACCCGGGCCGCACAAATTATCGACTTTCAGGCGGATATCACCCGGCGCTTTATCGAGGCGTGGGTACTGATCTTCCAGTTTGCGCCCAACCATCATTTCAATAAGTGAATCTTCGGTCAGCGTTGCAACTTCACGCTCGGCGATAAACTGGCCGTCGCGAAACACGGTCACGTCATCGCAAATCTCGAAGATCTCTTTCATGCGGTGAGAGATATAGACAATCCCGCGCCCCTGCGCTTTCAGTTCCCGAATAACGCGGAAGAGAGACTCAGTTTCGGTATCGGTCAGGGCGTCGGTCGGTTCATCCATAATGATGACCTGCGACTCGTAGCTCAGGACCTTCGCAATCTCAACCATCTGTTGATCGCCAATGGAAAGTTCCCCCACCAGCCTGTCGCTTTTAAAGCGGAGATTCAGTTTAAGCAGCAGCTTATCGGCTTCGGCATACATCTTTTTCCAGTCGATTTTGCCAAAGCGGTTAACGAATTCACGACCTATAAAGATGTTCTCGGCAATGGAGAGTTGCGGGATCAGGTTGAGTTCCTGGTGAATAATACCGATGCCGGCTTCCTGAGAGGATTTCGGTCCGGTAAAGGTGGTCTCTTTACCCAGCCACAGTAATGAACCGGCATCACGGGTATAGATCCCGGTCAGGACTTTCATCATCGTAGATTTGCCCGCGCCATTTTCGCCCACCAGCGCCATGACGCGACCTGGATAAACATTTAACGCGGCGCCGGATAAGGCTTTAACGCCCGGGAATGCTTTATCGATCCCTTTGAGTTGCAGTAATGCGTCCATGATGGCCTCAGAAGGTGACGCCAGCACAGAGAATAATATTCGCATACGGGGAACATTCCCCGCTGCGAATCACCGCCTGACTGTCCGCGGTGTGTTTTTTAAATTGTTCGTGTGAAACGTAACGAACCTCTATGGTATTCCCCTGGTGTTGCTGCAGCTGCTCAATATGTCTGAGCAACGTTTCGTGGAGCTGTGGATTATGCTGTTCAATTTCCGACGCGAGGATAGCTGCTTCAACCTGCATCTCGGTGGTAACCACTTCCAGTACCTGCATAAAGGACGGAACCCCCTGGGTTAACGCCATATCAATACGCGCAGTGCTTTTCGGCACAGGCAAGCCTGCATCACAAACCACCAGCGTATCGGTATGCCCAAGACGGGAGATAACCGACGAGATTTCAGCGTTGAGAACAGTACCTTTTTTCATTTTTATGCTCCATTAGCGAAACGTTTCGCTGATCTCAGTGTAGATCTGAGAATGTTCAGAAAACCACCATGGCATTACAGAAGTGTGATCGAAATCGAAACGTTTCGCGCGCGTTGCAGAAAGAAAACATAAGTTATCTAACTTAAATAAAATTGTGGGGAAGAAATAACAAAAACCCCTCTTAATGAGGGGTTTTAAAAGGCATTAAATTTCGACCTGCGTACCGAGTTCAATAACCCGGTTGGGTGGAATTTCAAACTGGTCCGGAGCGCGCAGCGCATTGCGTTGCAACAGGAGGTATAGCTTGCCACGCAGCCGTAAATACCAGGGCCGTTTACCTACAATCAGCGACTCATGAGACATAAAGAAGGATGTCTCCATCATGCGGCAACTGAGCCCTTCCAGGCCACAGCGGTGGAACACCTCTTCCACATTTGGCGTTTCGCGCCAGCCATAGCTGGCCACCACGCGCCAGAATGTCGGTGAGAGTTGCTCAATCTGCACACGACGCACGTTGTGTACATAGGGCGCATCTTCTGTACGCAGCGTCAGCAGGATCACACGTTCATGCAGTACCTTGTTATGTTTCAGGTTATGCAACATAGCAAACGGGATTACATTCAGCGCGCGGGACATATATACCGCAGTACCCGGTACTCGCACCGGTGGTGATTTTTCCAGCGAGGCAATCATCGCTTCCAGTGAGTTACCATGTTCATGCATACGGCGCAGCAGACGGAAACGTTCACTCTTCCATGTGGTCATCACGATGAACATAACCAGACCTAAACTCAACGGTAACCAGCCGCCAGATAGCAATTTATCAAGGTTTGCCGAGAAAAGCGGCACATCTATACACAGGAACATCGTAAGCAACAGACCCACAACCATTTTATTCCAGTGCCAGTTCTTGCGCGCCACAGTCATAGAAAGTATCGACGTCAGCACCATCGTACCGGTCACCGCAATACCATACGCCGCCGCCAGGTTACTGGAGTGTTCAAAACTCACAATCACGATAACGACCGCGAAGTAGAGCAGCCAGTTAATAAAGGGAATGTAGATCTGCCCGGACTCCATCTCAGATGTATGGATAATGCGCATTGGCGAGAGATAGCCCAGACGCACTGCCTGACGCGTCAGAGAGAATACGCCCGAGATGACCGCCTGAGACGCAATAACCGTCGCCAGTGTCGCGATGATCAACATCGGAATCAGCGCCCATTCAGGAGCCAGCAAAAAGAACGGGTTTTTGATAGCTTCCGGTGTTTCCAGCAGTAACGCCCCCTGACCGAAGTAATTCAGCGCCAGTGATGGCAATACCACGATAAACCACGCAAGGCGAATGGGCAGCTTACCGAAATGGCCCATATCCGCATACAAGGCTTCTACCCCAGTGATAGAAAGTACCACCGCACCCAGCGCAACAAACGAGACCGCTTTGTATTTAAGGAAGAAATTGACCGCCCATGCAGGGTTGAGCGCCTGTAACACCTCAGGGTTGTTGATAATACCGCGCGCGCCCAGCACCGCCAGAATCAAAAACCAGGCCAGCATAATGGGGGCAAAGAGTTTCCCCACCAGCCCTGTGCCATGCTTTTGGATCATAAAAAGCAGCGTGAGCACCAGAATGGAAAGCGGAACAATCCACGAATCCAGCGATGGTGCGACGATCTCCAGCCCCTCTATTGCCGACATCACTGAGATGGCGGGGGTAATGACCACTTCTCCATAGAAGAAACTGCCACCAATAAGCCCCATGATAACAAGCGTTGAGGTCATTCTGGCGGAGGTATTCCGTCCTGCCAGCGACATCAGCGTTAAGATCCCACCTTCACCCGCGTTATCTGCACGCATGACAAAGGTAAGGTATTTAACCGAGACGACCAGTATCAGCAGCCAGAAGATGAGCGACAAAAAGCCGAAGACGGCGTCGCGTTCAACCCCAAAACCAAATTGACCGGACAAACATTCACGAAGTGTATAAAGCGGGCTGGTCCCAATATCACCGTAGACAACCCCAATAGCCGCGAGTGTTATCGCGGGCAACGATTGCTTATTATCAGTGCTCATAGACTAATCTTTTGTTTGAATGACAAATGTGTGCTTAGTCCCTTGGCCCACAAAAAGCGCACAGTATGCACGATTATTTATGAAATCGTACCCCCTAATTGCGACCGTATTAACCTGGCGCAAAGAAAATGATGCTGTTGTTCAGTCTATTACAAGCCTTTATCGAAACGTCTATACTCGCAATTGCAAGCCGGAATCGCGGCGAAAGGATGCAAATCAATTATGGCTCACTCACATTTATTAGCAGAAAGAATTTCCCGCCTGAGCAGCGCGCTGGAAAAAGGTCTTTTTGAGCGTAGCCACGCTATTCGCCTGTGCCTGCTGGCCGCGTTAAGTGGTGAAAGCGTTTTTCTGCTCGGCCCGCCGGGCATCGCTAAAAGCCTGATCGCCCGCCGCCTGAAATTCGCCTTTAAAAATGCCCGCGCCTTTGAATACCTTATGACCCGCTTCTCCACACCCGAAGAGGTGTTTGGTCCTCTTTCAATTCAGGCGCTAAAAGATGAAGGGCGTTATGAACGTTTAACGCACGGCTATCTGCCGGAAGCTGAGATTGTGTTTCTGGACGAAATCTGGAAAGCCGGCCCGGCTATCCTTAATACGTTATTAACCGCCATTAATGAGCGTCGCTTTCGCAACGGCGCGCTGGAAGAGAAAATCCCCATGCGTTTGCTGGTGGCGGCGTCTAACGAACTGCCCGAGGCTGACAGCAGCCTCGAAGCACTTTATGACCGCATGTTGATTCGTCTGTGGCTCGATAAAGTGCAGGAGAAAAGTAATTTCCGCTCCATGCTCATCAGCCAGCAGGATGAAAGCGGCAACCCGGTTTCGGCTGACCTGCAAATCAGCGATGAGGAGTATACGCGCTGGCAGCAGGAAATCGTGCAGGTGAAATTACCCGACGCCGTTTTCGATCTGATTTTCATGTTACGCCAGCAGCTTGATAACTTACCTACAGCACCTTATGTTTCTGACCGCCGCTGGAAAAAAGCCATTCGCCTGCTCCAGGCCAGCGCCTTTTTCAGCGGACGCGATGCGGTTGCCCCTGTGGATTTAATTTTGCTGAAAGACTGCCTGTGGCATGACGCTGAAAGTATGCGCCTGATGCAAAATCAACTGGAAATATTGATGACCGGGCATGCGTGGCAGCAGCAATCCATGCTGACGCAACTGGGCGCTATCGCACAGCGCAACATTCAGCTCCAGCAGCAGCAAAGTGATAAAACGGCTCTCAAAGTTTCGCGGCAGGGCGGCATGTTCAGTCGTCGTCCGCATTACGATCTACCGGAAGATCTGCAAGACAGCACACTGACGTTATTGCTCCAGCAGTCATTAAAGTTGCATGACATGCAGGTCAATCATGTGACTATCGAACGAGCCGCGCTGGCCCAGTGGCTGGCAAAAGGCGGCGAGATCCGTGGCAAACTTAACGGCATTGGTTTCGCGCAGATCCTTAATCTTGAAGTCGACACCAGCCTGCATCTGTTGATCCGTGATATCAGCCTGCAGGGTTCCCGTCTCGCTTTACCGGGCGGAGCGGCAACCCATGTACCAGAAGAAATAAAGCAGCAACTGGAAGCGCTGGACACACTCTGGCACCAGCAGCACACCCGTTTTAGCGAACAGCAAAAATGTCTGTTCATCCCCGCCGACTGGTTAGGCCGCATTGAAGCCAGCCTGCAGGACGTCCGTGTACAGATACAACAGGCACTTCAATGCTAACGCTGGACGCGCTGAATGCCCTGCTGGCCATCAGTGAGGAGACGATAGTTGAAGAGCTTATCGTCGCCTTACTGGCCTCACCCCAGCTGGCTGTTCTCTTCGAGAAGTTTCCCAAACTCCGGAACGTTATTACCGAAGATGTGCCGCGCTGGCGCGAAGCGCTGAAAAATCACCTGAAAGAGACACAGGTACCGCCAGAACTTACCGAAGAAGTGCTTTGCTATCAGCAGAGCCAGTTACTTTCCACTTCACAATTCATCGTTCAGTTGCCGCAAATTCTGACGCTTCTGGATAAGCTTCGCTCGCCTTTCGCCGCTCAGGCAAGCGCAATGGCGAAGGACAATCCGACCTTTACCCCGGCATTGCAAACGCTTTTCTTACAGCGCTGGCGATTAAGTCTGGTGGTGCAGACAACCGCCTTTAATCAGCAACTACTGGAAGAAGAGCGCGAGCAATTACTCAGTGAAGTACAGGAACGCATGACGCTAAGCGGCCAGCTTGAACCGATACTGATTGAAAACGAAAATGCAGCCGGGCGGTTATGGGATATGAGCGCCGGGCAAATTAAGCGCGGTGACTACCAGCTCATCGTGAAATACGGTGATTTTCTGACGGAACAGCCGGAACTCAAGCAACTGGCGGAACAACTTGGGCGCTCCCGCGAGGCAAAATCTGTTCCGCGTAAAGATGCGCCAATGGAAACCTTTCGTATGCTGGTGCGTGAACCATCAACCGTGCCAGAGCAGGTTGACGGGCTACATCAAAGTGACGATATCCTGCGTCTGTTACCGCCTGAACTGGCGACGCTGGGCATTACTGAACTGGAATATGAGTTCTATCGTCGGCTGGTTGAAAAACAGCTCCTGACCTACCGCCTTCACGGTGATGCCTGGCGGGAAAGAGTGGTAGAGCGCCCGGTTATTCATCAGGATTTTGATGAACAGCCGCGCGGGCCGTTCATTGTCTGTGTAGACACATCCGGTTCGATGGGTGGATTCAATGAACAGTGCGCAAAAGCCTTCTGTCTGGCGCTGATGCGCGTGGCGCTGGCAGATAAACGGCGTTGTTTCATTATGCTGTTTTCCAGCGAGGTCGTACGCTACGAACTAACCTGTCAGCAGGGACTGGAACATGCAATCCGCTTTCTGAGCCAGCGCTTTCGCGGCGGTACGGACTTAGCGAGCTGTTTTCGCGCCATTATCGAACGCATGCAGGGTGGAGAGTGGTATGACGCCGATGCGGTAGTTATCTCTGACTTTATCGCCCAGCGTCTGCCGGATGATGTGATTGGCAAGGTCAAGGAACTGCAGGCGGTGCACCAGCATCGTTTTCATGCGGTGGCGATGTCAGCGCACGGAAAACCCGGCATCATGCGTATCTTCGATCATATCTGGCGCTTTGATACCGGGATGCGTAGCCGTCTGCTCAGGCGGTGGCGTCGTTAATTACAGTAACGCGTCGACCTTCTCACGAACCTGTGCAGGCCATACGCCGCATTGAACCTGCCCGATGTGCGGCAGCTGCAGCAACAGCATCGTCAAACGCGACTGGCCAATACCACCACCAATAGTTTGCGGCATATCACCGCGCAACAACGCCTGGTGCCAGTCGAGACGCAGCCGATCTTCATCGTCGGTGATTTTAAGCTGGCGTTTCAGTGCGTCAGCATCAACGCGGATCCCCATAGAAGAGAGCTCAAGCGCATCTTCCAGTACCGGGTTCCATACCAGGATATCGCCGTTCAGACCGTGTAACCCCTTCTCACCGGGTGTGCTCCAGTCATCGTAATCTGGTGCTCGTACATCATGGCGCTGACCATCGCTGAGCTTCCCGCCAATACCCATCAGAAATACTGCGCCCAGATCTTTAGCTATTGCGCGTTCGCGCCCTTTTGCATCCAGTGCCGGATAACGACTCAGCAGCTCTTCGCTGTGCACGAAGTGGATCTGCTCGGGCAGAAAGGGGGTCAGGCCAAACTCTTTGCTCACCGCTGCTTCGGTTGCTTTGATCCCGGCATAGATAGCTTCAACAGTCGATCTCAGTGTGCCGGTGTGGCGTTCGCCTTCACCCAGTACGCGTTCCCAGTCCCATTGATCAACATATACGGAATGGACTGGAGAGAGGCGATCTTCATCTGGTCGCAGGGCTTTCATATGCGTGTACAGCCCTTCACCCGCGCTGAAATCATGTTGCCCCAGCGTTTGACGTTTCCATTTGGCCAGAGAGTGAACCACTTCAAATTGCGCATCCGGCAGATTTTTGACTTTTACCTGTACCGCTTTTTCACAGCCCGACAGGTTATCCTGAGTCCCATCTCCTACACGGCTTAGAATCGGTGCCTGAACTTCAATTAGCCCCAGTTTTTCTTCCAGCTGGCGGGAAAAATGCGACTTCACGAATACGATCTGACGTTGTTTGCTGATGTAAGCGGATTTCATCTTTTAACTCCTTTGCTCTGTTGCAAACGATTAAGCAACAAAGTCAGGCCTTTATTCAATAATCAACAATAAAAAAGCCCTTCATAGTTTTTATTCGTCAAAATACACCGCTAAAATAGAAAGAATGTTTATTCATCATAAGAAAAACCTATGGAAAATTATCAGATCGACAATCTGGACCGCGGCATCCTTGACGCCTTAATGGCGAATGCGCGTACCGCTTATGCAGAGCTTGCCAAACAATTTGGTGTCAGCCCGGGTACGATTCACGTTCGCGTAGAGAAAATGAAACAGGCAGGGATTATTACCGGCGCGCGAATTGACGTCAGCCCTAAACAATTAGGTTATGACGTCTGCTGTTTTATCGGCATTATCCTCAAAAGCGCCAAAGATTACCCTTCCGCGCTGGCCCGGCTGGAAAGTCTGGAAGAGGTCACCGAGGCCTACTACACCACTGGTCACTACAGTATCTTTATTAAGGTCATGTGCCGCTCGATCGATGCACTGCAACAGGTGCTTATCAACAAGATCCAAACAATTGATGAAATCCAGTCCACGGAAACGCTGATCTCTCTGCAAAACCCCATCATGCGTACGATCCGCCCGTAACAGGGCGTTTTTCCCCACCGCTAATACCCATATTGTCCACAGGTAGATCCCAGCCCATTCAGAGCGTACAATACGCAACTCATAACCGGAGTGGACTTCATGGCAGATATTACGCTTATTAGTGGCAGTACCCTGGGTGGCGCAGAATATGTAGCAGAACACCTGGCGGAAAAACTGGAAGATGCAGGTTTTACAACCGAAACCCTGCACGGCCCGTTACTGGAAGATCTGCCGCAGGAAGGAACCTGGCTGGTGGTGAGTTCTACCCATGGCGCAGGCGATTTGCCAGATAACCTCCAGCCGTTTTATGACGATCTTAATGAACAAAAACCTGACCTTTCCGCCATACGTTTCGGCGCGATTGGTATTGGCAGCCGCGAATATGACACGTTTTGCGGCGCGATTGAAAAACTCGAGGTTTCATTGAAGGCCTGTGGAGCAAAACAGTTAGGTGAAACCGCGAAGATCAACATCCTTGAGCACGACATTCCTGAAGATCCGGCTGAAATTTGGCTCGGATCCTGGATTATTTTACTCAAAAACGATTAAAGATCGCGCGATCGAGTGTGGATAACTATGCTTAAAACCGTTGATCAACCGGTAGTTATCCAAAGTATAATCATCGCTTAGTTTTTGAGTTGTGCATAACTACCCATTCTGATCCCAGCTTATACTGGCCAGGATCACCGATCATTAACAGTTAATGATCCAGGCTAACGTCATGATCTTCATATCAGGATACGGGTTATCCACAGGCCAGAGCGATCCTAATAAGAGATCACAGTAAAACAGATCTCTCTATATAAAGATCTTCTTTTTAATACCCGGGATCCTGATGCTTTCTCACTGAGCTAAAGTTGAGTAGAATCCACGGCCCAGGCATCAATCCACTTTCTAACCGCTTTACGCGAGGCAATACACCATGTTTTATCCGGATCCTTTTGACGTCATCATCATTGGCGGGGGTCATGCAGGCACTGAGGCCGCCATGGCCGCAGCGCGTATGGGTCAACAGACTCTGCTTTTGACACACAATATCGACACGCTGGGGCAAATGAGTTGCAACCCGGCCATTGGCGGTATTGGGAAAGGACACCTGGTAAAAGAAGTGGATGCACTCGGCGGTCTGATGGCGAAAGCGATCGATCAGGCAGGTATCCAGTTTAGGATACTAAACGGCAGTAAAGGCCCGGCAGTTCGTGCCACACGAGCACAGGCAGATCGTGTGCTCTACCGTCAGGCTGTGCGTACCGCCCTGGAAAACCAGCCAAATCTGATGATCTTCCAGCAGGCTGTGGAAGATCTGATTGTAGAAAACGATCGCGTCGTGGGTGCCGTTACCCAGATGGGCCTGAAATTCCGTGCTAAAGCTGTTGTATTGACCGTAGGGACATTTCTCGACGGCAAAATTCATATCGGGCTGGATAACTACAGTGGTGGCCGTGCGGGCGATCCGCCTTCCATTCCGCTTTCTCGCCGTCTGCGTGAATTGCCGCTGCGCGTAAGCCGCCTGAAGACCGGTACTCCGCCGCGCATTGACGCACGCACCATTGATTTCAGTGTTCTGGCGCAGCAGCATGGCGACAACCCAATGCCGGTTTTCTCGTTTATGGGTAATGCCGCGCAGCATCCGCGTCAGGTACCTTGCTACATCACCCACACTAACGAGAAAACTCACGAGGTCATCCGCAATAACCTCGATCGCAGCCCGATGTATGCTGGCGTGATCGAAGGGATCGGCCCGCGTTACTGCCCGTCTATTGAAGACAAAGTGATGCGCTTTGCCGATCGCAACCAGCACCAGATCTTCCTGGAGCCGGAAGGGTTGACCTCTAACGAAATTTACCCGAACGGTATCTCCACCAGTCTGCCGTTTGATGTACAGATGAAAATTGTCCGCTCGATGCAGGGGATGGAAAACGCAAAAATCGTTCGCCCTGGTTATGCCATTGAGTACGATTTCTTCGATCCCCGTGACCTGAAACCAACCCTTGAGAGCAAATTTATCCACGGGCTATTTTTTGCCGGGCAAATCAACGGCACCACTGGCTACGAAGAAGCTGCGGCTCAGGGGTTGTTAGCCGGTCTTAACGCTGCCCGCTTCTCCGCTGAGAAAGAGGGCTGGGCACCGGCTCGTTCTCAGGCTTATCTGGGGGTACTGGTGGACGATCTTTGTACTCTGGGTACCAAAGAACCGTACCGCATGTTTACTTCTCGTGCTGAGTATCGCCTGATGCTGCGCGAAGATAACGCCGATCTGCGTCTGACCGAAATCGGTCGTGAGCTTGGCCTCGTGGACGATGAACGATGGGCGCGCTACAACGAAAAACTCAAAAATATCGAACGTGAACGTCAGCGCCTGAAATCTATCTGGGTGAACCCAACGTCGGAAAACGCGCCGGAAGTGAATAAAAACCTGACTGCGCCGTTGTCTCGCGAAGCCAGCGGTGAAGATCTGCTGCGTCGTCCGGAAGTGACTTACGAGCAGCTGGTACAGCTGGCGCCGTTTGCTCCCGGGCTGAGCGATGAACAGGCGGCTGAGCAGGTTGAGATTCAGGTGAAGTACGAAGGGTATATCGCTCGTCAGCAGGATGAAATTGAAAAACAGCAGCGTAACGAGAATACGCTGTTACCTGCATCGCTGGATTATCGTCAGGTCAGTGGCCTGTCGAATGAAGTGATCGCGAAGCTAAACGATCACAAACCAGCGTCCATCGGACAGGCGTCCCGTATTTCCGGGATCACGCCAGCTGCGATCTCTATTCTGCTGGTCTGGTTGAAAAAGCAGGGTATGCTGCGTCGTAGCGCCTGACAGGTTTAGCTAAACATCAACTTACTACCAGATAGCGCGCTGCCATGCAGCGCAGCAGATTTAAAGCCCGGTAGGCGTGAACGCCGCCGGGCATATTTTCAGACAGGTAATCACCGTGCTCAATAAACTTTCTCGTCTGCTCAATGAAGCAGGTATTTCGCTCACCGATCACCAGAAAAACCAACTGGTGGCCTATGTCGAAATGCTCCACAAATGGAATAAAGCATACAACCTGACTTCTGTACGTGACCCGAACGAAATGCTGATTCGCCATATCCTGGACAGTATCGTGGTTGCGCCACACTTGCAGGGGGAGCGGTTTATCGACGTCGGTACAGGACCTGGCCTGCCGGGGATCCCGTTGTCTATTGTTCTTCCTGACGCACACTTCACCCTGCTGGATAGCCTGGGTAAACGCGTCCGTTTTCTGCGTCAGGTTCAGCATGAGCTTCATTTAACGAACATCACTCCGGTTCAGAGCCGGGTCGAAGATTTTCCGGCAGAGCCGCCTTTTGATGGAGTCATCAGCCGGGCATTCGCATCATTGAATGACATGGTGGACTGGTGCCAGCATCTGCCTGGAACTCAAGGCAAGTTCTATGCACTTAAAGGATTGATTCCGAATGATGAAATGGCCACTTTGCCTGGGGAGTTTTCAGTGGAATCTGTCATCAAATTAGATGTCCCTCACCTTGAGGGAGACCGTCATCTCGTGGTCATTAAGGCAAACAAAATTTAATTTTTATCAAAAAATGTAGAATTCGTGCTGTTTTCTGAATGTTAAAAAACGGCGTAAAAAACAGTGATACGTTCGGTTACATTTAACGCATATTTCACCTCGTTTTTTCTAAGATTTAACGCTGCTTTTTTGCTTAACCATGAAAATAGTCAACAGTGAAAATATCAGCCTGCTAAAAATCGGCGATTGTACATATTGATGGATGTTAAAAGATTATTATGAATGTCAATGAAAGGTTTTTATTGTATACCGAGCTGTTTTAAAAAGAGTTGTCAGTAATCATCTGCAATATCAAAAAGATGAAAAGGTGCAAATTCCCGATGCCAATATTTTGGCGAGCGCATAAATGTTTAATTTGTGATCTGGTGCACGCTTTGGTGGCAGGTGTTTCGCGTTATTCGGCGTTTTGCATAATGGTTCACAGTTTCGCTAAAAGTTGAAAAATAGCCCTCGGGAAAATTATTTAAACATTTATTCACCTTTTCGCTACTTATTGTTTGAAATCACGAGGCCGCACCGTATAATTTGACCGCTTTTTGATGCTTGACTCTGGGCCTTAAAGAACGTTTTATACGACACGCGGCCTACCCCGAAGTGAGCAGGAGTTAAAAGTGATGTCTGTGTCGCTCTTGGGTCGAAACGTTGCTCGCAGACTTCTGCTTATTCAGTTTCTGGCGGTAATGGCAAGCGGATTGCTGTTTAGCCTCAAAGACCCCTTCTGGGGCACTTCCGCCGTGTGCGGCGGTATGGCAGTCGTTCTGCCAAATATGTTGTTTATGATTTTTGCCTGGCGTCATCAGGCGCATACACCAGCTAAAGGCCGAGTGGCCTGGTCCTTTGCCTTCGGCGAAGTGTTCAAGGTGTTAGCAACATTCGTGTTGCTGGTGGTGGCGCTGGCGGTTTTAAAGGCGGTGTTTTTACCGCTGATAGTCACGTGGGTTTCGGTGCTGGTTGTTCAGATACTGGCACCCGCTGTAATTAACAACAAAGGGTAAGAGGCATCATGTCTGCAGGAGAAATCTCAACACCGCAGGAGTACATAGGCCACCATCTGAATAACCTTCAGATTGACCTTCGTACGCTTTCGCTGGTGGATCCGCATAACCCCCCGGCCACCTTCTGGACGCTCAACATTGACTCCATGTTTTTCTCGGTGGTTCTGGGTCTGTTGTTCCTGGTGATGTTCCGTAGCGTAGCCAAAAAGGCCACCAGCGGCGTCCCGGGGAAATTTCAGACCGCGATTGAGCTGGTTATTGGTTTTGTCCACGGTAGCGTGAAAGACATGTACCACGGCAAAAGCAAGCTTATCGCGCCACTGGCCCTGACGATCTTCGTCTGGGTATTCCTGATGAACTTGATGGATTTATTGCCTATCGACCTGCTGCCGTACATCGCTGAGAATGTACTGGGTCTGCCTGCGCTGCGCGTAGTGCCGTCTGCAGACGTGAACATCACACTGTCGATGGCGTTGGGCGTATTTATCCTGATTCTGTTCTACAGCATCAAAATGAAAGGCCTGGGTGGTTTTGCTAAAGAGCTGACACTCCAGCCGTTCAACCACCCGGTGTTTATCCCGGTCAACCTTATCCTGGAAGGTGTTAGCCTGCTGTCCAAACCGGTTTCTCTCGGTCTGCGACTGTTCGGCAACATGTATGCCGGTGAGTTGATTTTCATTCTGATTGCTGGTCTGTTGCCGTGGTGGTCACAGTGGTTGTTGAATGTGCCGTGGGCCATTTTCCACATCCTGATTATTACGCTGCAAGCCTTCATTTTCATGGTTCTGACGATCGTCTATCTGTCGATGGCGTCTGAAGAGCATTGATTTTTAACAACACTACTACGTTTTAACTGAAACAATCTGGAGACTGTCATGGAAAACCTGAATATGGATCTGCTGTACATGGCTGCCGCTATTATGATGGGTCTGGCGGCAATCGGTGCTGCGATCGGTATCGGCATCCTCGGGGGTAAATTCCTGGAAGGCGCAGCGCGTCAACCTGATCTGATTCCTCTTCTGCGTACTCAGTTCTTTATCGTTATGGGTCTGGTGGACGCAATCCCGATGATCGCTGTAGGTCTGGGTCTGTACGTGATGTTTGCTGTCGCGTAGTAAGGGTTGCTTTTTACAGCAAGTATTTAGAACGTTAACCAGATAAGAGGCATTGTGCTGTGAATCTAAACGCAACAATCCTCGGCCAGGCCATCGCGTTTGTCCTGTTCGTTCTGTTCTGCATGAAGTATGTATGGCCGCCATTAATGGCAGCCATTGAAAAACGTCAGAAAGAAATCGCTGACGGTTTGGCTTCTGCGGAACGAGCTAAGAAGGATTTGGACCTTGCACAGGCCAATGCGACCGACCAGCTGAAAAAAGCGAAAGCAGAAGCTCAGGTCATCATTGAGCAGGCGAATAAACGTCGCGCTCAGATCCTGGACGAAGCGAAAGCAGAAGCCGAGCAGGAACGTAACAAAATCGTGGCGCAGGCTCAGGCGGAAATTGACGCCGAGCGTAAACGTGCTCGCGAAGAGCTGCGTAAACAAGTGGCTCTGCTGGCTGTTGCCGGCGCCGAGAAGATCATCGAGCGTTCCGTGGATGAAGCTGCTAACAGCGACATCGTGAATAAACTGGTCGCTGAACTGTAAGGAGGGAGGGGCCGATGTCTGAATTTGTAACGGTAGCTCGCCCCTACGCCAAAGCAGCTTTTGACTTTGCTGTCGAACACCAGGGTGTCGATCGCTGGCAGGATATGCTGGCGTTCGCGGCCGAGGTGACGAAAAACGAACATATGGCAGAGCTTCTCTCCGGTGCTATTGCGCCGGAAACGCTTGCCGAGTCGTTTATCGCAGTCTGTGGGGAGCAACTTGACGACAATGGTCAGAACCTGATTCGGGTGATGGCTGAAAATGGTCGTCTTAAAGTGCTTCCTGATGTTCTTGAGCAGTTTGTTCAATTGCGTGCAGCCAGCGAGGCTATCGCAGAAGTCGAAGTGACTTCTGCGACCGCACTGAGTGAAGAACAGCTTTCGAAAATCAGCGCCGCGATGGAAAAACGTCTGTCACGCAAAGTTAAGCTGAATTGCAAAATCGATAAGTCTGTAATGGCAGGTGTTATCATCCGTGCGGGTGATATGGTCATTGATGGCAGCGTACGCGGCCGTCTTGAGCGCCTCGCAGACGTCTTGCAGTCTTAAGGGGACTGGAGCATGCAACTGAATTCCACCGAAATCAGCGAACTGATCAAGCAGCGCATTGCTCAGTTCAATGTTGTGAGTGAAGCTCACAACGAAGGTACTATTGTTTCTGTAAGTGACGGTGTTATCCGCATTCACGGCCTGGCCGATTGTATGCAGGGTGAGATGATTTCCCTGCCGGGTAACCGTTACGCTATCGCACTGAACCTGGAGCGCGACTCCGTAGGTGCAGTTGTGATGGGGCCGTATGCTGACCTCGCCGAAGGCATGAAGGTTAAATGTACGGGTCGTATCCTGGAAGTTCCGGTTGGCCGTGGTCTGCTGGGCCGCGTTGTGAACACCCTGGGTGCACCGATTGATGGTAAAGGTCCGCTGGAGCATGACGGCTTCTCCGCTGTTGAAGCTATCGCACCGGGCGTTATCGAACGTCAGTCCGTGGATCAGCCGGTTCAGACCGGTTATAAATCCGTTGACGCCATGATCCCAATCGGTCGTGGTCAGCGTGAATTGATCATCGGTGACCGTCAGACCGGTAAAACCGCTCTGGCCATTGACGCCATCATCAACCAGCGTGATTCCGGCATCAAGTGCGTCTACGTGGCAATCGGCCAGAAAGCGTCCACCATTTCTAACGTGGTACGTAAACTGGAAGAACACGGTGCACTGGCTAACACCATCGTTGTGGTTGCAACCGCATCTGAATCCGCCGCACTGCAATACCTGGCACCATATGCCGGTTGCGCCATGGGCGAATACTTCCGCGACCGCGGTGAAGATGCACTGATCATTTATGATGACCTGTCTAAACAGGCCGTTGCTTACCGTCAGATTTCCCTGCTGCTCCGTCGTCCGCCAGGACGTGAAGCATTCCCGGGCGACGTATTCTACCTCCACTCTCGTCTGCTGGAGCGTGCTGCGCGTGTTAACGCCGAATACGTTGAAGCCTTCACCAAAGGTGAAGTGAAAGGGAAAACCGGCTCTCTGACCGCTCTGCCGATTATCGAAACGCAGGCAGGTGACGTTTCCGCGTTCGTTCCGACCAACGTAATTTCTATTACTGATGGCCAGATCTTCCTGGAAACCAACCTGTTTAACGCCGGTATTCGTCCTGCGGTTAACCCGGGTATCTCCGTATCCCGTGTTGGTGGCGCAGCGCAGACCAAGATCATGAAGAAACTGTCCGGTGGTATTCGTACCGCGCTGGCGCAGTATCGTGAACTGGCAGCGTTCTCCCAGTTTGCATCTGACCTTGACGATGCAACCCGTAAACAGCTTGACCACGGTCAGAAAGTGACCGAACTGCTGAAACAGAAACAGTATGCGCCGATGTCCGTTGCGCAGCAGTCTCTGGTTCTGTTCGCAGCAGAACGTGGTTATCTGGCGGATGTAGAACTGGCGAAAATCGGTAGCTTCGAAGCCGCTCTGCTGGCTTACGTTGACCGTGACCACGCTCCGTTGATGCAAGAGATCAACCAGTCCGGTGGCTATAACGACGAAATCGAAGGCAAGCTGAAAGGCATCCTCGATTCCTTCAAAGCAACCCAGTCCTGGTAACGTCTGGTGGCCTGCCTTAGGGCGGGCCGCAAGGCATTGAGGAGAAGCTCATGGCCGGCGCAAAAGAGATACGTAGTAAGATCGCAAGCGTCCAGAACACGCAAAAGATCACTAAAGCGATGGAAATGGTCGCCGCTTCCAAAATGCGTAAATCGCAGGATCGCATGGCGGCCAGCCGTCCTTATGCAGATACCATGCGCAAAGTGATTGGTCACCTTGCGAACGGTAATCTGGAATACAAGCACCCTTACCTGGAAGAACGCGACGTTAAGCGCGTGGGCTACCTGGTGGTGTCGACCGACCGTGGTCTGTGTGGCGGCTTGAACATTAACTTGTTCAAGAAAGTACTGGCGGATATGAAAGCATGGTCCGATAAAGGCGTTCAGAGCGACCTCGCGATGATCGGCTCTAAAGGGGTCTCTTTCTTTAATTCCGTTGGTGGCAACGTTGTCGCTCAGGTGACCGGTATGGGTGATAACCCATCTCTGTCCGAATTGATCGGCTCGGTTAAAGTGATGTTGCAGGCCTACGACGAAGGTCGTCTGGATAAGCTTTATATTGTCAGCAACAAATTTATCAACACCATGTCTCAGGTTCCAACCATCACCCAACTGCTGCCATTACCGGCAGAAGAAGATGAAGAGTTGAAGCGTAAATCCTGGGATTATCTGTATGAACCTGATCCGAAGGCGCTGCTGGATACTCTCCTGCGTCGTTATGTGGAATCTCAGGTTTATCAGGGTGTTGTTGAAAACCTGGCCAGCGAGCAGGCCGCACGTATGGTGGCGATGAAAGCCGCGACCGATAATGGCGGCAGCCTGATTAAAGAGCTGCAGTTGGTTTACAACAAAGCTCGTCAGGCCAGCATTACTCAGGAACTCACCGAGATTGTCTCGGGGGCCGCCGCGGTTTAACCAGGTTTACGAATTTCGTAGAGGATTCAAGATGGC
The DNA here is from genome assembly GCF_039409775.1 of Phytobacter palmae. Classification (NCBI taxonomy): domain Bacteria; kingdom Pseudomonadati; phylum Pseudomonadota; class Gammaproteobacteria; order Enterobacterales; family Enterobacteriaceae; genus Phytobacter; species Phytobacter palmae. The sequence continues at coordinate 495,947 of NZ_JBCIVJ010000002.1, read as the reverse complement.
TACTGGAAAAATTATCCAGGTAATCGGCGCCGTGGTGGACGTCGAGTTCCCTCAGGATGCCGTACCACGAGTGTACGATGCACTTGAGGTAAAGAATGGTGAAGAGCGTCTGGTGCTGGAAGTTCAGCAGCAGCTCGGCGGTGGCGTTGTACGTACCATCGCAATGGGTTCTTCTGATGGTCTGCGTCGTGGTCTGGAAGTAACGGACCTGGCTCATCCGATCAAAGTCCCGGTAGGTAAAGCAACACTGGGTCGTATCATGAACGTACTGGGCGAACCAGTAGACATGAAAGGCGACATCGGTGAAGAAGAGCGTTGGGCGATCCACCGTGCAGCACCTTCTTATGAAGAGTTGTCAAACTCTCAGGAACTGCTGGAAACCGGTATCAAAGTTATCGACCTGATGTGTCCGTTCGCTAAGGGCGGTAAAGTTGGTCTGTTCGGTGGTGCGGGTGTAGGTAAAACCGTAAACATGATGGAGCTGATCCGTAACATCGCGATCGAGCACTCCGGTTACTCTGTGTTTGCGGGCGTAGGTGAACGTACTCGTGAGGGTAATGACTTCTACCACGAAATGACCGATTCCAACGTTATCGACAAAGTATCCCTGGTGTATGGCCAGATGAACGAGCCGCCGGGAAACCGTCTGCGCGTTGCACTGACCGGTCTGACCATGGCAGAGAAATTCCGTGACGAAGGTCGTGACGTACTGCTGTTCGTTGACAACATCTATCGTTACACCCTGGCCGGTACTGAGGTATCTGCACTGCTGGGTCGTATGCCATCAGCAGTAGGTTATCAGCCGACTCTGGCGGAAGAGATGGGTGTTCTGCAGGAACGTATCACCTCCACCAAAACCGGTTCTATTACCTCCGTGCAGGCGGTATACGTACCTGCGGATGACTTGACTGACCCGTCACCAGCCACCACCTTTGCGCACCTGGATGCAACCGTGGTACTGAGCCGTCAGATCGCGTCTCTGGGTATCTACCCGGCCGTTGACCCGCTGGACTCCACCAGCCGTCAGCTGGATCCTCTGGTTGTTGGTCAGGAGCACTACGACACCGCGCGTGGCGTACAGTCTATCCTGCAACGTTACCAGGAACTGAAAGACATCATCGCCATCCTGGGTATGGATGAGCTGTCGGAAGAAGACAAACTGGTGGTAGCACGCGCACGTAAGATCCAGCGCTTCCTGTCCCAGCCGTTCTTCGTGGCAGAAGTATTCACCGGTTCTCCGGGTAAATACGTCTCCCTTAAAGACACCATCCGTGGCTTTAAAGGCATCATGGAAGGCGAATACGATCACCTGCCGGAGCAGGCGTTCTACATGGTCGGTTCCATTGACGAAGCCGTGGAAAAAGCCAAAAAACTTTAACGCCTTAATCGGAGGGTGATATGGCAATGACTTACCACCTGGACGTCGTCAGCGCAGAGCAACAAATGTTCTCTGGTCTGGTCGAAAAAATCCAGGTAACGGGTAGCGAAGGTGAACTGGGTATTTACCCGGGCCACGCACCGCTGCTCACCGCCATTAAGCCTGGTATGATCCGCATCGTGAAACAGCACGGTCATGAAGAGTTTATCTATCTGTCCGGCGGCATTCTTGAAGTGCAGCCTGGCAACGTGACCGTACTGGCTGATACCGCTATTCGTGGCCAGGATCTCGACGAAGCACGAGCGCTGGAATCGAAACGTAAAGCCGAAGAGCACATTAAGAGCTCGCACGGCGACGTGGATTACGCTCAGGCGTCTGCCGAACTGGCGAAAGCTATTGCGAAACTGCGCGTTATCGAGTTGACCAAAAAAGCGATGTAACACCGGCTTAAAGTCAAAAAGCCAGTCTGATTATCAGGCTGGCTTTTTTTATGGGCATAATCTGTACTTTTAATGAATATATACTGCTCAAGACTTTATTTACCGCTAAAAAAAATAGCAAAAACATCGCCATGCTCACAATACCCACGCAGGAAGCGCCATTTTTGCAGATAAAGTACCATGTAAAAGCAAAAAAAATGCCCTAAATTAGGCTCTGGTAAGGTAGGTTGTGCATTTTACTTTCTTGCCATTTCGCGTTGAAAAAAATGTAGAATTTTCAAGGTGAAACAGTAAAACTTCCACTCAAATTAAAGTCAGGACGCGTATGTTGAACACGAAAATGAGTGTGGTGATCCTTGCCGCTGGCAAAGGCACACGCATGTATTCCGATCTTCCGAAAGTGCTGCATACCCTTGCAGGGAAAGCGATGGTTCAGCATGTCATTGATGTGGCGAATAATCTTGGCGCCGATCATGTACACCTTGTCTATGGGCACGGCGGCGATCTGTTAAAACAAACGCTGCCTGACGACAAACTCAACTGGGTATTACAGGCTGAGCAACTGGGCACCGGGCATGCAATGCAGCAGGCTGCGCCCTTCTTCGCCGACGACGAAGATATCCTGATGCTTTATGGCGATGTGCCCCTGATCTCTATCGATACCCTCACCCGCCTGCGTGAAGCGAAGCCGCAAGGCGGTATTGGTTTGCTCACCGTGAAGCTTGACGATCCAAGTGGTTACGGTCGAATTACGCGTGAGAACGGTAAAGTAACCGGCATTGTTGAACATAAAGATGCGACTGAGCAGCAACGTCAGATTCAGGAAATCAATACCGGTATTTTGATAGCTAACGGCGGCGATATGAAACGCTGGCTGAGTCAGCTCACCAATAATAATGCGCAGGGTGAGTATTACATCACCGACATCATTGCTCTTGCTTATAAGGAAGGCCATGAAATCGCAGCCGTCCATCCGCAGCGCCTGAGCGAAGTAGAGGGTGTAAACAACCGCCTCCAGCTCTCCCGGCTCGAACGTGTCTATCAAACTGAGCAGGCTGAAAAACTACTTCTCGCAGGTGTAATGCTGCGCGATCCGGCACGCTTCGATCTGCGCGGAACCCTGACGCATGGGCGTGATGTTGAGATTGATGCTAACGTGATTGTTGAAGGTGACGTCAAACTCGGCAATCGCGTAAAAATTGGTGCGGGTTGCGTCATTAAAAACAGCGTAATTGGCGATGACTGTGAAATCAGCCCTTACAGCGTGCTGGAAAACGCCACGCTTGAAGCCGCCTGTACGATTGGCCCGTTTGCTCGTCTGCGTCCGGGCGCTGAATTACAGGAGGGCGCGCACGTAGGCAACTTCGTTGAGATGAAAAAAGCGCGTCTGGGCAAAGGCTCAAAAGCGGGTCATCTGACTTACCTTGGCGATGCGGAAATTGGTGACAACGTCAATATTGGTGCAGGGACCATAACCTGCAACTATGATGGCGCCAACAAACACAAGACTATTATTGGCGATGATGTGTTTGTCGGGTCCGACACCCAACTGGTGGCACCGGTGAGCGTAGGTAAAGGGGCGACCATTGCAGCGGGCACGACAGTTACCCGCAATGTCGCCGATAACGAACTGGTTTTAAGCCGTGTGCCGCAGGTCCATAAAAAGGGCTGGCAGCGTCCGGTGAAGAAAAAGTAATTTTCCTGCCGGAGAAATCCGGCAAACAGGGATGAGGGGATAACATAATCCCCCGCCCGATAAGCAGTACCATAAAAATAACCCCACTCTCTACAAGGCTCGGGGCGCCCGTAAAGGGCATTACCCAACAGATTTCGTGTTGTGGCAAGGCGGTAAATGTATAGGTCATGGGCGCTTACTGAGATAAGTGAACGTGGCGAATACATGCAGCCAACGCAGTTATAACGTGAAAGAAGAAGGGTGAAAACAGGTCAGCGACAACGCATGGCACAATGCCATAATCAGGAAATTTAATTATGTGTGGAATTGTTGGCGCAGTTGCGCAGCGTGATATTGCTGAAATCCTTCTGGAAGGCTTACGTCGCCTGGAATACCGTGGCTATGACTCTGCCGGTCTGGCAGTGGTTGATGCAGAAGGTCATATGACCCGTCTGCGTCGTCTCGGTAAAGTACAGATGCTGGCTCAGGCCGCAGAAGAACATCCGTTACACGGTGGTACCGGTATCGCTCACACCCGTTGGGCGACTCACGGTGAACCTTCCGAGGGCAACGCACACCCGCATGTGTCTGAACACATCGTTGTAGTACACAACGGCATTATTGAAAACCACGAACCGCTGCGCGAAGAGTTGAAAGCGCGTGGCTACACTTTTGTTTCTGAGACCGATACAGAAGTGATTGCTCATTTAGTGCACTGGGAGCTGGCACAAGGCGGTACGCTGCGTGATGCTGTACTGCGTACTATTCCGCAACTGCGCGGCGCGTACGGCACAGTGATCATGGATTCCCGCGATCCAGGCACTCTGCTGGCTGCACGTTCTGGCAGTCCGATGGTTATCGGGCTGGGTATGGGTGAAAACTTTATCGCTTCCGATCAACTGGCTCTGCTGCCGGTAACTCGTCGCTTTATCTTCCTTGAAGAAGGGGATATTGCTGAGGTAACACGCCGTAGCGTGACGGTGTTTGATAAAACGGGCGGGCTGGTTAAGCGGCAGGAGATCGAATCCAATCTGCAATATGACGCGGGCGACAAAGGCGCTTACCGTCACTATATGCAAAAAGAGATTTACGAACAGCCGAATGCGATTAAAAACACCCTGACCGGGCGCATTAGCCACGGTGAAGTAGATTTAAGCGAGCTGGGCTCACACGCTAATGATCTGTTGAGCAAGGTTGAGCACATCCAGATCATCGCCTGTGGTACCTCGTACAACTCCGGCATGGTGTCTCGTTATTGGTTTGAATCGCTGGCCGGTATCCCGTGCGATGTCGAAATCGCTTCCGAGTTCCGTTACCGCAAATCTGCCGTGCGTCGCAATAGCCTTATGATCACGCTTTCTCAGTCTGGTGAAACGGCAGACACGCTGGCGGGGCTGCGTCTCTCTAAAGAGCTGGGCTATCTGGGATCGCTGGCTATCTGTAACGTTCCTGGCTCTTCGCTGGTGCGTGAATCCGATCTGTCCATCATGACCAATGCGGGTACGGAAATTGGCGTGGCTTCAACCAAAGCCTTCACGACTCAGTTAACCGTGCTGCTGATGCTGGTGGCAAAACTGAGCCATCTGAAAGGGCTGGATGCCTCTGTCGAACATAGTATTGTCCATGGTCTGCAGACGCTGCCGAGCCGTATTGAACAGATGCTGTCTCAGGATAAACGCATCGCGCAGTTGGCAGAGGACTTCTCTGACAAGCATCACGCCTTGTTCCTTGGTCGTGGCGATCAGTACCCAATCGCCCTGGAAGGCGCGCTGAAGCTCAAAGAGATCTCCTATATTCATGCAGAAGCATATGCCGCTGGTGAACTGAAACATGGCCCACTGGCCCTGATTGATGATGATATGCCGGTTATCGTCATTGCGCCGAACAATGAACTGTTGGAAAAATTGAAATCCAACATTGAAGAAGTCCGCGCACGTGGCGGTGTCCTGTATGTTTTCGCCGATCAGGATGCAGGCTTTGTCAGCAGCGATACCATGCATATCATTGATATGCCGCATGTTGATGAAGTTATTGCCCCTATCTTCTACACTGTTCCGCTACAGTTGCTGGCCTATCACGTTGCGCTGATTAAAGGCACTGATGTGGATCAGCCGCGTAACCTGGCAAAATCGGTGACCGTGGAATAAAGTCGTAAGCACGTCATAACGCATAAAAGAGGTTGCCTGGTGGCAGCCTCTTTTTTTTCAGGATGATGAATCTGTTGAAACGCATAATCGGGCTCAAATTTTTGGCGCTCGTCGACTACTGCGACAAGGTCGACGCAGGGATATCAGGCCGTAAACTTGCCCAGTTAAAACAGCTGGCGGAGGCCTTTCAGGAAATGCCGAAGGCTTACTACATCCGTGGAACGACCTATTTCGGCAGCATATTGGTGTTGTTTTATACATTGCTGTTGAGCTATGCCGGTCTTGCGATTGCGTTCAGAACCGTTACCGGTGGCTGGGGCGTTATCGCAGGCCTTGTTGTCTTTGTTCTGCTTGTGGTGGCGTTATCAGGTGCGGATAAAGGCAGAGCACTATCGCTGAGATTATTTTTAGCCGTCTGGTCGCTGTTATGTGTTTGCAATGTGCTGGTGGCAGGATGGCTGTTGTTTGCCTCTTTCTCCTGGTTAAGTGTCGGTTGTTGGGGCGGGAGTTTACTTCTCTTATGGCTAGCACGGCAGGTCATGAACGGGCCAGAACTGACGAAACTGATACAGTGGCGAGTTTCACTCCGAATTGCGCATTATCGGCGTCAGGCATTGACGCAACCCGGACGCAAATGAATTGATCTACGGCTATTTTTTGTCGCTTTTTGCTGGGACATCTCGCTGGCATCTACTACTTTCTTAATGTCATAAAACGAAAATCTTGCTGACATCTCACTGTCATTAAACACGTTATCTTGCTGATAAATCATACAAGATACGGTTAATCAATGTGAAAACCGTCGTTGTCATCAAACAGTAACAATCATTGCATATAACTGTCATCAAAGTGTCCTATTTTGCTCGTCGTAGCCACTTAAACAACGATTTACGATTCTTGCAGGAGACATTATGAACGTTATGCGTACCACTGTCGCAACTGTTGTCGCCGCGACCTTTTCACTGAGTGCATTTGCAGTTAACGCCGCTGCAAGCCTGACAGGTGCGGGTGCAACTTTCCCGGCGCCGGTGTATGCCAAATGGGCTGATACCTACCAAAAAGAAACGGGTAACAAGGTTAACTACCAGGGTATCGGTTCTTCTGGCGGCGTAAAACAGATCACTGCAAATACCGTTGACTTCGGCGCTTCTGATGCTCCGCTGGCTGACGATAAACTGGCTCAGGAAGGCCTGTTCCAGTTCCCGACTGTTATCGGTGGCGTTGTCCTGGCTGTTAACCTGGAAGGTTTCAAATCTGGCGAGCTGGTGCTGGATGGTAAAACACTGGGCGATATCTACCTGGGCAAAATCAAAAAATGGGATGACGCGGCAATTGCTAAGCTGAACCCGGGTAAAAAACTGCCTTCTCAGAACATCGCTGTCGTGCGTCGCGCTGATGGTTCTGGTACCTCTTTCGTGTTTACCAGCTACCTGGCAAAAGTTAACGAAGAGTGGAAATCATCTGTCGGCGCTGGCTCTACTGTTAACTGGCCGACCGGTCTGGGCGGTAAAGGTAACGACGGTATCGCGGCATTCGTACAACGCCTGCCGGGCTCAATTGGTTATGTTGAATATGCTTATGCTAAGCAGAATAACCTGACTTACACAAAGTTGCTGTCTGCTGATGGCAAGCCGGTTAGCCCGACCGAAGAAAGCTTCTCCAATGCGACGAAAAACATCGACTGGAGCAAATCTTTCGCGCAAGACCTGACCAACCAAAAAGGTGCTGATGTGTGGCCAATTACGTCCACCACCTTCATCCTGGTTCACAAAGAGCAGAAAAACCCTGAGCAGGGCGCAGAAGTACTGAAATTCTTCGACTGGGCATACAAAAACGGTGGCAAACAGGCTAATGACCTGGACTACGCTACCCTGCCTGAGAGCGTTGTTGCACAGATTCGCGCTGCATGGAAAACCAACGTGAAAGACAGCAGCGGTAAAGCACTGTACTAATCAAGGTTTTCTCAACGATGGCGGATAAGATAATTATCCGCCCTACCAAAATTCGGTAACATGCTGTTTTCGTAGGCCCGGTAAGCGTCATTGCCACCGGGCGTCGTTCAAAATGATGTCTAACGTAAAGAGTATCTTATGGCTGCAACCAAGCCGGCTTTTAACCCACCGGGTAAAAAAGGTGACATGATTTTCAGCGCGCTGGTAAAACTGGCTGCGCTGATTGTGCTATTGCTGCTCGGCGGCATTATCGTGTCTCTGATTTTCTCCTCATGGCCGAGTATCCAGAAATTTGGTTTTTCCTTCTTGTGGAACAAAGAATGGGATGCGCCGAATGAAACCTTTGGTGCTCTGGTGCCGATTTACGGCACGCTCGTAACGTCCCTTATCGCGTTGCTGATCGCCGTTCCGGTAAGTTTTGGTATCGCATTGTTCCTGACGGAACTGGCGCCCGGCTGGCTGAAACGCCCTCTTGGGATTGCAATTGAACTGCTGGCGGCTATTCCCAGTATCGTTTACGGCATGTGGGGCTTGTTTATTTTCGCGCCGCTGTTTGCCAAATATTTCCAGGAACCGGTCGGTAACGTCATGTCCTCTATTCCGTTTGTTGGTGCCCTCTTCTCTGGCCCGGCATTTGGTATTGGTATCCTGGCTGCGGGGGTTATCCTCGCCATTATGATCATTCCGTACATCGCCGCCGTTATGCGTGATGTATTCGAACAAACCCCGGTGATGATGAAAGAGTCTGCCTACGGCATCGGCTGCACCACCTGGGAAGTTATCTGGCGCATTGTCCTGCCGTTCACCAAAAATGGCGTTATCGGCGGCATTATGCTGGGGCTGGGGCGTGCACTGGGCGAAACCATGGCGGTGACCTTTATCATCGGTAACACCTACCAGCTCGACAGCGCATCGCTCTATATGCCCGGTAACAGTATTACCTCCGCGCTGGCGAACGAATTCGCTGAAGCTGAATCCGGTCTGCACGTTGCAGCCCTGATGGAACTGGGGCTGATCCTCTTCGTTATTACCTTTATCGTGCTGGCAATTTCAAAGTTCATGATTATGCGCCTGGCGAAAAATGAGGGGGCCCGATAATGGCTACGCTTGAAATGCAAACCACCGCAGAGCTGGCTGAATCCCGTCGCAAGATGCAGGCTAAGCGCCGTACCAAAAACCGTATCGCTCTGACGCTGTCGATGGCAACCATGGCATTTGGTCTGTTCTGGCTGGTCTGGATCCTGCTGTCGACCATCGGACGTGGTTTTGATGGGATGTCTCTGGCGCTCTTTACCGAAATGACGCCGCCGCCGAATACGGCGGGTGGTGGGCTGGCGAATGCGCTGGCGGGAAGCGCGCTGCTCATCTTCTGGGCGACCGCCGTTGGTACGCCACTGGGTATCATGGCGGGGATCTATCTGGCTGAGTATGGTCGTAAATCGATTCTGGCCGAAATTATCCGCTTCATTAACGATATTCTGCTTTCCGCACCGTCTATTGTTGTTGGCCTGTTCGTTTACACCATTGTGGTGGCGCAGATGCAACACTTCTCTGGCTGGGCGGGTGTGATTGCGCTGGCGCTGCTGCAGGTGCCGATTGTAATTCGTACCACCGAGAACATGCTGAAACTGGTGCCGGATAGTCTGCGCGAAGCGGCTTACGCGCTGGGGACACCGAAGTGGAAGATGATTTCCGCTATTACCGTGAAAGCTTCTGTCTCCGGGATCATGACTGGCGTACTGCTGGCGGTTGCGCGTATCGCGGGTGAAACCGCACCGCTGCTGTTTACCGCGTTATCGAACCAGTTCTGGAGCACGGACATGATGAGGCCGATTGCAAACTTACCGGTCACCATCTTCAAGTTTGCGATGAGCCCGTTTGCTGAATGGCAGCAACTGGCCTGGGCCGGTGTTCTGATTATCACGCTGTGTGTGCTGTTGCTGAACATTCTGGCGCGTGTCATTTTCGCGGCGAAGAAACACTAATTTTTACGGCGCGGTGAAACGCGGTGCCGAGTGAGGAAAGAGATAAATGAGTATGGTTGATACAACGCCGGGCAAAATTCAGGTTCGCGATTTGAACTTCTATTACGGCAAATTCCATGCCCTGAAAAACATCAGCCTGGACATTGCTAAAAACCAGGTAACGGCGTTTATCGGGCCGTCAGGCTGCGGTAAGTCTACGCTGCTGCGTACATTCAATAAAATGTTTGAACTGTATCCGGAGCAACGTGCAGAAGGCGAGATTCTGCTGGATGGGGATAACATCCTCACCAATACCCAGGACATCGCCCTGCTGCGTGCAAAAGTTGGGATGGTTTTCCAGAAGCCAACGCCGTTCCCGATGTCAATTTACGACAACATCGCCTTCGGTGTGCGTCTGTTTGAAAAACTCTCTCGCGCCGATATGGACGAACGTGTGCAATGGGCCTTGACCAAGGCCGCATTATGGAACGAAACCAAGGATAAATTGCACCAGAGCGGGTACTCTCTTTCCGGTGGTCAGCAGCAGCGTCTGTGTATTGCCCGCGGGATTGCGATCCGTCCGGAAGTCTTATTGCTGGACGAACCTTGCTCGGCACTGGACCCCATTTCGACTGGTCGTATCGAAGAATTGATCACCGAGTTGAAGCAGGATTACACCGTGGTAATCGTCACCCACAACATGCAGCAGGCTGCGCGTTGTTCCGATCACACGGCGTTTATGTATCTCGGCGAATTGATTGAGTTCAGCAACACAGATGACCTGTTCACCAAGCCGAAGAAAAAGCAAACCGAAGATTATATTACTGGCCGCTACGGTTGATTTGCCATACAGCTTTCAGGCTCTAACTGTGTTGGCTGCCTTTGTTCACCCCGGTCGTACCGCGTGATGTACCCCGGGGATTCGCTCAGTTGCCGCCTTGTTATAGTCCAAAAATAGTTGGGCATCAGGAGACACCATGGACAACCTCAATCTTAACAAACATATTTCGGGCCAGTTCAACGCTGAGCTGGAGAGTATCCGTACTCAGGTCATGACCATGGGTGGGATGGTAGAGCAACAACTTTCTGATGCGATCACTGCGATGCATAACCAGGACAGCGAGCTGGCTCAGCGCGTTGTTGAGGGTGATAAGCAGGTGAATATGATGGAAGTGGCTATCGATGAAGCCTGTGTGCGCATTATTGCCAAGCGCCAGCCGACCGCCAGCGACCTGCGTCTGGTGATGGCGATCATCAAAACGATCGCTGAGCTGGAACGTATTGGCGATGTTGCCGATAAAATCTGCCGTACTGCGCTGGAGAAATTCTCTTCGCAGCACCAGCCGCTGCTGGTGAGCCTGGAATCTCTGGGTCGCCATACCGTGCAGATGCTGCACGACGTGCTGGATGCCTTCGCGCGTATGGATATTGACGAAGCGGTGCGTATTTACCGTGAAGATAAAAAAGTCGACCAGGAATATGAAGGTATCGTGCGTCAGCTGATGACCTACATGATGGAAGACCCGCGTACTATTCCGAGCGTATTGACCGCCCTGTTCTGTGCCCGTTCTATCGAACGTATCGGCGATCGTTGCCAGAATATCTGCGAATACATTTTCTATTTCGTTAAAGGCCAGGATTTCCGTCACGTAGGCGGCGATGAACTGGATAAATTGCTCGCCGGGAAAGACCCGAAAGAGTAATGCCCGCGCTTAACAAATAACGCCAGCGACATAACTGCTGGCGTTTGTTCACCAGAACCGCCGTTTATCTGTCCCCTCAGACGAGCGTTTCACCTTCACTCATCTGCAAACCTGCAGTTCTGATCCCGGAATAGATTACGAATGCTCAATGCGCTTTCTGTATCCGGCCCGTAAAAATGAGCCACGAATAAAATGCTGAATTAAAAATTCGCGGTAAATCACAATTTATTCTTTTGCTCGTTGCTGGCGGGTTAAAAATCGCTATGTTGTGGGCTTAAACTGGATTGCTACCGCTTTGCGGGCTAAACCTGACATCTCTTTTCGGAGGTGCCAGGTTTTTTGTTTTTTGGGCTGATGAAAAAACAGTCAGTCGCAAAGATGTATCCAGTACAGGATTGTTACTGCTTTAGACAGGCAAAACCTGAACCCATACCTGATTCGTCTCGGGTGGGTTCAGGTTTTTTTTTATCCAAAAAATGGTTGGATGGAAACCATGAAAAAAACAATACCCTTAATTCTGGCATCATCTTTTTTATCCTCAGCTACCCCTGCGATGGCCGCGAGCGGAAATATGACCATCGAACAGCGTCTTGCGGCGCTGGAGAAGGATCTCAGCGAAACGAAAAAGGAACTACAGCGCTACAAAGACGAAGAGAAGAATAAGCAGGCGGTTTACTTTGCCCGGACCTCTTCTGCGCCTGTATCAACGGCGGCAAATACGGTGAAAGCGACTCCGGCTCCTGCCGCTGTGCTGGTTCAGACAGCGCCATCATCGGGCGCTCAACCATCGAAAACTGACGATGTTTCATCTATGTCGATGAAAGATCTCAGCAAGTTCGTTAAAGATGAAATTGGCTTTAGTTACAACGGCTATTTCCGTTCCGGTTGGGCGACTACCACGAATGGATCACCGAAATCCTGGGCTATCGGCTCGCTTGGGCGTTTTGGCAATGAATACACCAGCTGGTTTGATTTGCAGTTCTCCCAGCGCGTTTATAACGAAAATGGAAAGAGCGCAAAAGCGGTCGTCATGCTCGATGGTAACGTTGGGCAGTCCTATTCTGCTGGCTGGTTTGGTGATAACAGCACCAACGAAAACTACCTGCAATTTTCCGATATTTACCTCACCACCAGTGGTTTCCTGCCATTCGCTCCGGAAGCGGATATGTGGGTGGGTAAGCACCAGCTTCCGAAATATGAAGTACAGATGCTCGACTGGAAAACGCAGCGTACTGACTCCTCTGGCGGCGCCGGGATTGAGAACATGAAGCTTGGCAGCGGTAAGCTCGATATTGCGCTGTTGCGTGAGGATATTGACCAGTACGACCGTTCACTCAGCCACTCACAGAAACTCAATACCAACACCGTTGATGTCCGCTACAAAGCCATTCCGTTGTGGGATAAAGCCGAGCTGATGGTCAATGGCCGTTACGCGATGGCGAACTCAACGGATACGCAGAAAGAGAACGTGAACGACAACGGGTATTACAAATGGAAAGATACCTGGATGTTTGGTACGGCGTTAACGCAAAAATTCAAAAGCGGTGGTTATAACGAATTCAGCTTCCTGATGGCCAATAACTCACTGGCAAGCAGCTTTGCCCGCTACAGCGGTTCCAGCCCGTACATCGCATTCAATGGACGTTACTATGGCGATCACACCAACGGTACGGCGATTCGCCTGGTCTCGCAGGGTGAAACCTATCTGCGTGACGATGTGATCGTAGCCAACGCGCTGGTTTATTCACGAGGCGAAGATGTCTATAGCTATGAGACTGGTGCCCACAGTGATTTCACCAGCTATCGCGCGGTCGTGCGTCCGGCGTATATCTGGGACAAATACAACCAGACGGGCGTCGAACTGGCCTATTTCAATCAGCAGAACAAAAATCAGTACGGTACGAAGTTCAAAGAGGCTGGGTATAAAACCACGCTTTACCATACGCTTAAGGTCAACACCAGCATGCTGACGTCACGCCCGGAAATTCGTTTTTATGGTACCTACATCCATGCGCTGGACAACGAACTGGATAATTTCAGCTTCGCTGATGAGAAAAACAACCAGTTTGCCGCAGGCATTCAGGCTGAGGTCTGGTGGTAATGCCCGCACAATATCACTGCGTGAACGACAAAATAATATGAGGGATTTGATATGAAAAGAAACATCGCCTGTCTGACACTCGCCATCACCGCACTGCTTGGCAGCGCTGCCATTCCCGCCATTGCTGCGCCTTTTCCTGCAACCCCGGATTTGTCGGTGCCGGTTAGTCAATATGTGACCCAGGTAAATGCCGATAAAAGCATTACCTATCGCCTGTTTGCGCCATCAGCAAAACGGGTGTCAGTGGTTACCGGTTCCACCCCGGATAACTCTGTCTCCCATGATATGAGCAAAGATGAGAGCGGCGTCTGGTCCTGGAAAAGCGAATCTCTGGCGCCGAATTTGTACGAATACTACTTTGATGTGGATGGCTTCCGCTCGGTGGACACGGGAAGCCGTTTTCAGAAGCCGCAGCGTCAGGTCAATACCAGCCTTATCCTGGTGCCGGGAAGCATACTTGACGATCGCGCCGTTCCGCATGGCGATCTGTTGACCGTGACCTATCACTCGAAAGAGTTAGGTTCAGAGCGTCGCGTCTATATCTGGACACCGCCTGGCTATAACGGCAAAGGTGAACCGCTCCCGGTACTCTACTTCTATCATGGTTTTGGTGACACAGGGCTTTCCGCTATCGATCAGGGACGCCTGCCGCAGATCATGGATAATCTGCTGGCCGAAGGAAAAATCAAACCGATGCTGGTGGTGGTGCCGGATACGGAAACGGATATTGTGCAGGCGATTGCGGAAAACTATCCGCCGAAAGAGCGCCGCAAGACCTTCTATCCGTTGAATGCCAAAGCAGCCGATCGTGAACTGATGCATGACATTATCCCGATGGTCGATGGGCGATTCAATGTGCGTAAAGATGCAAGCGGGCGCGCGCTGGCTGGCTTATCGCAGGGCGGTTATCAGGCGCTGGTATCAGGTATGAACCATCTTGATAGCTTTGGCTGGCTGGCGACCTTGAGTGGCGTAACGACCACTACCGTTCCGGATGCTGGTGTTACCGCGCAGCTCAACAAACCTCAGGAGATCAATAAACAGCTGCATAACTTTACGGTGGTGGTGGGTGAAAAAGATTCCGTCACGGGTAAAGACATCGCCGGTCTGAAAAGCGATCTTGAGAAACAAGGCATTAAATTCGACTACAAGATGTACCCGGGTCTGAATCACGAAATGGATGTCTGGCGTCCAGCCTATGCCGAGTTTGTGCAGAAATTGTTTAAGTGATGCATTACGCCTCTCCCGCATCGGGGGAGGCGTTTACCGTTAGCGCGTAATGTTCCAGCCGCGCGCTTTCCACAATGCCGGAAGTTGCGAAAGTTCGGTGAACGTGGTCACCTGAGGATGGTCAATCGGTTTGTTGTGCTGATCGGCACAGAAATAAAACACTTCCATGCCCGCAGCGATACCCGATTGCACACCGGCCACCGAATCGTCAACCAGAATGCAGCGTGTCGTATTCACATGCAGCGCTTTTGCCGCATGGAACATCAGTTCCGGGTCGGGCTTCCAGCGTTGAATATCGTAACCGCTGAACAGGCGCTCCGGGAAATGGTGCAGAAGACCGGTTTTGCCAAGAGAGTGTTCCATTTTACTTACCGGGCCGTTAGAGACTACGCAGACTGGCACGCTGACCGCATCAAGTAGCTCCTTCGCCCCCGGAATGATTTCCAGCTCGGAATCAAACAGCCGCGCGACTTCGCTGCGAAAAACCGGCTCCAGCTTCGTCTTATCCAGTGTCACGCCGTGTTCTTCACCTGTCACCTCGATGATCTCGTAAAGTTTCATGCCTTTGAAACGCTTGAACACCTCTTCAAGGTCGAGGGTAATGCCAGACTCTTTAAACATATGCACATATGCGCGCGAACAGATGACTTCACTGTCAACCAGGGTGCCGTCACAGTCGAAAAACAGTGCTTCAATTTGGGACATGCCATTTCCTGTATATTGCAAGTTTATCGTTTACTTAAGGCTAATTAGCCCACGCAATCGTTGCCGTATAAGCAAATTCAATGAAAAAAAGTGTGTGATAACCGTCAACATTGTCTCATTTTGGTATAGGATAGCGACGAATTTTCCCTCCTTGTTCGGAAATTGATAATGAGCCAACAACACACTACCCAGGCGTCGAGCCAAGGGTTGCTTGAGCGCGTGTTTAAACTGCGTGAACATGGCACGTCGGCACGCACCGAAGTGATCGCCGGTTTCACCACTTTTTTGACGATGGTTTACATCGTTTTTGTTAACCCGCAGATTTTGGGTGTCGCCGGGATGGACACCAGTGCGGTATTCGTCACCACCTGTCTGATTGCCGCGTTCGGCAGTATCCTGATGGGGCTGTTTGCTAACCTGCCGGTTGCGCTGGCACCCGCAATGGGCCTGAACGCCTTCTTCGCGTTTGTGGTTGTTGGTGCGATGGGGCTGTCCTGGCAAGTCGGGATGGGCGCGATTTTCTGGGGCGCAGTCGGTCTGCTGTTGCTGACTATCTTCCGTGTGCGTTACTGGATGATTGCTAACATTCCGGTCAGCCTGCGTGTAGGGATTACCAGCGGTATTGGTCTGTTTATCGGTATGATGGGCCTGAAAAACGCCGGTGTGATTGTCCCGAACAAAGATACGCTGGTGGCCATTGGTAACCTGACGTCTCACAGCGTTCTGCTGGGTATTCTGGGCTTCTTCATTATTGCTATTCTGGCTTCCCGCAATATTCACGCTGCGGTACTGATTTCTATTGTCGTGACCACCCTGCTGGGCTGGATGATGGGCGATGTGCAGTATCACGGGATTATTTCTGCGCCGCCGAGCGTGGCGAGCGTAGTGGGTAACGTTGACCTGGCCGGATCGTTCAACATTGGCCTGGCAGGCGTTATCTTCTCCTTTATGCTGGTTAACCTCTTTGACTCCTCCGGCACTCTGCTCGGTGTGACCGATAAAGCGGGTCTGGTTGATGAGAACGGTAAATTCCCGCGTATGAAGCAGGCGCTGTATGTCGACAGTATCTCTTCCGTGGCGGGTTCGTTCATCGGTACCTCTTCGGTGACCGCGTACATTGAATCATCTTCCGGGGTCTCTGTGGGGGGCCGTACAGGTCTGACAGCTGTTGTCGTTGGCATCCTGTTCCTGCTGGTTATCTTCCTGTCACCGCTGGCCGGAATGGTTCCTGCGTATGCTGCTGCGGGCGCGCTGATTTATGTTGGTGTCCTGATGACCTCCAGCCTTTCTCGCGTGAAGTGGGATGATCTGACCGAAGCAGTGCCGGCGTTTATCACCGCCGTAATGATGCCTTTCAGCTTCTCAATTACCGAAGGTATCGCGCTGGGCTTTATCTCTTACTGTGTGATGAAGCTGTTCACCGGTCGCCTGCGCGACCTCAGCCCGTGTGTGGTTGTGGTTGCGGTGCTGTTCGTGCTGAAAATCGTCTTTATCGACGCGCATTAATTGCCATCGAAAGAAAAAGCCCGGTAGCCTCTGTGCTTACCGGGCTTTTTTGTCAGCGTCTTACGCGCTGAATGTAGTCGCCAAAGGCCGTCAACTGCCCGCTCAGATGATCGAGCGTACTCTGATCGACCACCTCTCCTGTTTGTTGATCCACTTTGCTTTGAATCACGCCGCCCATAAATTCCGGCTTGTTCATCACCATGGCATCAAGAAAGACCAGAATTTGCCGCAGATGGTATTGACAACGCGCGCCGCCTATCGCGCCCATTGAACTGGTCTGGATCAGCACCGGTTTGCCGGACAGCGGTTGTTCAGGAAGACGTGAGAGCCAGTCGATGGCGTTTTTCAACCCGCCTGGTACGGAATAGTTATATTCCGGGGTCACAATGACCACGCCATCCGCCTCGTGAATTTGTTGTGCAATCTCTTCGATGCGTGCGGGAAAACCCTCTTCCTGCTGCAGATCGGCATCATAAAGCGGAATATCGCCGATGGATGGTAATGGTAAAATGTCCATCCCCGCAGGGGCCAGTTTGGGTAGCGTCCGCGCAACCATCGCGTTAAACGATCCTTTACGCAAACTACCCAGTAACGTCACAACCTTAAGTGATGCAGACATAATGACTCCTTGCGATCGGATCAGTTAATAATAAGGGCTTTTTCTGCTGGTAAGCTGGTGAAGCGCATCAGGCAGGAGGCGGGATCGTTAGCGCGTGTCTGCACGTCCGGCAGAAAGCGCCACCCATTTTTACAATCAAACTCCCAGATCTTGAGGCTCTCGATAGCCGGCGTGACCGCAACCGACCAGATCAAAATGTCCTCAGCATCACATAACACTTCGACCTGAGCCAGATTGGGAACGCGCAGTCGCCCGGCACCAGGCAGCAGTTGCAGCATGGCAGGGGAATCCTGCATCTGATTAAGAAGCTTAAGCACGCTTTGTCTCAGGGTTGAGAGCTGTGCCTGCGCTTCGTTGGGATCGTTCTGATTATTGATCCACAGCAGTTCGTTACTGCTGAACTGCCAGGGTTTTTGTGCATGGGGGCTGTGAAAACTGCGGGTAGCGCGCTGTAACTCCATGTCCAGACCACACTCGCCTTCAGTGGTGATCGCCACGCCAACCATATTTCCAGCGTACGCCAGAGAGAAATGTGGCAGACCAGGATCAGAAAATTTCGGGCGTCCGCTGGACTCAATTATGATGTCCGGGAGTTCGCTGATGCCATAAAGCATAAACATCATTTCGGCGAGCAGTGCCCGTGAAGCCAGATAGCGCGACTGCTGGTGTTCAGGAAGTTGCCGGGCGCTGTTATGACAGGCCTGGGAGAGTCGCGTTGAAACTAAACTTCCCTCTGAGAGGATCCCTCGTGCAAAATGCGTTGCCATTTTCCCTCCGTGATAATGGTCTGATGCAGGAAACGATAATCAACATTATCGCGCATACCGCATAGGTTTTAATGCGGAAAAACGCCGCTGAAAAGACCAATCTGGCCACATTTACAATATTTTTAGTCAATATGTGCCCATCTACATATTTCCTTCACAATTCATTCAATCGGCAACACACGTGTCCAGTTGTAATTCACCTGAGCCAGTTTCAGCGTCCCTTCTACGCTGCCGTAGCGTTGCTGGCGATTAGCGAGGAAAAAGCATCGTAATGATGGGGGCAGGTATTGTGCACGATAACGTAATAGCGTGGTGTGCCAGAATGGCGGTGGCAGAGGAGTGTGTGCATGGCGGTCAAGCAGATGATTGCGCCAGGGGGATGCCAGTAGCGCTTCACAAAATTGCTGGCGCGCCTGTTGGCTTTTCTCATCAGGCATGCCCGCCAGTAAAATCTGGCCCGGTAGTGCAACCAGCCGCAGTTCACTTATGCGGACGGTATGGTGTCGCCAGCGCTGCCAGAGCGTCAGTAAAGTGGTTATGCTATCCGGCGGCTCTGCGGTGGTATAAAGCGGCAAAGTAACAGGCAGGAAGGTAAAGTGAAGGCCGTCGGCGGGCATAACATCGGCCAGCATATCGCCGTTTGCCTCTATTGCCAGTTGCTGGCGCAACGAGGCGACGGCATCTGATAGTGGTGGCTGAATACCGCTGGCCAGCGCCAGTTTGTGCGGGTCGTAATAGTCTTGCTGCATGATCGCGCCGCAATCAGGCGCTTTCTGCCAGGCGACCAGCGAACGTTCACTGGTCGCTTCGTAGAGCGCGGACAGAGCATCGGCCATCTGGCTCATTTACCGATACAGAAGCTGGAGAAAATACGGCCCAGCAGATCGTCGGAGGTAAACTCACCGGTGATCTCACTCAATGCCTGCTGCGCCAGTCTCAGTTCTTCTGCCAGTAGTTCACCAGCCCATGCGCCCAACAGCTGCGCTTTGCCCTGTTCAAGGTGACTGGCGGCGTCTGCCAGCGCCTGTAGATGACGACGACGCGCCAGAAAGCCGCCTTCCATGTTGGTATCAAAACCCATGCTCTGCTTGAGATGGTTACGTAACTCATCCACGCCTTCGCCAGTACGTGCCGACAGACGGATCAGTGAGTGACCATTCACATTGCTGATACCCGGCGTTTCGCCGGTCACATCGGCCTTATTACGCACCACGGTGATCGGCAGTTTAGCTGGCAGACGGGCGATAAAGTCGGGCCAGATTTCCGCCGGGTCAACGGCGCTGGTGGTGGTGCCATCCACCATAAACAGTACGCGGTCTGCCTGCTCAATCTCCTGCCAGGCACGCTCAATGCCGATGCGTTCCACTTCATCACTGGCATCGCGCAACCCGGCGGTGTCGATAATATGCAACGGCATGCCATCAATGTGGATATGCTCACGCAATACATCGCGCGTGGTCCCGGCGATATCTGTCACGATCGCAGCCTCACGGCCCGCCAGCGCGTTCAGCAGGCTCGATTTCCCGGCATTTGGACGCCCGGCAATGACTACCTTCATCCCTTCGCGCAGCAGGCTGCCCTGGCGTGCTTCGGCGCGCACGGCATCTAAATCGCCCATCACGCTGTTGAGCTGAGCTTCAATTTTGCCGTCAGACAGAAAGTCGATTTCCTCATCCGGGAAATCAATTGCTGCTTCCACGTAGATGCGCAGGTGAGTGAGTGCTTCCACAAGGTGATTAATGCGGGCGGAAAAGGCCCCCTGCAGTGAGTTCAGCGCCGAGCGTGCCGCCTGCTCTGAACTGGCGTCAATCAGATCGGCAATGGCTTCCGCCTGGGCTAAATCGAGCTTGTCATTGAGGAATGCCCGCTCGGAGAACTCGCCTGGTTTCGCAATGCGTATGCCAGGGAGCATGAGAATACGTTTGAGCAGCAGATCAAGAATCACCGGGCCGCCGTGGCCCTGCAGTTCCAGTACGTCTTCGCCAGTAAATGAATTCGGGCCCGGAAACCACAGCGCAATACCCTGATCTAACGCGGTGCCGTCGGCGTCCTTAAACGGCAGATAGTCGGCGTAGCGGGGTTTTGGCAGTTTACCCAGCACGGCTTGCGCGACGTCACGCGCCTTGAGACCGGAAATACGCAGGATACCGACGCCACCGCGTCCCGGTGGGGTAGCCTGGGCGACGATTGTGTCGTTATGGCTCATGGTGACTCTCTATGTAGATGTAAAAAAGGCGGTCTATTGACCGCCTTCTGGCTAAATTTACCTTAGATACTCGAAATAATTCAAGTCGCCGGACAAAACGGCTAGCCGTTTTGAACTGCACCTGCGCTGGCCCTAAGGGGCGAGGCCAACGCATCTGCGGCTTGAAGCATGAAGAATATCAGGAGCTTTTCTTCTCGCGGCTATGCAGCCCACGTTTCTCCAGACCACGGTAAATCAGCTGCTGCTGAATAATGGTCACCAGGTTACTGACGATATAGTACAGCACCAGACCTGACGGGAACCACAGGAAGAACACCGTGAAGATGACCGGCATAAAGGTCATAATCTTCTGCTGCATCGGGTCGGCCACAGTGGTCGGAGACATCTTCTGAATGAAGAACATCGTCACGCCCATCAGGATCGGCAGGATGTAGTACGGGTCTTGTGCAGACAGGTCATGGATCCACAGGGCAAACGGCGCATGGCGCAGCTCAACGGAACCCATCAGCATGTAGTACAGTGCAAGGAAGATTGGCATCTGGATAACCAGAGGGAAGCAACCACCCAGTGGGTTTACTTTCTCTGCCTTGTACAGCGCCATCATTTCCTGACTTTGACGCTGCTTGTCATCACCCAGACGCTCACGCATTGCCTGAATCTTCGGCTGCAGCATACGCATTTTCGCCATGGAGGTGTACTGCGCTTTAGTCAGCGGGTACATGATGCCACGAACGATAAAGGTGATTGCGATAATGGAGAAGCCCCAGTTACCCAGGAAGCTGTGGATCCATTTCAGCAGTTTGAACAACGGCTGAGAGATAAACCACAACCAGCCGTAATCCACAGTCAGATCCAGGTGCGGCGCAACGGCAGCCATTTTGTCCTGAATTTCCGGGCCGACCCACAGGGTGCTGCCCAGCGTACTGGTTTGACCCGGCTGAACCAGAACCGGCTCAGACTTATAACCAATAGCGGCAATACCATTGCCCAGGTTCGTCGTATAGAAGTTATTGGTGCCTTCGTTACGCGGAACCCATGCAGTAGCGAAATACTGCTGCAGCATTGCTACCCAACCGCCTTTTGCGCTGACGTTCAGGTTTTCGTTATCGGCGATGGTGTCAAATTTGTATTTTTCATACTTCGCGTCCGGCGTGGAGTACGCAGCGCCGCGGAAAGTATGCAATGCAAAGTTGCTGCTGCCCGTGTCGCGGTGCGACGGCAGATTGATGGACTGCTTGAGCTGGCCGAAGGTGGCGACTTCCAGCGGTTTTTCGCCGGCGTTCTGCACGTTGTAGCCCACATTCACCGCGTATTCACCGCGTTTCAGGGTGAAGGTTTTGGTGAAGGTGTTACCAGCAGCATCGGTATAGGTCAGCGGGATTGCCAGTTCGTTCTGACCATCGGCCAGCACAAACGCATCTTTTTCGCTGTTGTACAGAGGACGTGGGCCGTTTGCCGGATTATCCGGGCCGTCGCGACCGGTCAGACCGCTCTGCGCCTGATAGATAAACTGCGGCGTCGTTTCCAGTAACTGGAACGGCTCACTGGAACCCAGCTCTTTTGGATAACCTAAAAGCTGTGCTTGTTCGACATCACCACCACGAGTGTTGATAGTCAATTCCAGCACGTCGGTTTTAACCGTAATCAGTTTCCCCTGGCCACTGGCTGGTACGCCCTGGTCGGCTGCGTTACCCGCTGCGGTGGTCGTAGTCTGCGTGGTCTGTTGCTGAGGCTGAGGATTTTTATCCTGCTCCCAGGCTTGCCAGATCATGAAAGACACGAACAACAAAGCGATGACAAAAAGATTGCGTTGCGAATCCATCGTTAGTGTTCTCTGGTATTAAAGGGTCCTGGCGGGACGGGGTCGTCTCCACCCGGGTGTAAAGGGTGGCATTTTAATACGCGTTTCACTGTCAACCAACTGCCTTTTATCACTCCAAACCTGCGCAATGCCTCAATTCCATAGCGAGAGCATGTCGGGTTGAAACGGCAACGCGGCCCGAGTAGCGGACTAATCAGGATTTGATAGACCCGGATCAGGCCTATCAGGAGCCGAGTGCCAGGCGACAATGGCGGCGCCATAATTTTTCCAACGCTTCCGAAAGAGCACGGTTATCGAGGTCAGCAACCCCCTTTTTCGCCACTACCACGAAATCCATTGCCGGGAGTTCGTGTTGACGCAAACGAAAACTTTCACGCGTCAGACGTTTAATCCGATTGCGTTCATGTGCACGTTTGACATTTTTCTTAGCGACGGTAAGACCGATACGGGGATGCCCCAGCGAATTCAGGCGGCCGAGAATGGTGATTTGCGGCGTGCCAGCCCGTTGTGGCTGCTGGAAGACGAAAGTGAAATGATTGGGAGTTAACAAACGTAACTCCCTGGGAAAAGCGAGCTTAACCACTCAGGGGTTAGCTTTTATTACTTGGAAACGGTCAGACGTGCGCGGCCTTTAGCGCGACGACGAGCCAGAACCTGGCGACCATTTTTAGTAGCCATACGAGCACGGAAGCCGTGAGAACGGTTGCGCTTCAGTACGGACGGTTGAAAAGTGCGTTTCATGGCGATTTCTACCTAAACTTGAATAAATTCAATGGCTTTTTTGGATATCCGAACGAATATCGCACGACGGACGCCGAAGCCATGGGTGATTAAAGAGGCCGGATTGTAATAATTGTACACTCCGGAGTCAATTCTCTTTCCTTATAACACGCTTATTTTTGCACAGTTTCGCGTAAAAAATAAGCAGTGCTCGACGACTAAAACGAGCAAAGCACGCCGGGTGGAGGATTATACGGCCTGGCGGGCAAAGCGCAAGGATCCGCCTGGATCTTCATTAGATCGATTAAGCAGGAAATCGGCATTACTCATTAAATTTTCCAATATGCGGCGTAAATCGTCCCGCACTGCACCTGGGATCGATTACACTTACCCGATTCCGAATCCCCCTGTGGATAAATCGTGAAGAATCTGTGATAAACAGAAGATCTCTGACGCAGTTTAGGCTATGATCCGCGGTCCCGATCGCGATCCGTGGATCGTGAACAGGGCAAAGTACACTTTCCTTAAAGGTGCAATGATGCAGCCAGAAGGAAGCGTGTAAAACCGCAGATAGCGGTTCGCACGTCACCCTCGTTGGGTCTGATCGACGTGTGTCAACAATCATTAATGTTTCTGCCTTTTATTTATCGATTTTTGTTCGAGTGGAGTCCGCCGTGTCACTTTCGCTTTGGCAGCAGTGTCTTGCCCGATTGCAGGATGAGTTACCAGCCACAGAATTCAGCATGTGGATCCGCCCGTTGCAGGCGGAACTGAGCGATAACACGCTGGCTTTGTATGCGCCAAACCGTTTTGTGCTCGATTGGGTAAGAGATAAATATCTCAATAATATCAATGGGCTGCTGAATGATTTCTGCGGTGCGGACGCTCCGCAGCTGCGCTTTGAAGTCGGTACGAAGCCCGTCACTCAGGTTCACCGGGAACCGGCCCATGTCGCTGCGCCTGTACAGACGACTCACGTACAGCCACAGCGCGTTGCGCCGGCGGTACGTCCTGGCTGGGACAACGTTCCTGCGCCGGCTGAGCCAACATACCGCTCCAACGTCAACCTGAAACATACCTTTGATAACTTCGTTGAGGGTAAGTCAAACCAGCTGGCGCGCGCGGCGGCGCGTCAGGTGGCGGATAACCCGGGCGGCGCCTACAATCCACTGTTCCTTTATGGCGGTACGGGTTTGGGTAAAACGCACCTGTTGCATGCGGTGGGCAATGGCATTATGGCGCGTAAACCCAATGCCAAAGTGGTGTATATGCACTCCGAACGTTTTGTCCAGGACATGGTAAAAGCCCTGCAAAACAATGCGATCGAAGAGTTTAAACGCTACTACCGCTCCGTTGACGCCCTGCTTATCGATGACATCCAGTTCTTTGCCAATAAAGAACGATCTCAGGAAGAGTTTTTCCACACCTTTAACGCGCTGCTGGAAGGTAATCAACAGATCATCCTGACCTCAGATCGTTATCCTAAAGAGATCAACGGCGTTGAAGATCGTCTTAAATCCCGCTTCGGTTGGGGTCTGACGGTCGCGATCGAGCCGCCTGAACTGGAAACCCGCGTCGCGATCCTGATGAAAAAGGCCGACGAGAATGATATTCGTCTGCCAGGTGAAGTGGCCTTCTTTATTGCCAAGCGTCTGCGCTCTAACGTGCGTGAGCTGGAAGGGGCACTGAACCGCGTGATTGCCAACGCCAACTTTACCGGCCGTGCGATTACCATTGATTTCGTGCGTGAAGCGCTGCGTGATTTGCTGGCGCTGCAGGAAAAACTCGTCACCATCGACAATATTCAGAAGACTGTGGCGGAGTATTACAAGATTAAGGTCGCGGACCTGCTGTCGAAGCGTCGCTCGCGTTCTGTCGCGCGTCCGCGTCAGATGGCGATGGCGCTGGCGAAAGAGCTCACCAACCACAGTCTGCCGGAAATTGGCGATGCGTTTGGTGGTCGTGACCATACTACCGTGCTACACGCCTGCCGCAAGATTGAGCAGTTGCGTGAAGAGAGCCACGATATCAAAGAAGATTTTTCCAATTTAATCAGAACATTATCATCGTGACGCTATGAAATTTACCGTTGAACGTGAACATCTCTTAAAGCCGCTGCAACAAGTTAGCGGCCCGCTGGGCGGTCGCCCGACGTTACCCATTCTCGGTAATCTGCTGCTTCAGGTTGCAGACGGTACGCTTTCGCTGACCGGTACCGATCTTGAAATGGAAATGGTGGCCCGTGTTGCGCTCGTCCAGCCACATGAGCCCGGCGCGACTACCGTCCCGGCGCGGAAATTCTTTGATATCTGCCGTGGTTTGCCGGAGGGCGCGGAAATCGCCGTCCAGCTTGAAGGCGAGCGTATGCTGGTGCGTTCTGGCCGCAGCCGTTTCTCCCTTTCCACGCTACCTGCCGCCGATTTCCCGAATCTGGATGACTGGCAAAGCGAGGTGGAGTTCACTCTGCCGCAGGCCACAATGAAACGTTTGATTGAAGCCACTCAGTTCTCGATGGCGCATCAGGATGTGCGTTATTACTTAAACGGCATGCTGTTTGAAACCGAAGGCGAAGAGCTGCGTACCGTGGCAACTGACGGTCACCGCCTGGCGGTATGTTCTATGCCTGTCGGTCAGCCCCTGCCCAACCATTCGGTGATCGTGCCGCGTAAAGGGGTGATTGAACTGATGCGTATGCTCGACGGCGGCGACAATCCGCTGACCGTGCAGATTGGCAGCAACAACATCCGGGCACATGTCGGCGACTTTATCTTCACATCGAAGCTGGTCGATGGCCGTTTCCCGGATTATCGCCGCGTATTACCGAAAAATCCGGACAAACACCTGGATGCCGGTTGCGACATCCTCAAACAGGCGTTTGCGCGCGCGGCCATTCTCTCGAATGAGAAATTCCGCGGTGTGCGTCTGTATGTCAGCGAAAACCAGTTGAAAATTACTGCTAACAACCCGGAGCAGGAAGAAGCGGAAGAGATTCTGGATGTGACCTATTCCGGTAGCGAAATGGAGATTGGTTTCAACGTCAGTTATGTGCTGGACGTACTTAATGCGCTGAAGTGCGAAAATGTGCGCATTATGCTGACGGATTCCGTTTCGAGCGTGCAGATTGAGGATGCGGCATCACAATCCGCAGCTTACGTCGTCATGCCTATGAGGTTGTAGAGAATATCGGGCTATCTTACTTGCCATTTTCAACCTGGACAGTGCTCGCCCCTGTCACGTACTTCGTGTACGCTCCAGGGTTTGCGCGCAGTCCGAGTTGAAACTGGCTGCGCCGATTACGCCCTGGCCTGAAGAAACCCGGATATGTCACTGACACGCCTCCTAATCAAAGACTTCCGCAATATCGAAAATGCGGATCTCGCTTTATCTCCCGGCTTTAACTTCCTGGTTGGCGCTAACGGCAGCGGCAAAACCAGCGTGCTGGAAGCCATCTATACGCTCGGCCATGGTCGGGCGTTTCGCAGTTTGCAAATTGGCCGCGTCATTCGCCATGAGCAGGAGTCATTTATTCTGCACGGGCGTTTGCAGGAGGCGGAGCGTGAAATTGCCATTGGTCTGACGAAAGACAAACAGGGCGACAGCACCGTGCGTATCGATGGAACCGATGGCCACAAGGTGGCAGAACTGGCGCTACTGATGCCCATGCAGTTGATTACCCCGGAGGGGTTTACTTTACTCAACGGCGGCCCCAAATACAGAAGAGCGTTCCTCGACTGGGGATGTTTTCACAATGAAGCCGGCTTCTTTAATGCCTGGAGCAACCTTAAGCGGCTGCTTAAACAGCGTAATGCCGCGCTACGGCAGGTAAGCCACTACGGCCAGTTGCGCCCGTGGGATAAAGAACTGATCCCTTTGGCGGAACAAATCAGCCTGTGGCGTGCCGAATACAGTGCCGGTATCGCCGAAGATATGGCCGACACCTGCAAACAATTTTTACCGGAGTTCTCTCTGACCTTTTCTTTCCAGCGCGGCTGGGAAAAAGAGACGGATTATGCCGAAGTGCTGGAGAAGAACTTCGAACGCGATCGCCTGCTGACTTACACCGCACATGGCCCGCACAAGGCGGATTTCCGTATACGTGCTGACGGTGCGCCGGTGGAAGATACGCTTTCCCGTGGGCAGCTAAAACTCCTGATGTGTGCGCTGCGCCTGGCGCAGGGGGAGTTTTTAACCCGCGAGAGTGGTCGCCGCTGTTTGTACCTGATAGATGATTTTGCCTCGGAGCTGGATGATGCGCGTCGCGGGCTGCTTGCCAGCCGCTTAAAAGCCACGCAATCACAGGTTTTCGTCAGCGCGATAAGCGCTGAACACGTACTGGACATGTCGGACAAAAATTCGAAGATGTTCACCGTGGAAAAGGGTAAAATAACGGATTAACCCAAGACAAAATGAGCGAGAAACGTTGATGTCGAATTCTTATGACTCCTCCAGTATCAAAGTCCTGAAAGGGCTGGATGCGGTGCGTAAGCGCCCGGGTATGTATATCGGCGATACGGATGACGGCACCGGTCTGCACCACATGGTATTCGAGGTGGTAGATAACGCTATCGACGAAGCGCTCGCAGGTTACTGTAAAGACATTGTTGTCACGATCCACAGCGATAACTCCGTCTCCGTACAGGATGATGGTCGTGGGATCCCAACCGGTATTCACCCGGAAGAAGGTGTCTCAGCAGCCGAAGTCATCATGACCGTGCTGCACGCGGGCGGTAAATTCGATGATAACTCTTATAAAGTCTCCGGTGGTCTGCACGGCGTAGGCGTTTCGGTTGTAAACGCCCTGTCGCAGAAACTGGAACTGGTTATCCAGCGTGATAATAAAGTTCACCGTCAGATCTACGAACACGGTGTGCCGCAGGCACCGCTGGCTGTGACGGGCGAGACAGAAAAAACCGGTACCATGGTGCGTTTCTGGCCGAGCTATGAAACCTTCACTAACGTCACCGAATTTGAGTATGAAATTCTGGCGAAACGTCTGCGCGAGCTCTCCTTCCTGAACTCTGGCGTATCCATCCGCCTGAAAGACAAGCGCGACGGTAAAGAAGACCATTTCCACTACGAAGGCGGGATAAAGGCATTTGTTGAGTATCTCAACAAGAACAAAACGCCGATCCATCCGAATATCTTCTACTTCTCCACCGAAAAAGACGGTATCGGCGTAGAAGTGGCGCTGCAGTGGAACGATGGTTTCCAGGAAAATATCTACTGCTTCACCAACAACATTCCGCAGCGCGATGGCGGTACCCACCTTGCAGGCTTCCGTGCGGCGATGACCCGTACTCTGAACGCCTACATGGATAAAGAAGGCTACAGCAAAAAAGCGAAAGTCAGCGCCACCGGTGACGACGCCCGTGAAGGCCTGATTGCAGTAGTTTCCGTGAAAGTGCCGGACCCTAAATTCTCCTCACAGACCAAAGACAAACTGGTCTCCTCCGAGGTGAAATCGGCCGTAGAACAGCAGATGAACGAACTGCTGGCGGAATATCTGCTGGAAAACCCATCTGACGCGAAAATCGTGGTTGGCAAAATTATCGATGCGGCGCGTGCCCGTGAAGCGGCGCGTAAAGCCCGTGAAATGACACGTCGCAAAGGGGCGCTGGACTTAGCGGGCCTGCCGGGCAAACTGGCCGACTGTCAGGAACGCGACCCGGCACTGTCTGAACTGTACCTTGTGGAAGGGGACTCTGCGGGCGGCTCTGCAAAACAGGGGCGTAACCGTAAGAACCAGGCGATTCTGCCACTGAAAGGTAAAATCCTTAACGTTGAGAAGGCGCGCTTTGACAAGATGCTCTCTTCTCAGGAAGTGGCGACGCTCATCACTGCGCTTGGCTGCGGCATTGGTCGCGACGAGTACAACCCGGACAAACTGCGTTATCACAGCATTATTATCATGACCGATGCGGACGTCGACGGCTCGCACATCCGTACGCTGCTGTTGACCTTCTTCTATCGTCAGATGCCGGAAATCATTGAGCGCGGTCATGTCTATATTGCCCAGCCGCCGCTGTACAAAGTGAAAAAAGGCAAGCAGGAACAGTACATTAAAGACGATGAGGCGATGGATCAGTACCAGATCGCCATCGCTCTGGACGGTGCTACCCTGCACACCACCGAAGGCGCGCCTGCGCTGGCCGGTGAAGCGCTGGAAAAACTGGTCTCTGAATACAATGCCGCGCAGAAGATGATTGGTCGTATGGAACGTCGCTTCCCGCGCGCGCTGCTGAAAGAGTTGGTATATCAGCCGACGCTAACCGAAGCTGACCTGGGCAACGAGCAGTCAGTCACCCGCTGGGTGAATGCGCTGGTCACCGAGCTGAACGAGAAAGAGCAGCACGGTAGCGTCTGGAAGTTCGACATTCGCGAAAATGCGGAACTGAACCATTTCGAGCCGATTATTCGTGTGCGTACCCACGGTGTTGATACGGACTATCCGCTGGATAATGAGTTTATCGCCGGTGGTGAATATCGCCGTCTGTGCACGCTGGGTGAAAAACTGCGTGGTCTGATTGAAGACGATGCATTTATCGAACGTGGTGAGCGTAAGCAGCCTATCGCCAGCTTTGAACAGGCGCTGGACTGGCTGGTAAAAGAGTCCCGTCGTGGCCTTGCGATCCAGCGTTATAAAGGTCTGGGTGAAATGAACCCGGACCAGCTGTGGGAAACCACTATGGATCCAGAAAGCCGCCGCATGCTGCGCGTGACCGTTAAAGATGCAATTGCCGCAGACCAATTGTTTACCACCCTGATGGGTGATGCCGTTGAGCCGCGCCGTGCCTTTATCGAAGAGAACGCCCTGAAAGCAGCGAACATTGATATTTAATCGTCGCTTTACAGCCATACCTGGGCCGCGCTTTTAGCGCGGCTTTTTTATGGGGTCAGGAAAATCCAGCGACATCGCCGTCGGTAAGCGGCTCACCAGCGTGTCTATGGCAATTCTCATCCTCAACGGCAGATGTGGCGTCTTCTGCCAGACCGCATGAACGTCAAAGCGCACATCCGGCGCCTGCCTGAAGAGCAGGACGAGTTTCCCATTCTGAATCTCTTTGCTTGCCATCCAGCAGGGCAACCATGCAATGCCGTGTCCGGCTATCGCTGCGTCGCAGATTGCCTGTAAATCATCCATATTGAGTGATGAGCGAAGAACCAGAGTTTGCGGCTTTCCTTCGTTATCCGCAAGTTGCCAGGGTAAAATTCTGCCTGCTTGCAGATAGTTAATGGCCGTATGCTGACGTAAATCGGCAACGGTTTCTGGATGGCCTTTTTTCATCAGATAATCCGGCGCGGCGCACAGAACCATTTGATGCTCACCCAGTTTTCTGGCGGCCAACACGGTGCTGTCTGCCAGAGCGCCGTTACGTACCGCCATATCAAACCCTTCCTCCACGAGATCCACTACCCTGTCGCTGAATGACATTTCCAGCTCAAGCCCGGGGTGTTCCTGCGCCAGCGCTATCAGCAGCGGGGCGACGCACTGACGACCAAATAGTACTGGCATAGCCACGCGCAGGCGGCCGCTCACCTGTTGCTTCCCTGTCTCCAGCAGCGATTCTGCGCTGCGGATCTCCTCCAGCGCGCGCAGACAACGCTCATAAAAAAGCGCGCCGTTATCGGTCAGCCGCTGACTGCGGGTGGTGCGCTGGAACAGGCGTACCCCCAGTCGTTGTTCAAGCCGGGCGATGCTTTTTCCCACTGCCGAACGTGACAAATGCAGGCGGACCGCGGCCTGAGCAAAACTGCCCGCTTCAACGGCAGCCACAAAAACGGGAATATCTTTCAGCGTATCGCTCATGAATTGTATCCATTTTTGCATCAATAAAGAGAAAACTTATCGCCACTGGCGACTCTTAGTCAACGTTAGACTATCGATAGTGAACCTCATTTGATGGCAGGAGAAATAGGATGGCAGAGACGATGCAACGCTGGTCAATGGACGCCCTCGGGCGCGACAACCTCAGACTTATCCGGGAGCCCCTCCCTCAGCCTGGCCCGGGTGAAGTACGTGTGCGGGTGAATGCCGTTGCGCTCAACTATCGCGACAAAATGGTTATTGAAGGCAACATGCCAATTTCCCGCACCTTCCCCTTTACACCGGCTTCTGACATGGCGGGTGTCGTGGACAGTGCTGGCGAGGGTGTAACGCGTTTCAAAGCCGGAGCACGCGTTATTTCGAACTTCTTCCCGGAGTGGATCGACGGCAAGCCAAAAGCGGACGCACGCATTTTGCCCTACAGAACCCTCGGAGGTTATTTCCAGGGAATGCTGGCTGAATACGTGATTATGAATGAAAACTGGCTGGTTGCCGCCCCGGAAACCCTGGATGACGCAGAGGCCAGCACCTTGCCTTGTGCAGGGCTGACGGCCTGGTTCGCGCTGGTGGAGCGGGGCAATTTACGCGCCGGTCAGTCGGTGCTGGTACAAGGGACGGGTGGGGTGGCGATATTCGCGCTACAAATCGCCAAAGCGCAGGGGGCGCAAGTGTTTGTCACGTCCGGCAGTGATGAAAAACTGGCGCAGGCAAAAAAACTGGGGGCTGTTCAGGGTATTAACCGGCTAAAAGGCGACTGGGTGGAGGAGATACTGACGCTGACTGAAGATCGCGGCATTGACCATATTATTGAAACCGTGGGCGGGGAAAATCTGAAACATTCCCTGCGAGCCGTGGCGGTTCATGGGCGAATCTCAGTCATTGGCGTGCTGGCCGGGAGTGAAATCTCGCTGCCTGCCAGCGAACTGTTGCTGAAATCGCCGGTGATCCAGGGGATTGGTGTCGGTCACCGCCGTGCGCTTGAAGATCTGGTGCGTGCTGTTGATGTCAATGGGCTGAAACCTGTGATTGAGCATCGCTACCACTTCAACGAGCTTGCACAGGCATTTGAACATCTTGACCGCGGCGCGTTCGGCAAAATAGTTCTTACCCGCGAGTGAGCCTTCGTTCCCCGGGATTGGTGTAAAAGGGGTGTTTCTGTTGCGCAATGTAGCTCTATTTTTGTGTGCTTAATCGCGTTAGCATGAGGCAGTACTCATTTATCCCGGGGATCTCATGGCTATCAAACTTATTGCAATCGATATGGACGGCACCTTACTGCTGCCTGACCACACAATTTCACCTGCTGTAAAAAACGCGATCGCCGCGGCGCGTGAAAAAGGAGTGAAAGTGGTGCTGACGACAGGCCGCCCTTATGCCGGGGTTCATGCCTACGTCAAAGAGCTGCATATGGAACGGGAAGGTGATTACTGCATCACTTACAACGGCGCGCTGGTGCAAAACGCCCATGATGGCAGCACGGTGACACAAACGGCACTGAGCTATGACGATTACCGCTATCTGGAAAAACTGTCCCGCGAAGTCGGTTCGCACTTCCACGCGCTCGATCGCAATACGCTGTACACCGCCAACCGCGATATCAGCTTCTACACGGTGCACGAATCCTACGTCGCCACTATCCCGCTGGTGTTCTGTGAGCCGGAAAACATGGATCCGAACACACAGTTTCTCAAGGTGATGATGATTGATGAACCGGAAATCCTCGATAAAGCGATTGCCCGCATTCCGGCAGAGGTGAAAGAGAAATATACCGTACTGAAAAGCGCGCCGTACTTCCTCGAAATGCTTGATAAGCGCGTCAATAAAGGTACCGGGGTGAAATCTCTGGCCGAGGTTCTGGGCATCAAGCCGGAAGAGATCATGACCATCGGCGATCAGGAAAACGACATCGCCATGATCGAGTATGCTGGCGTGGGTGTGGCAATGGATAACGCCATTCCGTCGGTGAAAGAGGTGGCCAATTTTGTCACCAAATCCAACCTCGAAGATGGCGTAGCGTATGCCATTGAGAAGTTTGTGCTGAATTAATCTGCCGCCAGGCAGGGGCGATCAGGCCCTTGCCTGCGTATGCGTCGCTTTCTGCATCGGGATATGACCAGCCCCACTTTTCATGATCAGAGCGCGTATCCATGGTGTCGTCAGACAACGATTTTTGATGACTTTTCCCAGCAATTTCACGCGTAATTTTCGCGTTTTCTTCCAGTATTCTGCGTTGCGGTTTTTTGTTTCTCCGCATAATACTTCTGCCAGAATTTCCGCGCTATCCAGTGCATAGCTGATCCCTTCCAGCGAACTGGCGCTGATAAATCCAGCCGCTTCGCCAATCAGAAACGCATTCTCTTTACCGCAGACAAAATCCGCCCAGCGGGACGGGCACAGCACTGTGCATTTCTCTGTTTTCACCGCGTCGCCAAAGCGGAAATCAAAGGGTTCAAGGCGCTGTTTGAGGCGGTTAAAACTCTCTCTGCCATCCTTCATGGCAAATGCCCCACCGAAAATGAAATAACCATCTTTGCAAATACTCCATGCATAACAATCCGTTGTCTCATTATCAAACACGCAGGAATAAAACGGTGACGAGTGACGGTCTTTGAACCACTGCTGTAGCGAGACGTACTTGCGGATCTCATGATCGGGATACAGAAAACGCCGCACCATGGAGTTCGCACCATCGCCGCCCACCAGATAATCTGCCGTCGCTTCCTGTGTTTCACCGTCAACCACGTATGTCAGATGCCAGAGGCTGTCCTGTCGGCTGATCTTTTTACACAAAGCATCGTGGTGAACAGTGACCGACGCAGGGATTAACGATTTCATCCATAAATCAAAGGCATGTCTGTCAATATTGACGTAACTGCGTTGATAATTCCGCTCAATTCCCGTTTGCACATCCAGCGTCTGTACGCTGAAAATTTGCGGATCGGCCAGCACCTGCACCGGCAGCGTAATACCCGCACGGATAAATGAACGTTGCGCGTCCGGGGCCAGCAATCCGCCACATGGTTTCATAAATCCGCCCGTCCCGCATTGTTGCTTTTTGTCTAATGCCAGCACGCTCATTCTGCCTGCTAACTGCCGCGCCAGCGCTGCTCCCGCAGGCCCCAGACCAATAATCGCCACATCAAAATGCTGCATATCCCCTCCTCATGTTGATTAGGACGATAAGCGGCTCGGGTGAAGTGAAGGTGAAGTAAAGGCGGTTAATTTTGTGATCTATCGTTCATTTTGCGATCTAAATTGTAGTACAACAATAATTCATTGTACTACATTCGATTTCATCGAAAGAAAAGTAAGCGCTGTTTGTACTGCAAGGATGAGGTGAAAATCGCCGGTCGAGGTAAAGTAGGCATGCATACACAGCAAATAAGGGCATGCCATGACACTCACCAAAACTGACCGCATCGTCATCACGTTAGGGCACCAGATTGTGGCCGGGAAATATGTCCCCGGCTCAGCACTTCCGGCAGAAGCAGAGCTCTGCGAGGAATTTGAAACCTCGCGCAACATCATTCGCGAAGTCTTTCGTTCATTAATGGCGAAGAGGCTCATCGAGATAAAACGATATCGCGGTGCATTTGTGGCGCCGCGCAATCAGTGGAATTACCTCGATACCGAAGTACTGCAATGGGTACTGGAAAACGACTATGACCCGCGACTCATCAGTGCGATGAGCGAGGTGCGAAACCTCGTGGAGCCGGCCATTGCTCGCTGGGCGGCAGAGCGCGCGACCTCAAGCGATTTGGCGCAAATCGAGGCGGCGCTCAACGACATGATTGCGAATAACCAGAATCGCGATGCGTTCAATGAGGCGGACATTCGTTACCACGAAGCGGTGCTGGCGTCGGTACATAATCCGGTCTTACAGCAATTAACCGTGGCGATCAGTTCGCTTCAGCGGGCGGTATTTGAACGAACCTGGATGTGCGATGAAGCCAACATGCCAAAAACGCTCCAGGAACATAAGGCGCTGTTCGATGCGATACGGCATCAGGACGGTGATGCAGCAGAGCAGGCGGCGCTCACCATGATCGCCAGCTCTACCCGAAGGCTTAAGGAAATCACATGACATCTCGCTACATCGCAATTGACTGGGGGTCGACCAACTTACGCGCCTGGCTTTATCAGGAGGCAGAATGCCTGGAGAGCAGACAATCAGAAGCAGGTGTTACGCGCCTGAATGGCAAATCCCCACAAGCGGTGTTAGCAGAAATTACCCACGGCTGGCGCAATGAGCAAACGCCGGTAGTGATGGCAGGGATGATTGGCAGCAATGTCGGCTGGAAAGTGGCTCCTTACTTACCCGTTCCTGCCTTTTTCTCTGCTATTGGCGAGCAGTTAACCGCCGTTGGCGACAATGTCTGGATTATTCCCGGCCTGTGCATTTCTCGCGACGATAACCACAACGTAATGCGTGGCGAAGAGACGCAACTCCTGGGCGCACGCGAACTTTCTCCCTCTTCTGTTTATGTGATGCCGGGCACCCACTGCAAATGGGTGCGTGCAGATGCCTACCAGATTCATGATTTTCGCACCGTGATGACGGGTGAATTGCATCATTTGTTGCTCCACCATTCGCTGGTGGGCGCGGGGCTGCCGGAGCAGGAGGTGTCACCTGCGGCATTTACATCCGGGCTCGAACGCGGCCTCGCTACGCCCGCTATTCTGCCGCAACTGTTCGAAGTCCGTGCCGCCCATGTGCTCGGTAAATTGCCGCGTGAACAGGTTAGCGAGTTTTTATCAGGCCTGCTGATTGGCGCCGAAGTAGCCAGCATGGCTGAGCACTATCCCGAGCATCAGGTCACCATCGTTGCGGGAAACACTCTATCCGGCCGCTATCAACAGGCGCTGGAGGCAGTTGGCCGCAAGGCTATGGTCATCTCCGGCGACACCGCATTTAAGACAGGAATAAGGAGCATCGCTCATGCAGTGGCAAACTAACCTTCCGCTTATCGCAATATTACGAGGCGTTACCCCTGATGAAGCGCTGGCGCACGTCGGCGCGGTCATTGACGCTGGTTTTGATGCGGTAGAGATCCCGCTTAATTCACCCCAGTGGGAAAAAAGCATACCGGCTATCGTCGCGGCGTATGGCGACAAAGCACTTATCGGCGCGGGCACCGTTCTCAGGCCGGAGCAGGTTGACCAACTGGCTGAGATGGGCTGCAAACTGATCGTCACCCCCAATATTCAGCCCGACGTCATTCGCCGCGCGGTGAGCTACGGCATGACGATCTGCCCGGGTTGCGCGACCGCCAGCGAAGCGTTTACCGCGCTTGATGCGGGGGCGCAGGCACTGAAAATTTTCCCCTCTTCGGCCTTTGGCCCGGACTACATCAAAGCATTGAAAGCGGTCTTACCGTCGGACGTACCGGTCTTTGCCGTGGGTGGGGTAACGCCAGAAAACCTGGCGCAATGGATTAAGGCTGGCTGCATGGGCGCCGGGCTGGGCAGCGATCTGTATCGTGCCGGGCAGCCCGTGGAACGCACCGCGCAACAGGCAACCGCTTTTGTTAACGCGTATCGAGAGGCAGTGCAATGAAAATAACCAAACTCACCACTTACCGTTTACCCCCGCGTTGGATGTTCCTGAAAATCGAAACCGATGAAGGCGTTGTTGGCTGGGGGGAGCCGGTCATTGAAGGGCGCGCCCGCACGGTTGAGGCGGCGGTACATGAGCTGAGTGATTATCTTATTGGCCAGGACCCTTCACGTATCAATGACTTATGGCAGGTGATGTATCGTGCTGGTTTTTACCGTGGCGGCCCGATTCTGATGAGCGCCATTGCCGGCATTGACCAGGCGCTGTGGGATATCAAAGGGAAAGTCCATAATGCGCCGGTCTGGCAACTGATGGGCGGCCTGGTACGTGACAAAATCAAAGCGTACAGCTGGGTCGGCGGTGATCGTCCGGCTGAGGTCATTGACGGCATTAAAACCCTGCGCAACATCGGCTTCGATACTTTCAAGCTGAACGGCTGTGAAGAGATGGGGGTGATTGATAATTCCCGGGCGGTAGATGCCGCCGTGAATACCGTGGCGCAAATCCGTGAAGCCTTTGGCAATGAAATTGAATTTGGCCTCGATTTCCATGGGCGCGTCAGTGCGCCGATGGCAAAAGTATTAATTAAAGAACTTGAGCCGTATCGCCCGTTATTTATTGAAGAGCCGGTACTGGCGGAGCAGGCGGAATATTATCCGCGTCTGGCGGCGCAAACGCATATTCCGATTGCCGCTGGCGAACGTATGTTCTCGCGTTTTGAATTTAAACGCATACTGGAAGCGGGGGGGATTTCTATATTACAGCCGGATTTATCCCACGCTGGCGGAATTACCGAGTGCTACAAAATTGCCGGAATGGCCGAAGCCTATGACGTGGCGCTGGCCCCGCATTGTCCGCTTGGCCCGGTGGCGCTGGCGGCCTGTCTGCACGTGGATTTCGTTTCCCACAATGCGGTATTCCAGGAGCAGAGTATGGGCATTCATTACAATAAAGGCGCCGAATTACTCGACTTCGTGAAAAATAAAGAAGATTTCAATATGGAAGGCGGCTTCTTTAAGCCATTGATGAAGCCAGGGCTGGGTGTGGATATTGATGAAGAGAAGGTTATTGAGTTGAGTAAGAATGCGCCGGACTGGCGTAATCCGGTTTGGCGGAATGAAGATGGCACCGTCGCCGAGTGGTAAATGCGCGTCATAGTTCGCACTGGTGGTGCGCTGGCTGCATTTTCTTATTCCGGTCACATATTTTTATATACACACGGGAATGCGAAAACTTGCCGCGTTATCGCCCCTTTGGGACCAGCGCATGCGCTGTTCAAAAACGCTAATGCGTTTTGTCCCCCAGCACGAATTATTTAGCGCAATGCCATTAAGTTATTAATAAAAATTTTAAAGACACCCTCTGTAATTTACCGGGCATGGTGAGCGGCCTCGCTATGCCCAAAATCTGGAGACAGATTGCGATGGATATTTCAGTTACTGCTGCAAAAGTCGGTCGTCGGCGTTATCTGACGCTGGTGATGATCTTTATTACGGTTGTTATTTGTTATGTCGACAGGGCCAACCTCGCGGTGGCCTCCGCACATATTCAGCAAGAGTTTGGTATCACTAAAGCGGAAATGGGCTATGTCTTTTCCGCTTTTGCCTGGCTTTATACGTTATGTCAGATCCCCGGCGGCTGGTTTCTTGACCGGGTTGGTTCTCGTCTTACCTATTTTATCGCCATCTTTGGCTGGTCGGTGGCGACCCTGTTCCAGGGCTTTGCGACAGGATTAATGTCGCTGATTGGCCTGCGTGCCATCACCGGGATTTTTGAAGCGCCCGCCTTTCCGACCAATAACCGTATGGTGACCAGCTGGTTCCCGGAACACGAACGCGCTTCTGCCGTTGGCTTCTACACCTCCGGTCAGTTTGTCGGCCTGGCATTTCTTACGCCGCTGCTTATCTGGATTCAGGAGCTGCTGAGCTGGCACTGGGTATTTATCGTTACCGGCGGGATTGGCATCATCTGGTCCTTAATCTGGTTCAAGGTCTATCAACCGCCGCGTCTGACCAAAAGCGTCACACATGAAGAGCTGGAATACATTCGTGAAGGCGGCGGTCTGGTAGACGGCGATGCACCTGTGACCAAAGAGGCGCGCCAGCCGCTCACTAAAGCAGACTGGAAACTGGTGTTCCATCGTAAACTGGTCGGTGTTTATCTGGGGCAATTCGCCGTCACCTCCACGCTGTGGTTCTTCCTGACATGGTTTCCGAACTATCTGACCCAGGAAAAAGGTATCACTGCGCTCAAAGCCGGGTTTATGACTACGGTGCCATTCCTCGCCGCGTTCTTTGGTGTGCTGCTTTCCGGCTGGCTGGCGGACAGACTGGTGCGTAAGGGGGTCTCCCTTGGCGCGGCACGTAAAACACCCATCATCTGTGGCCTGCTGATCTCCACCTGCATTATGGGCGCGAACTACACTAATGACCCGGTGTGGATCATGACGCTGATGGCGATAGCGTTTTTCGGCAACGGTTTCGCCTCAATCACCTGGTCACTGGTCTCTTCTCTTGCGCCGATGCGTCTGATTGGGTTGACGGGTGGTGTTTTTAACTTTGTTGGCGGTCTGGGCGGTATTACTGTGCCGCTGGTTATCGGTTACCTGGCACAGAGCTACGGTTTTGCCCCTGCGCTGGTCTATATCTCCGTGGTGGCATTGATTGGCGCACTTTCTTACATCCTGCTGGTCGGCGATGTAAAACGGGTAGGTTAATGCCCCCGCCTTGCGATACCCTGATGCGAAATATGGCATCAGGGTCATCCATCACATGAGACAAATTACTACCGCCCCCCGTCATCACCAGCTCACCAATATTCACACCTGGACACCGGACAGTCAGTGGCTGGTGTTTGATGTACGGCCTTCCGGTGCATCATTTACCGGCGAAACTATCGAGCGGGTCAATATTCATACTGGTGCCGTTGAGGTGATCTATCAGGCGAAAGAGGGGGCACATGTAGGCGTCGTGACCGTTCATCCCGATGAAGAGAAATATGTCTTTATCCACGGTCCGGAAAACCCCGATGCTGAATGGCATTACGATTTTCACCATCGTCGCGGCGTTATTCACGCGCACGGAAAAACCGCTAACCTGGACGCGCTGGACATCACTGCACCCTTTACGCCGGGCGCCTTGCGCGGCGGTAGCCATGTGCATGTTTTCAGCCCCAACGGCGAGAACGTCAGTTTTACTTATAACGACCATGTTATGCATGAGCTGGACCCGGCGCAGGATTTACGTAACGTCGGCGTCGCCGTACCCTTTGGCCCGGTGCAACCTCCGCTCGCACATCCACGCGAGTATACAGGTAGCCACTGGAGTGTGCTGATAAGCCGTACTACGCCCGTGCCTGTTCCCGGCAGCGATGAGATCAACCGTGCGTATGAAGAGGGTTGGGTGGGTAACGATAAGCTGGCTTTTATTGGCGATACGCTGTCGTTAAAAGGCGAGAAAGTGCCGGAGTTATTTATCGTTGATCTGCCAAAAGGAGCACAGGGATGGAAGCAGCCTGGCGATACGCCGCTGCAGGGCACGCCGACAAGCCTGCCTGCACCACCAGCCGGGGTTTCACAACGACGTCTGACTTTTACCCATCACCGTTCCTTTCCAGGGTTAGTTAACGTACCGCGCCACTGGGTGCGCAGTAACCCGCAGGGCAGTGCGATTGCGTTTTTAATGCGTGATGATACGGGGGTTGTCCAGCTGTGGCTGCTCTCACCGGAGGGGGGCGAACCGCAGCAGCTAACCCAGACGGATAAGGGCATCCAGTCTGCCTTTAACTGGCATCCTTCGGACACAGCGTTGGGCTTTGTGCTGGATAATCGTATCGCACTGTGCGATGCCGCTTGCGGCGATATCACCTTTTTGACAACCGATCATGGCAATCCACCGTCCGCTGATGCGGTCGTGTTCTCGCCGGATGGTCGTTATATCGCCTGGATGGAGGAGATTGCAGGTTTTCGCCAGATCTGGATAACGGAAACCGGGATCTGATTTTACTGCCCGGGCATGGGGGCGGGTGGGATAATACTATCCGTCGCCATGGTGGCCTTTTCGCTTTTCTCAACGCGAGATTTTACGGAGCTGTCGGTGCGGAACATATCCCACGGCAGCAGTATCGTGTCCATGACGGCTGTAAAAGGCATATCCAGAACCACCAGTGATTTCATGCCGATATTGGTGTTATCGTCCGACAACATAGTGGAACTTGCTTTCGTACCCGGATACACGCCTTCCTTGCCCCCGGTATGCGACATCACGCTGGAGCAACCACTGAGTAACACCATTCCACTAAGCAGCGTCGAAACAATCAGAGTATTTTTCATCATCAGTTAATCATTGTTATGGGCAGTATGAAGACTGCTGCTGGCGTTATATCTGTCCTGCACCAAAAAAGACAGCCTCCATGCTGCGCTCTGTGGCGACATTCGCACTTTCACCTTTTGTGCTGTGATCCCAGTCTATGCAAAGCGCGAGAAACTGCAAAAAAAAGTCAGAAAAAGACCCTTGAAAACATAAGCGTCACCCCTATTTTATGTGTGTAGCCGGAAGACACGCCGGAAGGGTGTTGAGCTACCGCGGCCTGTCCATTGTGGAAGGCCAATGACAATCTCGCTGATTTCAGGAGCTTTATGTATGCGAAACTTCGATCTTTCTCCGCTTTATCGTTCAGCCATTGGTTTCGACCGTCTGTTCAACCTGCTGGAAAACAATCAAAACCAAAGCAACGGCGGCTATCCTCCGTATAACGTTGAATTAGTTGACGAAAACCATTATCGCATCGCGATTGCGGTAGCGGGGTTCGCGGAAAGCGAACTGGACATCACCGCGCAGGACAACCTGCTCATCGTGAAAGGCGCACACGCGACTGAACAGAAAGAACGCACCTACCTCTACCAGGGCATCGCCGAACGTAACTTCGAGCGCAAATTCCAGCTTGCTGAAAACATCCATGTTAAAGGCGCAAATCTGGTGAATGGCCTGCTGTATGTTGATCTTGAACGCGTTGTTCCGGAAGCAAAGAAACCGCGTCGCATTGAGATTAACTAATTAGCTGAACTGAATGCTTGCCGTCAGGGAGCATATGCGAGCCACAGGCTTGCAGTAACTTACTCGCTTCTCAGAAGGAGAAATATCATGCGTAACTACGATTTATCCCCGCTGCTGCGTCAGTGGATCGGTTTTGACAAACTGGCTAACGCGCTGCAAAGCACCACTGAGCATCAGACATTCCCGCCCTATAACATTGAAAAGGGCGATGACAACCACTACCGCATTACGCTGGCTTTAGCCGGATTCAACCAGCAAGAGCTGGATATTCAGCTGGAAGGCACACGGTTGGTCATCAAAGGTTCGC
Organism: Phytobacter palmae; assembly: GCF_039409775.1. NCBI lineage: Bacteria > Pseudomonadati > Pseudomonadota > Gammaproteobacteria > Enterobacterales > Enterobacteriaceae > Phytobacter > Phytobacter palmae. The sequence goes on along the minus strand of NZ_JBCIVJ010000002.1, from coordinate 454,269 downwards.
CGGAAAAACCGGCCAACGAGCCTAAATGGTTGCACCAGGGGCTGGTGATCCAACCTTTCACCCTGAGCTTTACGCTGGCGGAAAATATGGAGGTATCTGGCGCGACCTTCGCTAATGGCTTACTCCATATTGACCTGACCCGTAACGTGCCGGAAGTCATTGCGCCTCAGCGGATCGCCATTAGCGAGCGCCCGGTATTAAATAGTTGATTATCGTATTTTTTCGGAGGGATTTAGCGGCTTGATGCCCGCGCTTCTGCTCCCTCATACGGAAGAATACGTAAACGCCAAAAACGGTCACCTCAGGGTGACCGTTTTGCGTTTAGCTTGCCCCGTTTCGGCGGGGCTTTTTTGTGCGCCAAAGCCCATACATCCCGCTGCCGCTCTGAGAGAATCCATTGTGTTTACAATGTTATTCACAGGGAGCCATCATGAGTGATATAGCGTTAACCGTAAGCATGCTGGCGCTGGTCGCGGTCGTCGGTTTGTGGATCGGCAATGTAAAAATACGCGGCGTGGGTTTTGGGATTGGTGGCGTGCTTTTCGGCGGTATTATCGTCGGTCATTTTATTGATCAAGCCGGGATTACCCTGAGCAGTCCAATGCTGCATTTCGTGCAGGAGTTCGGCCTTATCCTCTTCGTCTATACCATCGGTATTCAGGTCGGACCGGGCTTTTTTGCCTCGTTGCGCGTTTCCGGGTTACGCCTGAACCTGTTTGCCATTCTGATTGTGATACTTGGCGGCCTGGTCACCGCTATTTTGCATAAACTCTTCAATATTCCACTGCCAGTCATTCTGGGTATCTTCTCCGGTGCGGTCACCAATACCCCGGCACTCGGGGCCGGGCAGCAGATCCTGCATGACCTGGGAACGCCGTCTAATGTTCTCGATCAAATGGGGATGAGCTATGCGATGGCCTACCCGTTCGGCATCTGCGGCATTTTACTGACCATGTGGCTGATTCGCGTCGGTTTTCGCATCAATGTTGAGCAGGAAGCGCAACTGCATGATGCGGGCATCAGCTCGGGTAACTCGCTGATCAAGACCATCAATATTCGCGTGGAAAATCCGAACCTGAACAATATGGCGATTCAGGATGTGCCGATGCTGAACAGCGATAAAATCATCTGTTCGCGCCTGAAACGAGATGAATTGCTGATGGTACCTTCGCCGGGCACGATCATTCAGGTGGGTGACCTGCTGCACCTTGTTGGCCTGCCGAAAGACCTGCATAGCGCGCAACTGGTGATGGGCCAGGAGGTTGATACCTCGCTCTCAACGCGGGGAACCGATCTGCGCGTTGAGCGTGTGGTGGTCACCAATGAAAAAGTCCTGGGTAAACGCATTCGCGATCTGCACTTCAAAGAGCGCTATGACGTGGTGATTTCCCGTCTTAACCGCGCCGGGGTGGAGCTGGTAGCCAGCAGTGATTCCAGCCTGCAATTCGGCGATATTCTGAACCTGGTCGGGCGTCAGGCGGCGATTGATGCGGTGGCTTCTGAGGTGGGGAACGCGCAGCACAAACTCCAGCAAGTCCAGATGCTGCCCGTCTTTATCGGCATTGGGCTGGGGGTGTTGCTGGGGTCGATTCCTGTTTTTGTTCCCGGCTTTCCGGTGGCATTAAAACTGGGGCTCGCGGGCGGTCCGCTGATCATGGCGCTGATACTCGGGCGTATCGGCAGCGTGGGTAAGCTCTACTGGTTCATGCCGCCCAGCGCCAACCTTGCTCTGCGTGAGTTGGGTATTGTGCTGTTTCTCGCGGTGGTCGGGCTGAAATCTGGCGGTGATTTTATCGCAACGCTGACCCACGGCGATGGGTTTAACTGGATGTGCTACGGGATTTTTATTACCGCTATTCCATTGCTGACTGTCGGGATTCTGGCGCGGTTGTTTGCAAAGATGAACTACCTGACTCTTTGCGGCATGCTGGCTGGTTCGATGACCGATCCCCCGGCGCTGGCTTTTGCTAACGGCCTGCACGCCACCAGCGGAGCCGCCGCGCTCTCTTATGCCACGGTTTACCCGCTGGTAATGTTCTTACGTATTATCACGCCACAGCTGCTGGCCGTGCTGTTCTGGGGCGTCAGTTAGCTGGTCAGAAAGGCGAAGTGCCAGTGAGAAAAGCAATAATGGCTAAGAGCAAAAGGATTCCAAGGACAATACCGATACCAAATAGCAACGCATGAAATGCAAGGGTGCCGCCGCCGAAGCAGAGGGCACCACAAATTCCCCAGCGGCTCTCTTTGCGCATTCCGCCGATAAATGCGCAAAGCAGCGCCGCGATGGCCATCGCGATACCCGCTGTATCCACCGCCTGGTCAATATCAATCGACTTTTTATGCACTTCGCTTATGGGCACCGTTTCCCCTTTCAGGCCCGCCTGAATGCCTTTTTTCACCGCCGAGACTTTCTCTGCAATGACATTTTCCAGCGTAGGTGGTGGTGAGAAAAATGGACCCATTGAGAAATGTACCAGGCCGATTATTAACGCAATAACGCCTAATATCATGCCCAGTGAACTGAATTTGTTCTGTGAAACCATTGCCCATAGCTCCTTTACGATGCGAAGTTGTTATGCTCAATAATATCATTGAGGAGAAAAAATGCGCTTAAGAGAGACTAAGGAGCCTTCATGAAGATTTCCCACCTGGGAGAAGCGCCGGATTATCGCTTCTCGCTGGCCAATGAGCGCACTTTTTTAGCGTGGATACGCACCGCGCTGGGCTTCCTGGCGGCGGGCGTCGGGCTTGATCAACTGGCGCCGGAATTTGCTACCCCGCTGATTCGCCAGGTGCTGGCGCTGCTGCTCTGTCTTTTTGCTGGTGCGCTGGCGGTTTATGGCTATATGCGCTGGCTGCGCAATGAAAAAGCGATGCGCCTGAAAGAAGACCTGCCCTATACGCGCAGTCTGCTGGTGATAAGCGCCGTTCTGTTGACGGTGGCTGTCGTGGTAATAGGGCTGGTGTTGTATGGCGGATGATCGTAAGGCGCGCCGTGCGGCAGATCCGGGGCTGCAGCCGGAGCGCACTTCGCTTGCCTGGCTACGGACATTTTTTGGCTACATCGCCCTGCTTGCCTTTGCGGTGAAGCACAACTGGCAGCACTCAGGAGTCACCTTCTGGATCTCGCTGGTGGTGCTGCTGTTGGTCGGTGGTTTGCTATGGCGTTATACGCGCAATCGCACCCTGATGGATGTTGAAAGCAGCGATTTCGCAAAGCCCGGCGCGATCCGCGATAAGCTGCTTATCGCGCTGGCCGTGCTCTCCCTGGCGCTACTGTTTGGGTTAACGCATATCCGCCATATTCTCAATTCTCTGTGACAGGCAGAAGCCTTAAACCTGTCGGGCTTTTGCCAGATAGTTCGCCATCTCTTCTTCTGGCACCATGCCACCCCCGGTCGCCCAGACGATGTGCGTGGCTTTGTCTAATTGTTGCGCAGTAAACCCATGTGAACCCAGATATTCCGCGCTCGCGCAAACGCGCTGTGGCCCAGCCATTCCTGCCAGTGCGGAGGGCTCAAGGCGAATATTTTCTTCCTGCGCCAGCATACCGAGCAGGTCGTACATCGTTTGATCGTCCAGCGTATAGAAGCCATCCAGCAGGCGTTGCATGGCGCGACCCACAAACCCGGATGCTCTGCCGACGGCCAGCCCGTCTGCCGCGGTAACATTATCGATACCTAAATCCTGAACAGAAATTGCATCATGCAACCCGGTATAAACCCCCAGCAGCATGCAGGGTGAATGGGTCGGCTCGGCAAAAAAGCAGTGGACGTTATCACCGAACGCCAGTTTCAGGCCAAAGGCCACCCCCCCAGGACCGCCGCCCACGCCGCACGGCAGATAGACGAACAGCGGGTTTTCGGCATCCACCACGCGTCCTTGTTGTTCGAATTGCGTTTTAAGGCGCTGTCCGGCAACCGCATAGCCCAGAAACAGCGTGCGGGAGTTTTCATCGTCAATAAAAAAACAGTTTGGGTCGGACTCCGATGCCTTGCGCCCCTGCTCCACCGCCACGCCGTAATCTTCTTCATATTCGACGACAATCACGCCATGGCTGCGTAGTTTGTTTTTTTTCCAGGCGCGGGCGTCGGCAGACATATGCACCGTGACCTTAAAGCCGAGACAGGCGCTCATTATGCCAATTGATAATCCCAGATTGCCGGTCGAGCCGACGGCAATGCTGTACTGGCTAAAGAACTGTTTGCATTCAGGGGAGAGCAGCACGCTGTAGTCATCGTCGGTGCGCAGTAAACCGGCCTCAAGCGCCAGTTTTTCCGCGTGAGCCAGCACTTCATAAATACCGCCACGGGCTTTGATGGAGCCAGAGACAGGCAAATGGCTGTCCTTTTTCAGCAGCATTTCGCCACTAATACGTTGCCCGTACACTTTTTCCAGCCGTTTTTGCATAGACGCAATGGCGACCAGTTCAGATTCAATGATGCCGCCAGAGGCTGCCGTTTCGGGGAAAGCTTTAGCCAGATAGGGCGCGAAACGACTGAGGCGAGCATGGGCGTCCTCAACATCCTCCTGCGTGAGGCCGACATAAGGCAGTCCCTCCATCAGAGAGGTTGTGCCAGGGTTAAACCAGGTCGTTTCCTGCAAATTTATCAAAGATTTTAGCTGCGGGAACTGCGCGATGAGTGTCTCTGTTTGGTCAGGATTCATGTTAATTTCTGCACAATAAGTGAAAGGAGTATGCTCTACAGTGGTCGATTTCTTTTATAAGCGCCAGCATCGACAACGTTTATGACGGTATAGCAGGGCATAATCTTCACATTCTGTCGCATAACTGCGAATTTATTACGTTTATACGCTACGTATTCGGCGATAAATCATGCTAAATACATGTAATCACCACCGATTTTGGCAAGGTCAATTGTGTTAAAACCACTATTAGCGATTGCTCTACTTCTGGCGGGCATGCCTGCATTTGCTGCTGAGACGCCGCTTACGGCGACACGCTACGCTCAGGAACTGGGCGTGGGCATGGATGTCGACTGGGCGCGAACTGAGCGCGGTATCCGTGAGTTCGATCCGCTTATCGTCCGTGATTTTTATGCAGAAGGGATTCGTCATGTGCGTATCCGGGTGGCTGATCCCTTAACCGAAGCCCGTCTGATTCATCTGCGAAAGCTGGTGGAGGCCTGCGAAAAATATGGCGTGATCCCGATTATTTCCTACCAGGCGGATACATTTAAGGCGGAGCCGGGTGCGAAAAATGAAGCGCAACTGGTGGCGTGGTGGTCAACGGTGGCTAATTACTTTGGCAGCGAACATCCGACGCTCGGGTTTGACCTGATTTATGAGCCTGCGGATAAGCTCAATCACGATATGCCAGCGCTTAATCGCGCGTATGAAAATATCATCAGGACCATCCACGACATCAACCCGCAACGCATGATCTTTATTGCGCCGCGCCTGCGGGCCGCGCCCGAGGATTTAATGTCGTTGAAATTGCCAGGGCGTAGTCAGAATTACCTGCTGGCGGAGTGGCATATCTTCCCGTGGGGCCCGTTGAAGAATAATGGAAAATACCCGTGGACTTCAGGTACGGCGGCAGAGAAAGCGGCAATCAGAGCGCGCATTAACACCGCGGTGCACTGGCAGCAAAAAACCGGTCACGCTACCTGGGTCGGCGGCTGGTCAGTGGGTGAAACGATTAAAAGCCCGCCTGGTGAATCGCAGCTGGCATTTGCCGCATTTATGTCCTGTGAACTGAAAAAAGCGCAAATCCCCTTCGCCCTCAATGCGGATACGCAGTTTTATGATGGCGAAGAGGGGGCGTGGCGTCCAACAACCGAACCGTTGCTGAAAACGATTATTTCACCGGACTGTGAGAAGGCGGATGCGAAGCCGGATCGCCGGGAAGGGAAGCCGATTGTTCATGTTCATGGCGCTTCTGGCGCAGCACCAGCGGCAGCCAGCTCAGCAGAATCAAAAGTCCTGCCAGCGTCATCAGCATCCCAAGGCTAAACTGGCTGTTCTGAGGGAGTCCGGCCGAAAACCAGGCCAGCGCGCCTGACCCCATATTTTGCATGCCGCCAACCAGCGCCCCCGCCGTTCCTGCCAGAAAAGGGAACGGCTCCATGGCACCACTTGTCGCCAGTGGAAAGAGCATGCCCGCACCAAAGAAGAAGAGCGCGGCGGGAACCAGCAGCGTCCAGACTGTCATCACGCCAAACCAGCCGGGGATCCACATCATGACGCCTGCCAGCAGACAACTGGCGACTGCCTGCCACATGAGTGTGGAGAAGCGCGCATTTTGCCGCCCGGCAAACCAGGCCCCGAAGAAAGCTGCCGGAATGGGCAGAATAAACAAAATACTGACCACCATACTGGAAAGCCCGAGCGTTGCGCCCATCAACACGCCTGAGCAGGCCTCAAACACAGCAATACCAGCCAGCCCGCCAATCAGCATCAGCAAATAGCAGTTAAACATACCGTTACCCAGCAGGGTTTGATAACGGGCGATCAGCCCCATTTTTACGGTACCTGTCGGGCGCGTTTCCGGCATCCAGCGCGCCATACTGAATGTGACGCCAGCGCAGAGTACCAGCAGGAAAGCAAAACAGGCGCGCCAGCCCCAGAGGGTGGTCAGAAGACCTCCAATCAACGGCGCAAGCAGCGGACTTACCAGAATGCCCATATTCAGCAAACTGTTAGCGTGGCGTAATTCGGTGCCGGAATAGAGATCGCGCGGCAGGGTGCGCGCCATTACGCCGCCGACGCCGGTTCCCATGCCCTGAAAGGCGCTGGCGGCTATCAATACGGTCAGGCTGTGGGTCGTGACAGCGACCAGGGTGGCCAGCATAAACACTGTTAAACCGCAGAGAATCGCCGGACGACGGCCAAAACGGTCAGCTAACGGGCCGTAAAAGAGTTGTGATATGCCATAGGTCAGTAGGTAGGCGGCCATGACATTTTGTACCGCCCCTTCACGGGCATTAAGATCCTGCGCCATACCTGCAATGGCGGGGATATAAATGGTTTGCGCCATCTGTCCTACCGCCACCAACAGGACCAGCATCAAAAGTAAACTGACATTACGCTGTCTTTTCATTTCGCTGAATACGTTTTAAAAATAGATATATAAAGAATATGGTGCTGCCATAACCGTAAAATGCGAGAGGAATCTACCACAGTAATGTGACACGACAAGATGCGGGGTCAGAAAGAACGACCGCCGCCAGGCAGGATTTGTAAACAATATTCGGCAACATTTGTTGCCAGTATGATCAGGACAGACGCAGTAAAATAGCACCCGCAGCGATGCCGCAGGCGGCAACAATACGTAATCCGGCGACCTTTTCTTTAAGCATTAAAAAGGCGAGCAGCGCGCCAAAGAGAATGGAGGTTTCGCGTAGCGCGGCGACCACCGCCAGCGGTGCCTGGGTCATCGCCCATAATGCCAGCCCATACGAGCCCATGGTGCCAATACCGCCCGGCAGCCCTTTTTTCCAGTTGTTCACCAGATAGTGAGAGACTTCGCGACGGCGAGCGAACATCGCCCAGGCCAACAGGCAAAAACCGTTCATGAAAAAAGTCCAGAGAGTGTAACCGAATGCGCTGCCTGCAAGGCGAACGCCTGTGCCGTCCACCAGGGTGTATCCGGCGATAAAACAGGAGTTCAGCAGCGCAAGCCAAATCCCGCGCGTTGAGCTGTGTCGCCCGTTACAGGCCATGGCAAGAATGGAAAGGCAAATGACTGCGATACCGAGCCAGGCAAAGGTCGATAATGTATCACCCAACAGCAGAACGCTTATCAACGCTACCAGTAGCGGCGCGGTGCCGCGCATTAACGGATAGGTCTGACTCATATCCGAAACCTGATACGTTTTAGCAACCAGCACCGTATAGACAACCTGTAACAGGCAGGAAACGGCGAGATAAGGGACGCTGGCGAGCGAAGGCTGTGGTGAGAAGGGCAGCATTACCAGGGCGATTAATGCCGCAGAGCCGCTGACGCAGATGGCGGAATAGAGTTTGTCGCTGCCCGCTTTAACAATCGCGTTCCAGCTCGCATGTAAAAGTGCGGCAAACAGCAGAATACAAAAAACAGTAACAGTCATGAGTATGCAGTGTCAGTGGGCGGCGTAAAAACGTACCATGAAAGCAGTGATCGGAGCGACTATTCTGTGCGATTAGGAAGTTTGCCGGTGTTTATTAAAGAGGGGCGGTTGCCCGCCCCTCTTAGGTACGACTTGAACCTGAATTACCGCAGTAACTTCAGGACAGCTTCAAGCAGTTGCAGCAAGGCAACTATGAGTTTCAGGATAAGGATAACCATATCGATTTCGCCCATACGTCTCTCTCCTTTGGCAAGGAGCACGACCGGCTGGCGTACCTTTCCGCTGCCTGTAACCAGCCGTTTTGTTGGCGTAACACAGTGTGCTCTCAAGGGGTTAAGGCACTGACGGCACCACCCGTTTCAGCCAGGACTTTATCTGCGCCCGTATCATTGCGGCCCCTCATACACACCGTGGTCGGCAAGACCATTATAAATTGATACTGTAAATATATACAGTAATTTCTGGACGAAATTTGCATCCTGTTTCATACTCAAACTGCTCGTAGTGTGTGCATAATTTGCGCGCAGGGTTAATTGATCGTATAGTTGCACTGTTGACGTAACACAGTGTGCTTGCGGCTACCAACCGCAAAAACCTGCTCAAAACCTCGCTCCGGCGAGGTTTTTTGTTTTTATCGCCTGACTATTAAAATGTGATCGGCGACGCATATTGCCGTTGTGGCGTAAAAACCGGTTGTTCAAACGCCATTCCTGTGTTTGTATAAATCTTGTTAGTCATTCAAAATACGAGTCCCCCAATGAACGCTTCCACTATGACGATGAACCTACTAAAAACCGCGCATAACGCCGCGGTGGTCGTCGTGCGTGTGGTGGTGGTCGTCGGCAATGCGCCGTAGGGACTGGAACAACACACGATTCCAAAACCCCGCCGGCGCAAACCGGCGGGGTTTTTCGTTTTGACCCTCCCGGTAAGTCGGCCCAGAAGAAAAGGACTGGAGCATGGCAAGTTCGGGCACAACACAAACGACACGCTTTACCGGCGCGCAGTTGATCGTTCATTTACTGGAACGTCAGGGCATTACTACGGTAGCCGGTATTCCTGGCGGGACCGTTCTCCCGCTGTATGACGCATTAAGTCAGAGCACGCAAATTCGCCACGTACTGGCGCGCCACGAGCAAGGCGCCGGGTTCATCGCCCAGGGCATGGCCCGTACCGAAGGCAAACCGGCCGTTTGTATGGCCTGTAGCGGGCCGGGTGCCACCAATCTGGTGACCGCCATCGCCGATGCGCGTCTCGATTCCATCCCGCTGGTGTGTATCACCGGACAGGTGCCTGCCTCCATGATCGGCACCGATGCGTTCCAGGAAGTCGACACTTACGGCATCTCTATCCCCATCACTAAGCACAATTACCTGGTGCGTAATATCGCCGAACTTCCACAGGTGATAAGCGACGCGTTTCGCATTGCGCAATCCGGCCGTCCAGGCCCGGTGTGGATAGATATTCCTAAAGATGTTCAGACCGCAACCATCGAACTGAGTGAGCTGCCTGAGCCCGGCGGCAGAGCACCTGCTCCGATGTTTGATGCGAAAAGTGTGCAAGAAGCGGCGGCAATGATTAATGCCGCGCAGCGTCCGGTGCTGTATCTGGGCGGCGGGGTGATTAACGCGCCGGAACAGGTGCGCGCACTGGCGGAAAAAGCGAATTTGCCGACCACCATGACCTTAATGGCGCTGGGAATGTTGCCAAAAGCGCATCCGTTGTCACTGGGGATGTTGGGCATGCATGGCGCACGCAGTACCAACTTTATTCTGCAAGAGGCTGATTTACTGGTTGTTCTTGGTGCACGTTTTGATGACCGGGCGATTGGTAAAACCGAGCAGTTCTGCCCGAACGCGAAAATCATTCATGTGGATATCGACCGCGCCGAACTGGGTAAAATCAAACAGCCGCACGTTGCCATTCAGGGGGATGTGGGCGAAGTACTGGCGCAACTGCTGCCGCACATTGACGCACAACCTCGTGAGGAGTGGCGCGGTCTGGTGGCGCAATTGCAGCAAGAGTTTCCGTCTGCCATTCCGCAGGGCGGTGACCCGCTGACCCATTACGGCCTGATCAATGCCGTTGCTGCCTGTGTTGATGACGAGGCTATTATCTCCACCGACGTGGGTCAGCATCAGATGTGGACCGCCCAGGCTTACCCGCTCAATCGACCACGTCAGTGGCTGACTTCCGGCGGGCTGGGAACCATGGGCTTCGGCCTGCCAGCGGCAATCGGCGCTGCGCTGGCGAACCCGCAACGCAAAGTTATCTGCTTTTCCGGCGACGGTAGCCTGATGATGAATATTCAGGAGATGGCGACCGCCGCAGAAAATAATATGGATGTAAAAATCATCCTGATGAACAACGAAGCGTTAGGCCTGGTACATCAGCAGCAGAGCCTGTTTTACAAGCAGGGCGTATTCGCGGCGACCTATCCGGGGACGATTAATTTTATGCAGATTGCCGCAGGTTTTGGCCTGCAAACCTGTGATCTTAACAGTGAAGCTGACCCGCATGCCGCGCTGCAGGAGATCATCTCACGTCCAGGGCCGGCGCTCATTCATGTGCGCATTGACGCCGAAGAAAAAGTGTATCCGATGGTGCCGCCAGGTGCGGCAAATACTGAAATGGTGGGGGAATAAGCCATGCAACAGACAATTTCTGACAACGTAATCCTCGAACTCACCGTGCGTAACCATCCGGGTGTTATGACCCACGTCTGCGGCCTGTTTGCCCGCCGTGCGTTTAACGTGGAGGGCATTCTCTGTTTGCCCATTAAAGACAGCGAGCAAAGTCGCATCTGGCTACTGGTGAATGACGATCAGCGTCTGGAACAGATGATTAGCCAGATTGAGAAGCTGGAAGACGTGGTGCAGGTCGTGCGTAACCAGTCTTCGCCAGGGATGTTCAATAAACTGGCCGTGTTCTTCGAGTAATGTGACAACGGGCCCGCTTAGCGGGCCTGATCGTTTTCTGAGTCGGGTGTTATCACTTTCACAAACCCATTACGGCAATGCGCCGGGTAATCCGCCGGTAAGGGACGATCGCTGATTAACACGTCAAACCCGGACAGCGGCGCAATGCTCGCCGGGGCGACTTCATCAAACAGGGCATAGCGCGCCAGCAGAATCTTGCGCATGCCGTGCTCCATCGCCTTTCGCTTCATCGGTAAATCATCGAGGTTAAACCAGGTCACGCCGTGATGCTCATGTACGCCGCTGGCGGAAATAAACACTTTTCGCGGATTTAAAGAATCTAACAGCGAGGGGTTATTCGGATCGTAAAAAGCGTCACTTTTGGCGCGCCAGGTACCGCCACATAACATGGCCGTTGCGTTGGGCTTTGCGGTGAGCGCGACAAAAACCTGATGGGAATAGCAGATGCCTGTAAACGTAATATCATCCGGGATCATACTGATAACGAGCGGCATTTCCGGCCCATTATCGAAAAAGACCAGATCGTTCTCGCTCACCAGTCCGGCCGCGAGTATAGCGACAGGTAAATCATCAGGATGATGGGTACGTACGGTGGGCTGTGCCGTAGCGGTGGGAGTGGAGGGTTTGTTCACCATTACGATATAGCCGCCCAGCAGCGCTAACGGTAGCGGTTCGTCGTCCTGGCTAAAGTCCCTGCGAATGGTCATGACAGACACTTCCAGCATACGCGCGGCGTCTTTTAAGTGGATCCGGTCGGTCTTTTTCAGTAACTCCACCAGACGCCGGATACGCTCTTTTTGCTTCGTTTCCACTCTCTTTCTCCGCTCTGCTTTGGTCTGCTTTGTTTCTAAAGTAACATTTTCCATCAGTCAGGAACACGTAATGATATCAACACTATAATCCTCTCAGTCGCGAAATAAAAGTGGTGTGCGCGCGATCTCCGGGGGCTGGCGGGTAACAAATGTGATTCTCTAATCGCGATCATTGTCACAAATGATACTAAAATAACATGATAATGTTACTAAAATATCATTGTTATGTGATTGTTTCTAAGAGGTAGTAAAAATGGATATCGCAGTCATCGGCTCCAACATGGTGGATCTCATCACTTATACCAACCAGATGCCGAAAGAGGGAGAAACCCTTGAAGCCCCTGCTTTCAAAATCGGCTGCGGTGGCAAAGGGGCGAATCAGGCGGTGGCCGCCGCTAAAATGAATTCAAAGGTGATGATGTTGACCAAAGTGGGCGACGATATCTTTGCGGACAACACTATTCGTAACCTGGAGTCCTGGGGAATTAATACCACTTATGTTGAGAAAGTTCCTTGTACCAGTAGCGGCGTTGCGCCAATTTTTGTTAATCCCAACTCCAGCAACAGTATTTTAATTATTAAAGGCGCGAACAAATTTCTCTCTCCGGAAGATATTGATCGTGCTGCCGAAGATTTGAAAAAATGCCAGTTAATTGTCCTGCAACTGGAAGTTCAATTAGAAACTGTTTATCACGCCATTGAATTTGGTAAGAAGCATGGCATTAAGGTGTTATTAAATCCTGCTCCTGCCCTCCGTGAGCTGGATATGTCTTACGCGTGTAAATGTGATTTCTTTATTCCTAATGAAACTGAACTTGAAATTCTGACCGGCCTGCCGGTTGATACTTACGATAATATTCGTACGGCGGCACGGAGCCTGATTGATAATGGCCTGAATAATATTATCGTGACCATGGGTGAAAAGGGGGCATTATGGATGACCCGCGAGCGTGAAGTTCATGTTCCGGCCCACAAGGTCAACGCCATTGATACCAGTGGCGCTGGCGATGCCTTCATCGGCTGTTTTGCACACTATTATGTCCAGGGTGGCGATGTTGAAGCGGCGATGAAAAAAGCCGCGCTGTTCGCTGCCTTTAGTGTGACCGGCAAAGGCACACAATCGTCTTACCCCAGTATTGAACAATTTAATGAGTACCTGGCCTTACATGAATAATAACCGCTGAGTTTATTCTGCGGCAGGCGCTTTGCCGCCTGCCAACCGGAATAAAACAGTGATAAACCCTGCATATTGAAAGGTAGCACTATGAACGAAAAAAATATCGTTCAGATGCCCGACGGGTATCTGAATAAAACCCCTTTGTTCCAGTTTATTTTGTTATCCTGTTTATTCCCGTTATGGGGATGCGCCGCTGCGTTAAATGATATTCTCATTACGCAATTTAAAAGCGTATTCTCATTGAGTAACTTTGCCTCTGCATTAGTGCAGAGCGCATTTTATGGCGGCTATTTCTTAATTGCGATCCCGGCTTCTCTGGTAATTAAAAAGAGTAGCTATAAAATTGCGATTTTAATTGGGCTGACCCTTTATATTGTCGGTTGTTCCCTGTTCTTCCCGGCCTCGCACATGGCGACCTATACCATGTTCCTGGCGGCAATCTTTGCGATTGCGATTGGGCTGAGCTTTCTTGAAACCGCAGCCAATACTTACAGTTCAATGTTGGGACCAAAATCACACGCGACTCTGCGCCTGAACATCAGCCAGACCTTCTACCCTATTGGTGCGGCGGCAGGTATTTTGCTCGGTAAGTATCTGGTTTTCTCCGAAGGCGAGAGTCTGCAAAAGCAGATGACGGGAATGACGCCTGAGCAGATCCATAATTTTAAAGTGCTGATGCTCGAAAACACCCTTGAGCCGTATAAGTACATGATTATGGTGCTGGTGGTTGTCATGGCGCTGTTTATGTTCACCCGCTTCCCGAAATGCAAAGTAGCGCAAACGCAGACGCATAAACGTCCAACCGCCATGGAGACACTGCGTTATCTGGCACAGAATGCCCGTTTTCGCCGTGGTATCGTCGCGCAATTCTTGTATGTCGGCATGCAGGTGGCGGTGTGGTCGTTCACCATTCGTCTGGCGCTGGAACTGGGCGATATCAATGAACGTGATGCGTCAAACTTTATGGTTTACAGTTTCGCCTGCTTCTTTATTGGTAAGTTCGTCGCCAACATTTTGATGACTCGGTTTAACCCGGCCAAAGTGTTGATTCTCTACTCCGTGATTGGCGCACTCTTCCTGGCGTATGTGGCGCTGGCCCCCAGCTTTAGCGCGGTATACGTGGCGGTAGCGGTCAGTATTTTGTTTGGACCATGCTGGGCGACCATCTACGCCGGCACACTGGACACGGTGGATAACGAACACACGGAAATGGCAGGCGCGGTAATTGTGATGGCGATAGTTGGCGCGGCGGTGGTTCCGGCTATTCAGGGCTATGTGGCGGATATGTTCCACTCGCTGCAGCTGTCGTTCCTGGTTTCCATGCTGTGCTTTGTCTACGTCGGCGTCTATTTCTGGCGCGAAAATCGAGTACGTCGCGAACTGACCGAAGCGACCGCTTCCTGAGGAGAAGGACAATGGCAACACGATTGACCCTGTGGCGTGAGCTGTTTAGCCAACAGCCGCGCACCTTACTGGAAAATAACGATTTTACCGTCACGGCGTTTCGCTACCCGAGCGGCGTGGAGGCCGTGCGGCTGGAGAATGCCCGTGGACATCTGGTCGTTCTGCCCTGGCTTGGACAGATGATCTGGGATGCGACTTTCGATGGTCACGACCTGACAATGCGCAACATGTTCAGCCAGCCTAAACCGGCGAATGTGATTGTTGAAACATACGGCTGTTTTGCTTTCCATTCCGGGCTGCTGGCGAACGGCTGTCCGTCGGCGGAAGATACCCACGCGCTGCACGGCGAAATGGCCTGCGCCGCTATGGATGAGGCGTGGCTGGAACTCGACGGCGACTCGCTGCGTCTTGCCGGACGCTATGAGTATGTGATGGGCTTTGGCGATCACTACCTGGCGCAACCATCGGTTACGCTACACAAGGCCAGTGCGCTGTTTGATATCGCGATGTCAGTGACTAATCTGGCATCGGTGCCGATGCCGCTCCAGTACATGTGTCATATGAATTACGCTTACGTGCCGCAGGCGACATTTAGCCAGAACATCCCGGATGAAGCGTTAACGTTGCGTGAATCCATTCCGGCCCATGTGAAACCGACGGAACAGTGGCTGGCATTTAACCGCCGCGTACAGCAGGGCGAAGCGACGGTGAATGCGCTGACGGAGCCGGAATTCTACGATCCGGAAATCGTCTTCTTTGCCGACAGACTTGATCGGCACACTGATAAGCCTGAGTTTTGTATGCATGCACCGGACGGCACCACTTTTGTGACGCGCTTTTCCAGTGAGCAGTTTAATTATGTAACGCGCTGGATACTCTACAACGGCGATCAGCAGGTCGCGGCGTTTGCCCTTCCGGCAACCTCTCGCCCCGAGGGATTTCTGGCTGCGAAGCGTAGCGGTAGCTTGTTAAGCCTTGCGCCGAAGCAAACCCGTCAGTTTAGTGTGACCACAGGCATTGTCTGATCGCCTTATCCGAGCCCGGTTCGCCGGGCTTTCCATCCGTTCACATCAATAAAATCAGCCATCTGCGTGATCCTCTGTGCCACGGAAAATCAGTAAGCTCACTCTTCGACTGTCCATTTTGTGCATTTTGACTTTATGATGTGCCTCCTGAGATGTGGCGGGAGCTTTCATGATTTGGTTAACACTGGCGACGCTGGTTGTGGTCTTTATTATTGGTTTCAGGGTCTTAACGTCTGACTCACGTCGCGCGATACGCCGTTTGAGTGAGCGGCTGGCAATAACGCCGGTGCCGGTTGAAACCATGATTGACCAGATGGGGAAAAGCGCAGGGGCGGAGTTTATCCAGTATCTGGCCCGCCCGGATGAAGCACACCTGCAAAATGCCGCCCAGATGCTCTTTATCTGGCAGGTTTTTATTGTCGATGGCAGTGAACAGCATCTGCAATCCTGGCATCGCATTCTGCAAAAGGCCCGGCTGGCCGCTCCCATCACCGATGCGCAAGTCCGTCTCGCGCTGGGCTTTTTACGCGAACTGGAGCCAGACGTTGCTGAGCTTAATGCCTTCCAGATGCGCTACAACACCTTATTTGTCCCTGAGGAAGGGGTGCACTGGTTACACTGATCCTCAATATCCGACGGTGTAAATAGTTGCGTAAATGTTAAATGAATCACACTGTTGTTTGTTACACTACACGGCTTTCACAATAAAACATGAAGCCGGGTGTAAAAATGATGGAAGTGCAGCGGACGCAGCCTTCAACGGGTGGCGTGAATCGCCCCAACTGGTCGGCGGTATTTGCCGTCGCGTTCTGTGTGGCGTGCCTGATCACCGTGGAGTTTCTGCCGGTGAGTCTGTTGACGCCAATGGCGCAGGATTTGGGCGTGTCGGAAGGCGTTGCCGGTCAATCGGTGACGGTAACGGCATTTGTCGCCATGTTCGCCAGCCTGTTTATTACTCACATCATCGGCAAAACGGATCGCCGTCTGGTGGTTATTGCCTTTTCCGTGTTGCTGACGCTTTCGTGTCTGCTGGTTTCGTTTGCCAATAATTTCACCCTGCTGTTGCTCGGGCGTGCCTGTCTGGGGTTAGCGTTAGGGGGTTTTTGGGCGATGTCTGCCTCCCTGACTATGCGACTGGTACCGGCCCGCACCATTCCAAAGGCACTGTCGGTTATCTTCGGTGCGGTCTCAATTGCGCTGGTGATTGCTGCACCGTTGGGCAGTTTTCTCGGAGGGATCATTGGCTGGCGGCATGTCTTTAACGGCGCAGCGCTGATGGGGTTCGTCTGTATTGGCTGGGTGTGGATGGCGCTGCCGTCGATGCCGGGGCAGACGGAACATCATCAGAATATGTTTGGTCTGTTGAAGCGTCCGGGCGTGCTGGCCGGGATGCTCGCGATTTTTATGGCCTTTGCCGGTCAGTTCTCCTTTTTCACCTACATTCGTCCGATCTTTATGACCCTCGCTGGCTTTGATGTTGATGGCCTGACGCTGGTGTTGTTGAGTTTTGGTATTGCCAGCTTTGTTGGCACTTCGCTTTCGTCACATATCTTAAAACGCTCAGTCAAACTGGCGCTGGCCTGTGCGCCGCTTATCCTGGCGCTGAGCGCGCTGGTACTGATTTTGTGGGGCAGCAACAAAGTGGTTGCTGCGGGGATTGCCATCGTCTGGGGATTATCGTTCGCCCTGGTGCCGGTGGGCTGGTCGA
The DNA here is from genome assembly GCF_039409775.1 of Phytobacter palmae. NCBI lineage: Bacteria > Pseudomonadati > Pseudomonadota > Gammaproteobacteria > Enterobacterales > Enterobacteriaceae > Phytobacter > Phytobacter palmae. Next base: position 437,132 of record NZ_JBCIVJ010000002.1, on the reverse strand, counting down.
CGTGGATCACCCGCTCGCTGGCCGATCAGGCGGAAAAGGCGGGGTCGATTCAGGTGGCGGTTATCCAACTGGCAAATACCTGCGGGGCGGCGGTTGGCGGCTATGCGCTGGATAACCTGGGCCTGCTTTCACCATTGATGTTGTCAGGCGCGCTGATGCTGCTTACCGCGCTGTTGGTGGCAGGAAAAGTGAAGGTGAAGTGACTTTCCTCTCACCCTAATCGGGGCTACCACTTGTAGCCCCGGTAAGCGCAGCGCCACCGCGGGAATATCAGGCCGCAGCCTGTACGCGTTTGCGCGAGTCCAGCGATATCAGCAGTACCGATGACACTATCATCAGCGTGCCCAGCCAGTCCGGCAGCGTAAAGGCGATACCCAACAGAACAACCGAGAGCAGGGCGCTGCTTAGCGGTTCTGCACAGCTCAGAATACTGGCGCGCGAGCCGCCAATCATCTGCGCCCCTTTCAGATACAGGCTAAAGGTCAGTGCGGTGCCCACCATCACCAGATACATAAACGCCATCACCAGATTGCCGTCGATAACGAAATCTCCCCCTTTATTGCCATAGAACGGCGTCAGCATTAATCCGGCGAGAAACATACTCCAGCCAACAATCGGCAGTGTGCCGTAGCGGGCGATAAGCTTTGACGGATAAGTGGAGTAGAGCGCGGCGGAAAACGCCGATGCGATGCCCCATACCAGAGCTTCGGTGGAAATCGACAGAGATGTCATATTTCCGTGGGTCACCAGCAACAGGGTGCCAATCAGAGAGGTTGCAATCGCCGCCGTGACAGCGAGCGTCGGTTTTGCTTTTCGCGCCAGGGCAAACCACGTCACGATGATCGTTGGCGAGAGAAATTGCAGTACGGTTGCAGTGGCGGCATTCGATTTCTCGATGGTCACCAGGAAGGTGAGTTGAACGATAAGCGCGCCAAACAGCGAAAAGAACAGCAGACTCAGCGTGTCCTGGCGGTTTTTGACGATCGCGAAAATTTTATCGCCATGGAAAAACGACAGAATTAATAACACAGCGCCACCGGACAGCAGGCGAACCATCGTCAACCAGGGGGCTGCGATGTGACTTTTCTCCATGATGTACTGAGCGCAAACCCCGGAACTGCCCCATAAAATGGCGGCAATCAGTACATAAAACATCCCTTTTTTTGTGGAACCCATTTTCTATTCAGACCTGACATGCTGCTTTCTTATTGATGAGTTTTGCATCATAGCACAGGCGTGATAGATAACCGGAGGCAGCATCCCTGCCGCCCGCGGATTTACATCAGAACCAGGCTTCCCACATCGCACCGACGTTGAAGGAGTCCAGCGTGGTGTCATCCGTACCGTTAACACGTGCGGTACGCTTGTTGTCAACTTCGCCACCGGTTACGTAGAAGCGCAGCATCGGACGGAACTCAGGCCCCATATCAATGGAGATGTTCTGCGACAGGGTCGCTTTCCAGCCGTTGTTATCACCACCTTTGTCATAGGCCACTTTCTGCCAGCCCAGTTCCAGCCAGGTTGAATGAACATCGTTCCACCAGTACATCGGACGCACAATGGCGTTGTAGTTCTTACGATTGTCAGACTTGTCTGCGCTGTTGTCGTAATCGTGGAAGGCGAGCAGATATTCCACCTGCATCTGGCGACTAAACTTGTGCAGCCCTTCAAAGCTGGCATAGATAGTTTTCAGATCATCCGTTTTGTTATAAACGCTGTTATCTGCGTTGTCTGAGTAACGGGCGATAACCTTGTTCACGCCACTGTCGTTGGTATGGCTTAACACCACACCACCCTGCCAGGCTTTCAGACGGGCGTCGCTTTCAACGGCCTTCGAGTCAAAACCGTAGTTTGCATAAACTTCCAGATCCAGCGGGCCGACTTTCATGCCGTGGATTTTTGAGGTGACCGCATAGTTGCCTTTGTCGCCGGTGCCTGAACCACCGGTACAGGTAATGCGCGACGGGTTATCACCGTTGTCTTCCACTTCCGGGTTACAGGACTGCACGGCAGCCACAGTGGCCACGTCAAACTGTACGCCACCGATGTCGAAGTTTTTCACCCCGGCGCCCTGGCCATCGTGGTTCATCCAGAAGTAGTCGTTGATACCCTGTTGCGGACGCTGGTGGAAGTCACGACCCGCCCAGAAATAGGCGTTCGGGTTGGATTCCAGCAGGTTGGTCACACCCGCATAGGCTTTTTTCAGGTTAACTTCGTCGCCCCAGTGATCGAACATCACGTTGACGTCCCAGATGGCCCCGTGGGAGCTCTTAAACGCTTTGGAAAGCTGGAACTCGCCACCGTTGCCTTCGTTACCCAGACGGCCAATCGCAGACGAGCCGTTATACGAACCGTCTACGCCCACGTATTTCTGATCGCCACTCTGGTAATGGGCGCCATAACGGGCATAACCGCTAAATTTCACGCCATAAGGAATGGCTAAATCAGGCGTTTGCGCGGTACTTTGCGGCTCGGTAATGACATCCGCTTTTTTATCAATGGCGGCATCCATTTTTGCCTGCCGCTCAGCTAATGCTTTATCCACCGCTTTTGCCACGATGGCATCGATTTGTTCTTGGGTAAATTCTTGAGCTATCACCGAACCAGAGCAAAGAGCAGCCGCAACCGCCAGTGCCACTGGAAGTTTATTGTTTAATTTCATAATTATCTCAATTTATACCCTTTATACTTCAGGCCGCCTGTTCGTTGGCTGCACTCGTTTACCCGAATCACTTATATAAATAAGCTCATCGGGATTCATTCACTTGTCGCCTTCCGGAAGCTCGAAATATTTAGGGCTTAGTTGGTTGTTTTTAAACAATAACCATCCCGTCCTGATTTGACAGAACAACATGCCAGTATCAAAACAAGCTGAGTTATATTTTATAATTCAGGTACAGAGTAATATTTCCGTAATCAATGAGCTTTTAACGCTGATAAAGCTGAATAATCTCCTCTGATAATTCACGCGCCAGTAACGACGTCATTAAATGATCCTGGGCATGCACCATAATTAATGTCATGGGTTGCCGGGCTTCGCCAGCATCCTGTTCAATTAATTTAGTTTGCATTTGATGGGCCTGGCGCGAATAACCATCGGCTTCACGCAGCAGTTTTTGGGCTTCCTCAAAATTGCCCACTCTGGCGGCACGCAGTGCTTCAAAGCACAGGCTGCGCGACTGACCCGCGTTAACGATAATCTCCATTACCGCTTCTTCTAATGCGACCATATTTATTTACTCTTCATCAAAACCATTATTCTTCGCGGTGGCGGCAAACCATTCTCCGCTTTTCTTAACGGTGCGTTTCTGGGTTTCTAAATCTAACTGAACAAAACCGTAGCGGTTTTTATAGGCGTTACACCATGACCAATTATCAATAAAGGTCCACATATGATAACCAAGGCAATTACAGCCTTCGCTAATTCCTTTATGTAGCCATTTAAGGTGATCGGTAATAAAGGCAATACGGTACTGATCGTTTATTTGCCCGTTTTCAATAAAGCGCTGTTCATTTTCGACACCCATACCATTTTCAGAAATAAAGCAGCGTGGGTTGCCATAATTATCACGAAGATTAACCAAAATATCGTAAATACCCGGCTCATAAATTTCCCAGCCGCGCCAGGGGTTCATTTTTCGCCCCGGCATCTCGTAGTAATCAAACAGCCATTCCGGCATAAACGGCGACTCAGGATTAACGGCGCTGTCCCGGCATTTCACCCGCCGCGGCTGATAATAGTTAATGCCCAGTAGGTCTATTTTCCCGGCGGCAATCAGCTCCTTATCGCCCAGATGACAGGCGGGAAGCTGATCATACTCTTTCAGCAAGGCCACCAGGTCCGCCGGATACTCGCCCAACAGTACCGGATCGAGGAAGCTGCGGTTAAACAGCAGGTCTGCATGGTGCGCGGCTTTCAGATCCGCCGGATGTTGCGAACGTGGATACGACGGTGTCAGGTTGAGCACTATGCCGATCTCACCGGGGTGATGCCCGGCGCGAAACGCCCGCACTGCGCTGGCATGGGCCAGTACCGTGTTGTATGCCACTGTGGCTGCCCGTCTGAAATCCACCACATTCGGGTAATGGAAGTCATACAGATATCCCCCTTCTACCGGCACAATCGGTTCGTTGAACGTAAACCAGTGCTTCACCTGATGACCAAACAGGTCGAAGCAGATTTGCGCGTAGCGGGTGAATGCCTCTACGACTTCGCGATTTTCCCAGCCGCCTTTCTCCTGCATGACCATCGGCATGTCGAAGTGAAACAGGGTGATAAACGGTTCAATGCCCTGTTCTGCCAGCTCGTTGAGCATGTTGCTGTAAAACGCAACGGCCTCTCTGTTCACCTCGCCGGTGCCATCAGGAATCAAACGGCTCCAGCTTATTGAGGTGCGAAAACTGTTGTGGTTCAGCTCTTTTAACAGGGCAATGTCTTCGCGCCAGTGCTGGTAAAAGGTGGACGTATCCTGAGGGCCTACCTGCTGGTGAAAGCGCCAGGGTTGGCTGGCGTACCAGGCATCCCATGTTGTGGCGCTCTTTCCGCCCTTTAAGCTTTCCCCTTCGGTTTGTTGCGCGGAACTGGCGCTACCCCACCAGAAGTTTTCGGGAAATGCATATTTCATTTTTCTCTCCTTGTTCAGTTACTGCCGACGGTTTCCGCCATCGGTGCGCTGTTCTGCGCTTTTTGCTCTTCGGTTTTCATCAATGAACGTTCGTAAGCACGCAGGAACGGCAGATACATCAGTGCGGACATCACCATACAAATCAGGCACATCACCACCGGACTTAATGCCCAGTTTGCTGCCCAGGATGCGCCAATCGGAGCCGGTGTAGTCCACGGTGTCAGAGAGACAACTTGTGCCAGTAAGCCCATACGGGTTGCTGTATACGCCAGAATAGCGTTTACCAGAGGGACACAGACGAACGGGATAAACAGCATCGGGTTCATGATGATCGGTGCACCGAACAGAATCGGTTCATTGATATTGAAGAAACTTGGCACGACACCCATTTTGCCGATAGTCCTCAGGTGCGTAACGCGGCTACGCAGCAGCAAAAAGGCCAGCGGTAAGGTTGAACCCACGCCGCCGATCAGCAGGTAGTGGTCCCAGAAACCTTGCAGATAAACGTGCGGTAATGCAGCGCCGGCAGCCAGAGCAGCCTGGTTGGCGGAGAGGTTCGCCATCCAGAACGGGTTCATGATGCCGGTGACGATAAGCGAACCGTGGATACCGGCAAACCAGAAGATCTGGCACAGGAGTACAGAAAGCAGAATTGCAGGCAGGGAGTCCGATGCGGAGACCAGCGGTTCCAGCAGGTGCATAATCGCCTGAGGCAGGATCATGCCGGTTTGCGCTTCAATAAAAAGGTTCAGCGGGTGCAGCGTACCGATAATTACCAGTACCGGGATCAGGATTTCAAACGAACGGGCAACACCGGTCGGCACCTCTTTCGGCAGGCGAATGGTGATGTTGTGCTGCTTAAGCCAGGCATAAACGCGCGCGGAGTATATTGATGTCAGCAGCGCGGTGAAGATCCCCTGGCCGGAGAGGTACTGAGTGGAAATCTGTCCTTCATGATAGGGGGCAGCGACCAGCAGGAATGCCATAAACGCCAGCAGGCCGGTCATCACCGGGTCAAGATTGAACTGGCGACCCAGGCTCGCGCCGATACCGACAGAGATGAAGAAGGTCATGACCCCCATGCTCAGGTTGAAAGGCAACATCAGCTGCGCGCGGTATTCGGTAGAAAAATCCAGCCAGGCGCGGGCAAAGCCGTTGGTCGTTTCTGGTGAGAACGGCGGGAAAATAAACACCAGCATAAACGAGCCGATGATCATGAACGGCAGCGCGGCGGTAAAGCCATCGCGGATCGCGATAACATATTTCTGCTGTCCGAGTTTGCCCGCCAGCGGGGTAATGGACTGCTCAATGACGCCAATCATAGACTGATATAACGAACTCATGGGTTCACCTTTTAGTGCGCCGCTTCAATCAGCGACAATGCATAGTCCAGTACTTTATCGCCACGCTGCATCCCGTAGTCCATCGGATTGATGGGCTGTACGGGGATGCCGACGGCGGCGGCCTTTTCTGACAGCGTATTTAACATATATTTCACTTGCGGTCCGAGAAGCACGACCTGGTATCGTGGGAACTGCACATCAAATTCAGCCACACCGTACGCATCGATTTCGACCGGCAAATTCCGTTGCTGCGCCTCTTCAACCATTTTCCTGACTAACAGGCTGGTGGACATACCGGCGGAGCAACACAACATAATCCTGAACATCTTGACCATCCTCGAATGTAAAAAGTTATTGCGAGGACGATTGGATATCATAAGGAAACCGGTTTCCATCTCATCGCAAAAGAAGTGTGATGAGTATCAAAGTCTCGACGGGGTAAGCGCTTTTTTCTGGATTCAGGTCACGGAATTTGGATGGATTCTGATAGCAAGTGAGTCCAAATGGAAAATCGGTTTCCATGAAAAAAAGAAAAGGATATACTGCAAGTGGTTATATTATGAACCATTGCTGGACTTGGTATTTTCAGGCGCAACTTAGTCGTCTGTCAGGGGAAAAAGATGTCTACAATCAACGATGTATCACGTTTAGCTGGGGTGTCCAAAGCCACAGTCTCACGGGTGTTGAGTGGTTCGCGCGGCGTTAAGGAAGCAAGTCGCCTCGCAGTACTGAAAGCGGTCGATGAGCTGAATTATCGGCCCAATGTTATCGCACAGTCCTTACTCAGCCAGTCGACAGGCTGCATCGGCGTGATCTGCGCCCAGGACAATATCAACCAGACCACCGCGTATCTTTATGCGCTGGAAAAACACCTCAGCCAGAGCCAGAAACATCTGCTGCTGCGCTTTGCGAATACCAAAGCGGGGGTAATGAGCGCGCTGGAAGAGCTCACCTGCGGCTTGTGCGATGATGTATTAATTATTGGTGCCCGCTTCCCGCTGAATATCAACGACGAGAATGTCATTCTGGTGGATTGCGCGGAGTCGGATACGCCAAACAGCATCCAGTTTGATCATGCGTTCGCCGCGGAAACGGCCTGTAATTTCCTGATAAGCCAGGGAAGACGCCAGATTGCGCTGATCCATCCGGATGCCCGCGGTTCAACCGATCAGGTATTACTCGGCTATAAACATGCGCTGGAAAACAATTTCCTGCCGTTTAATCGTAACCTGGTTTTTATGGATGACACCTCGTCATCCGTGGCGTTGCAGGTATTGCTCAACAATGCCACTACCCTGAATTTCAATGCCCTTCTGGTTGCCGATGAGCAGGAAGCACAGCGTGTGATCCCGCAGTTGCAGGCGTTCAATAAATCCGTACCGGGCGACATCATGGTCTTTAGCCTGGCGGGCTCGTTGCACCTCCCGGGTGTGCCAAAAATCCCGGCGATTGAGTACTCCATGGACGCGATGGCAGCGCGGATTGTCGCGTGGCTTAACGAAAAAACCCAGAGCGTACTGGGCTCTTGCGTGGTGCGCGGGGATTTAATTATTCCTGAAATGATCAAACGCTAACGTTTAAAGAGAGCCTCCGCCCGGAGGCTTTTTTACGCCGGGATCACTGGCCGATAAATTCTTCCGCGACCTGCCGGGTCAACCAGACGCCATTCTCCGCCTGATAGAATGGATAACCCTGCTCGAACATGGCTAAAGCGTTAATTTCCAGCACCACCGGAGTGCCGTAACGCTGCCCGACCTGAATGGCCACCTCCCGATCGGAAGAGAGATGAACATACTGTCGCGACTGTGCGGTTAATCCTTCTGCAAGAATGGCGGAAAGAAAACGGCTGGCGGTGCCGTGATATAAAATGTCCGGTGGCTTTTTTTCTGTAAAGGCAATATCGACCTGCGTCGTCGAGTGTCCCTGAACGGCACGAATACGCAGCCCGTCTTCGGAGAGGGCGAAGCGTTTTTTATCACTGCCCTGCACGACGGCTTCGATGAGTTGTTTGTCCAGTGATTGCCCATGACCGGCTGCGCCTGCGATCAGTGCATCAATGTTCGCCCACCCTTCACTATCCAGTTCCAGTCCAATGGCTTGAGGTTGGTGGCGCAGAACGTAGCTCAGAAATTTACTGACTTCATTATGTGCTTTTTTCATTTTTACCTGCCTTGCCAGTCGTTTGCACGAAGCACAACTCAGCAAACTGTTGACGGTTATAAATCGCCCAGTTTGACACTCTCAAATGAAGGGTGAAAGAGGGGTGAAAAAGCAGCTCATAAAAACAGGACAATCCCTCTCCTTTAGAGAAGAGGGGAATACCCGAATGCGGCGTAATGCCTTATTCGGGCTACGGGAGCAGCGCGTGCATTACGGCAGGAAAAGGGTGAGGGGAGAAGGTCTCACCCGCACGCGTACAGCACTCACCATCAAATAAAGGTAAAGATCTCTTCACGCGGCAGACGGGATTTCGGCAGAGCGGCGTTGAAATCACCTTCGCTGCGGTAACCGAGCGACACCAGTACAACGCTGGTGAACCCTTTTTCACGCAGGCCCAGAGAGAGGTCCAGCGCACGTTGATCAAAACCTTCCATCGGTGTTGCATCGATACCTAACATCGCCGCGCCCAGCAGCAGGCCGCCCAGCGCCAGATACACCTGTTTCTCCATCCACTGCGGAATATCACGGGATTCATAGCGGTGCATATCGACATAAGAGCGACGGCCCTTATCCTGGCCTGCCTGCGCGCCTTCGGCGACGAAACGGCCATCTGCGCTCTCCTGCGCCAGCACTTTTTGCAGGTGCTGATCATCCAGATCTGTACGCATGCAAAGCGCAATAACGTGCGAAGCATTCAGCACTTTAGGTTCGTTATAAATGAAAGCGCCGGTGGTGGATTTTGCAATCGCTGCGCGGCCTTCGGCAGTCGATGCCACCACAAAATGCCACGGCTGGGAGTTCACCGAAGAGGGGCTGTTTTGTAGTACATTCAGCAGCGTCTCAATCTGCTCCTGCGGCAGCGTTTTACCACCTTCAAAGGCTTTAACGGTATGGCGGGCAAGCACAGCATCATCTAAAGTCATCGTCTCTCTCCGGGCAGGAAAATGAAATAAATTCGGGACTTGTCGCCCCGTCTGGTAAGTCGAGAATAAACACAAATGCTGACGAGATAAATCACCTCCGCTGTGCAGCACTTTCCCTCCGAAAGTGAAAATAATGTCCTGGTGCTTTGCGCCTGTGGGTTTTTCTGGCAAAAAGAGGGCAGACCGTAGGCCTGGCTGGAGTAATCATGATTCGCCTTGAAGATGTCACCTTATTTGTTCGCTCGGCTGCGCTGGGCAGTTTCTCCAGTGCGGCGCGGGAGGCCGGGCTATTGCCGGGGCAGGTCAGCGCCGCCGTACATCGCCTGGAGCGCGACCTTGATAAGCGCCTGTTTGTGCGATCGACACGCAGTCTGCGTTTGACCACAGAGGGAGAAAAATATCTGCCCTTCGCTCAGGAGATGCTGGCCGTAGTGCAAGCGGGTGCGGAAAGCCTGCACAGCAGTGACAACGACATTCAGGGTGAACTGCGTGTGGCCGTGCCGTCTGATCTTGGCCGCAACGTGCTGTTGCCGCTTATCACCCGGTTTTGCCAGCAGTACCCTAAAATCTCGCTGCGCCTGTCACTCTCCGATGAAATCAGCGATGTCTTCCGTGACCCGGTGGACATTGCGATTCGCTATGGCGTGCTGGATAACAGTAGCTATGTCGCATTGCCGCTGGCAGAAGATAACCGCCGCGTCCTGGCCGCCTCCCCGGCTTATCTGCAACAACATGGCAGGCCGCAAATTCTGGACGATATCGTTAATCACCACTGCCTGCTGTTTACCATGAACAGCCACGTCTATGACAAATGGAGCTTCCCGGAAGATGGCATGCGTCGCCAGTTGATCGTTAAAAGCCGAATGCTGTGCGACGACGCGGATGTTGCCCGACGCTGGGCGCTGGAAGGGATGGGTATCGTCTATAAATCGTGGATTGATATCAGCGCAGACGTTCAGGCGGGCAGGCTGGAAGTACTCTTACCGCAGCACCCTGGCGAAGCGGCACCCCTCAACCTGATTTGCCCACACCGCAAGCAATTCTCCCCGGCGATACGCCAGTTGCACAGCGCGTTACGCGAGCCTCTTCGCGCGATCACTGCGTTATTGCATACCCACCCGGCGTTTCACCCACAGTCCTGATTATCATGTCTGATATATAAGCGGCACTGTACATTGTTCCTGGATGTCTATCATCAGACAAAATTCAGCGTTCAAAAAGCCACGTTTTGCTAACCCCTGATGTGACGATAGGCGACTATTGTTGAAGCCATACAAAAAATCAGGGATCGCGTTCAGTGATGAATGCGGCTAAAGGCGCAAATCAGCGCCCCATGTTGTCCGGGCTGGCGACGCAAGGAGTGCCGGTTTCAGTCTGTCATCGAAAAGGTATTTGCGAATGGCTTTACGTTCATTAGGTACCACGGGTTTACAAATCCCCCGGCTGGTTTTTGGCGGTAACGTATTTGGCTGGACCGTGGATGAGAAGCAGAGTTTCAGTTTACTGGACGCGTTGCTGGAACGGGGCTTTACCGCTATCGACACCGCAGACGTTTATTCTGCGTGGGCACCAGGCAACAAAGGCGGTGAATCGGAAACCATTATTGGCAAGTGGTTTGCCGCACATCCTGGGGTGCGTGAAAAAGTCACCCTTTTTACGAAAGTCGGCGCTGATCTGGGGGAACCTGGCAAAAAAGGCCTTTCCGCGCGCTGGATTGAACAGGCAGTCAACGACTCATTACGTCGCCTGCAAACCGACTATATCGACCTGTATTTCTCCCACTGGCCGGACAGCGAAACGCCGTATGACGAAACCCTGGGGGCATACCAGAAGCTGCTTAAAGCCGGCAAGATCCGTTCTGTCGGTGCGTCAAACCTCAATGCAGAACAGTTACAGGCTTCCCTGAAGGTGGCGGATGACAACGATTTGCCCCGCTACCAGGTGCTGCAACCGGAATATAACCTGTATGACCGTGACAGTTTTGAAGGAAAACTACAGGACTTAACGATTCGGGAAAATATCGGTGTGGTGACCTATTACAGCCTGGCATCGGGTTTCCTGTCGGGCAAATACCGCAGCGAAAGCGATCTCAGCCAGAGCCAGCGCGGGCAGGGAATCAGCAAATATTTGAATGCACGTGGCTTTGCCATTCTGGATGCCGTGGATAAGGTGGCGGAGAAACATAACGTGAAACCCGCTGAGGTAGCCCTTGCCTGGCTTATCGCCCAGCCCGGTGTGACAGCGCCTATCGCCAGCGCCACCAAAATTGCCCATGTGGAGAGCTTCGTGACGGCGGTATCGCTGATTCTGTCGAGCGAGGATATCGCAACACTGAATAACGCCGGTAAGTAAGGCGCAAACCGGATGGTTATGTGCCATCCGGTGCTCTTTTCCCACCTAAAAATTGTAGTTTTGCATGACCTGAAACAATTTTTCCCGTCGTTCTGTTGGAGTTTTTGTCGCCTCTGCCGTTAACCATTTTGATGAACGCCACGTATTACCGCACAAGTCCGGCAGGTGATTGCCGCCGCGTAAGCGCCTTCTGACTTGTCTTTGGGGACAGGGAACAATGAAGGAAAGTCACGCAAAGAAACACGACGTGCTGATTGAGCGACTGTGCGAAATTTTCTCGGTCCTTTATCAGGGAAATACCATCGATAAAGCATGGTTATGTACAAAATTTGGCATTACGGCGCGCACCGCGTATCGCGATCTGGCGCGGCTTGCCCACTTACTGGATCAGGTTTCGCCTGGTCGCTATCGTCTGAGTACGCATCTGCTTCCGACCCTGCATACGGGGCATCTGGCGGAATTTGCTGATTTCGCGGGTGTTGCGCATCTTTTCCCACGCCGGGACGGGCAATCGCTGCGTAACAGCATGAAAAACCGGGATAACATCGCTTTTCATGGCGTCAGCAGCCGGGAGAATTACACCATTGATGCTCTGATCGGCGAGCTCAATCAGGCTATTGCCGCCCGGCAGGAAGTCACGTACCACTACCGTGAAAAAAACCGCTGCGTCCAGCCGTATCGCTTAATAAATCATTATGGTTTGTGGTATCTGGCGGCAGTGGATGAGGGCACGTTAAAGGCTTTCGAGCTGGCGCTTATTTCCCGCTTTGCGCCAGGCACAAGCCGATTCAGAGCCGATCCGCAGGTGCTGGAGGAGCTTGAAGCAAGCTCGGGTATTCGCTTTGGCAAAAAGACAGAGGTGCAATTACGGATATCGCCACACGCAGCGAAATATGTCAGCCGACGCCCACTTTTTCCTGCCCAGCGTCTGCTGGAACGGCACGACGATGGCGGCATGACGATTTCGTGCGACATCCATGACCCGCACACGCTGTTTCGCTGGCTACGCTACTGGCTTCCGGATGTCAGCATCCATTCGCCCGCTTCCCTGCGTGACGCGTTTAAGCAAGATTTACAACGGCGCTACGCCGAGGCTAGCGACGATATTGTTCATCCGATACCTGCTCAAGCCAGGTAACCGGGCTGCCGTTTTGTGATTCGGCGATAGCGATATGGGTCATTGCATTCTCTGGCGTTGCGCCGTGCCAGTGCTTCACATCCTGGGGGATCCAGACGATATCGCCCTGGTTCATCTCCTGGATGGGTTCTCCTTCACACTGGATCCAGCCTTTACCCTGGGTGATGATCAGCGTCTGGCCGAGTGGGTGGGTGTGCCATGCCGTGCGTGCGCCAGGTTCAAAGGTGACAATCGCGCCACCGACGCGTGCCGGGGCATCGGTCTGGAACGGGGAATCGAGGCGTACGCGGCCAGTAAAATAAGCCTCCGGGCCGGGTGCGGAAGGGACAGAACCACTACGGATAATTTTCATTTTCCTCTCCTCAAAGGTAAAAACCGCAGGGTTAAGTTTATGCGGCATTGCCGGGATTTGATTAGTCGGGGAAATCAAAAGGAGCTCTGAGATACATTCATGAGTGTCTCAGACAGAGGTTTTCCCCCTGTCGTGCCTTAACGCTGACGGGGGTGAAAAGTGCCAGCATCATCACCGCCCGGGATTACAGCCTCGTCAACGTCGCAAAATAAGTGGCCAGACTATCAATCAGCGCCCTGACCGCAGGCGGCAACCCTTTGCGCGTGGTGAATACCAGATGGACAATCCCCGGTACGCTGCGCCACTGCGGGAATACCTGTACCAGCTCTCCCTTCTCTAATGCGCGATGGCAAAAGTGCTCCGGCAGAAATGCCACGCCGAGTCCCTGGCTTGCCGCCGTGCGCACCGCCGCAAAATCACTACAACTCATCATCGGTTCATGACGAAATAGCATGCTCTGCTTGTCGCGGTTTTCCAGCGGCCACTCCGCTTCGGTGTCGCCATCATTGGTACTGAGAGTGGGGAGGGTATTGAGCGTGGCGATATCCTCTCCTGCACGCCTCGCCAGCGCCGGGCTTGCCACCAGGATACGGTGCGAAATACCCAGCGTGCGCATGATGAGTTCCGCATCGCTATTAAGCTGCGTGCGCACCCGCAGGGCCACATCAATACGCTCATTAATCAAATCCACGGGCCTGTCGAGAGCAAGAATTTGCAGCCGGACCTTCGGATAGCGGTGCATATAGGCCATCAGCGTGTCGGAAACCACTTCCACCATCCCGGTCGGACAGCTAAAGCGTACCAGGCCATGCGGCTCGGAATGGGCATTCACAATTAACGCTTCTGCTTGTTCAGCCTCTTGCAGCATAGCCCGGCAGCGTTGATAAAACGCCTCGCCCACTTCCGTGACGCGAAAACGGCGGCTGGTTCGCTCAATCAACCGTACACCGAGTCGAGATTCCAGCTCGCTAATTCGGCGGCTGAGTTTTGATTTCGGTTCGTGCAGTGCCCTGCCTGCGGCGGCAAACCCGCCGTGGCGTACCACCTCGGCAAAATAGCGATAGTCATTCAGATCGGTACGCATTGTCACCTCATCGTTCTTTTAATAGAACGATAGGTAGCATAATTGCTATCTTTTTGCACCATCGTTCCACTGGTATCTTCATCATCACTAACCCAACGGAATAAACCGGAGCTTAAGATGAACAGATACAGCAACAAAGTCGTGGTAGTCACTGGTGGTACAAGCGGTATTGGTCTGGCTACAGCAAAAGCCTTCGCAGCAGAAGGGGCGCATGTTTATATCACCGGACGTCGCCAGGAAGCACTGGACAACGCGGTACAGGCAATCAGCGGCAACGTGGTCGGCGTGCGTGGCGATATGGGGCAACTGGCCGATATCGACCATCTCTATGATGTCATTCAGCAACAGCATGGTCAGATTGATGTGCTGGTGGCAAATGCAGGCGGCGGCGACTTTGCGCCTCTTGGTGAAATCACTGAACAGCATTATGAACAGACTTTTAACACCAACGTCAAAGGTGTGCTCTTTACAGTGCAAAAAGCGCTGCCGCTGCTCAAAGATGGCGCCTCCATTGTATTGACGGCCTCGACAACCAGCGTGAAAGGTACCCCGGCATTTAGCGTTTATTCGGCCACCAAAGCAGCGGTACGTAACTTCGCCCGTAGCTGGATTCTGGATCTTAAACCGCGTCGTATTCGCGTCAATGCCGTCAGCCCTGGCCTGACGGACACCGCAGGTCTTAACGAACTGTTTGGTGGCGGCGAACAGGCAGAAGGCACCAAATCCTGGCTTTCTGAACAGGTACCGTCAGGCCGTATTGGTCAGCCTTCTGAGGTTGCCAGTGCCATCGCGTTCCTCGCCTCGGATGACGCGAGCTATATCAATGGCATCGAGCTGTTCGTCGATGGCGGCCTGGCGCAGATTTGACGTACAAGCATTGCCCCGCATTAAGAAAGGTGCGGGGCAATGCCGTACATCCCATGCATGAAGCCGCAACAGATTCCGGGCAAATTCAGCCAGAGCTGGCAAAACCCGGTATACCCCCTGGCCCTGCTTACGCTCGTTCGCAGGGATTAATCCAGGTCACTAACAATACGCACGAATTTGAACGTATTCCTGGAATACGTTTGTCTTACTGGACGATTCAATGATGCCTGCTGTGAGCCTCAGAATAGACTCCCTTTGTATTATTTATGCATAAAATGCAAAAGCATTCCCATAAATAGCAATTGTTAAAAGTAACTATCCATTCCTGGTATATCTCGATACATCCGCAAATTCCTCGTGGTAGACTTGCCTGATAAAATATATCTATGCCATTTAATTTATAACAACTGAAAATAATAATTTTCAGGGAAGGTGAAGTGTGCCTGATTGGTTATCTTTAGCAATAGATTCATTTTGGCCAATGCTGTATGCCGGGCTGACATTTACTATTCCGTTAACGTTAATTACTTTCGTCCTTGGATTAATTCTGGGATTCGTCGTGGCGTTAATTCGCTTATATGGTCCGGCACCGCTGAAAAGTGCGGTGCGCTTTTATGTCTGGATTATTCGCGGCACGCCGCTGCTGGTACAACTGTTCCTTATTTTCTACGCCCTGCCGAATGCGGGCATCACGCTGGATGCGTTTCCGTCGGCGGTAATTGGCTTTACGCTGAATATTGGTGCCTATACATCGGAAGTGATCCGCGCGACGCTGCTCTCGGTGCCGAAAGGCCAGTGGGAAGCGGCGCACTCCATCAGCATGAGCTGGAGCCAGTCGCTGCGCCATATTATTTTGCCGCAGGCGGCGCGCGTGGCGGTGCCGCCGTTATCAAACACCTTTATTTCGCTGGTCAAAGACACTTCGCTGGCATCGGTCATTACGGTTCCGGAGATGTTCCTCGCCGCGCAGCGTATTGCCGCCGTCACCTATCAACCCCTTATTCTTTATAGCGAAGCTGCACTGCTCTATCTGCTGATCAGCTCCGTCTTATCGTATTTACAGTCACAGCTGGAAACCCGATTAGAAAGAAATACCGTGGCTAAGGAAAATAATAATGATAACGCTATCCGGAATTGAGAAAAGTTTTGGTTTGCAAAAAGTTCTGCACAATATTTCTCTTACTCTACCGGAAGGAAGCGTCACGGCATTAATTGGCCCCTCCGGCAGTGGAAAAAGTACATTGCTACGTTGTGTCAATTTGCTGGAAATTCCACAGGCTGGAACGCTGCAAATTGGCAGTGAAAATATTTCATTTAACGGACATGTCAGACCGAAGAAAAAAGATATCCGGCGTATCTGCCAGCAGACCGGCATGGTCTTTCAGAACTTCCAGCTCTTTCCGCACTTAACGGTGCTGGACAACATTATGCGTGGGCTGGTGGTAGTACAGAAATGGCCGCTCACCAGAGCCAAAGCGAGGGCGGAAGAGCTACTCGCCAAAGTTGGCATGCTGCATAAGCGCGACGCCTGGCCAGCCATGCTCTCCGGTGGCCAGCAGCAGCGCGTGGCTATCGCCCGTGCA
The DNA here is from genome assembly GCF_039409775.1 of Phytobacter palmae. Lineage (NCBI taxonomy): Bacteria > Pseudomonadati > Pseudomonadota > Gammaproteobacteria > Enterobacterales > Enterobacteriaceae > Phytobacter > Phytobacter palmae. The sequence goes on along the minus strand of NZ_JBCIVJ010000002.1, from coordinate 420,705 downwards.
CTGGCTCCGTCGCCAAAAGTTTTGCTTTGCGACGAACCGACGTCGGCACTTGACCCGGAATTATCCCTGGAGGTTGTGGCCGTACTGCGACAGCTTGCCCAGGAGGGCACCACCATGCTCATGGCGACACATGACTTAAGGCTGGCGGCCAATATTGCCAACCAGGTGGTGTTCCTCGAGTCCGGACACATTGTCGAGAGCGGCACCTCAAAGGCTATCTTCACCTAGGCGAAGAAGACGCGAACACAGCTGTTTATTTCCACCCTGACCGACACCCTTCCCGATTCGTGGGAAATTTAAAACAACAACACGGCAACCTTTTAAGGAGCTAATGATGAAGATATTCGTTACTGCACTGCTGGCCACCGCCATCCAACTGAGCGTTTCTCATGCTGCTTTTGCAGCAAACGATCTGTCCGGTATCAAATCTGCCGGGGTGTTGAAAATCGGCACCGAAGGCACCTATCCGCCGTTCACTTACCATGACGCCTCCGGAAAACTGGTGGGGTTTGATGTGGAAATCGGCCGTGAAATCGCCAGGCGTATTGGGGTGAAAGCTGAATTTGTCGAAGGCAAATGGGATGGCCTGATTGCCGGGCTGGACGCTAAACGTTACGACGCGGTCATTAACCAGGTATCGATTACTCCGGAGCGTCAGGCGAAATTTGCTTTCTCCGAGCCTTATATCTCCTCTAAAGCGGTGCTGATCGTGAATAGCAATAATACGACGATCAAGAGCTTCGATGACCTCAAAGGCAAGAAATCCGCCCACACGCTGACCAGTAACTATGCTCAACTGGCGCGTAAATACGGCGCGGAAGTGGTAGGTACAGATGGCTTTGATCAGTCGGTGTCGCTGGTTGCGCAGGGACGCGCGGACGCCACTATCAACGATAACCTGTCGTTCCTGGACTTCAAAAAACACAAGCCGGATGCACCGGTGAAAATTGTGGCGGCGCAAAATGATGCTGAACAGGTGGGCGTGCTGATTCGTAAGAATGATGCGGAACTGCAACAAGCGATCAATAAAGCCCTCGACGGCATTAAATCCGACGGAACATACCAGAAGATATCCACTACCTACTTCGGGACCGATGTGTCGAAATAACAGACGTATGGCGCCGCTGTAGATTTTGAGGAAGGAGAGCGCACAGCATGTAAAAAGGCAGCAGATGCACGGGAGAACCGGGGTAATTTGCTGCCAAAAGTACAACCGTTGCTGCGCTTTTCTCTTTAATTTGGCAAGGATAAAGAACGGGGCGATGAAGGTGATGATGAAATGAAAGCCTGTTATTCAGTCTCTCTGAGGGAGTCTGCGCGATTTGCTCCCTCTTCCTGAGGAAGAGGGAGGGTGGGGGAGATGCCCACGCGGCAGGCAGCCTGACGGTGGAGCAGATCCCCCGGATGGGGACATAACTTACATCACCATACTCGCTAACAGGATAAACAGCAGGCCGCAGATGGAGAGCAGCGTTGACATGAGCGTCCAGGACAACAACGTCTCTTTGGTGGTCAGGCCGAAGAAATCCTTAATCATCCAGAAACTGGCATCGTTCACATGTGAACAGATGCAGGAACCTGCCCCCGTTGCCAGCGTAATCAGCGCCAGATTGGTGTGGGGATGCGCCGCCAGCAATGGAATAACCAGCCCGGCGGTGGAGATCGCCGCCACTGTGGCTGAACCCAGGCAGATCCTCAGAAATGCCGCCACACCCCAGGCCATCAGAATGGGGTTGATATCCATCCCTGATACCAGCGTGGAAATGTACTGACCTACTCCGGAATCAATCAATACCTGTTTAAACGCACCGCCGCCGCCGATAATCAACAGCAGACCGGCAATTCCGGCAATCGCTTTACTGCAGGAGTCCATCAGTTCCGAAATGGTTTTCCCGCGCCCTACACCCATGGTGTAAATCGCGAACAACAGCGAAATCAGCATGGCGATGGTGGAGTTCCCCAGAAACAGGAAGATGTTATACAGCATGCCAGGATCGCCTGCGTCTTTCGGGCGCGCCATCTGCATAATGGTCACCAGCGCCATCAAAATAACCGGCAGCATGGCGGTCAAAAAGCTAATGCCAAACCCTGGCATTTCGCTCTCGGTAAAGCTCCTGGTGGCACCGAGAGAGGCAATATTGCCCTCTTTTTTAAAGGCATCCGGAATCAATCGCTGGCACACTTTATTCAACAGCGGGCCGCAGAGAATAAAGGTCGGAATGCCCACGATAATACCGTAAATCAAGACCATACCGACATCTGCGCCATATTCACGGGCGATCACGGTCGGTCCCGGATGCGGCGGCAGGAAACCGTGCGCGACCAGCAAACCGGAAAGCATCGGCACGCACATATACATCGGCGATATTTTTGCTTCGCGGGCGATAGCAAAAATAATAGGTACCAGCAGAATCAGGCCAACTTCGAAAAAGAGCGCAATACCGACGATAAACGCCGAACAGACCACCGCCCAGTCGAGTTTCTTTGCGCCGAAATATTTCAGCATGGTCAGCGCGATGCGCTGCGCGCCGCCAGCGTCAGATAACAGACGCCCGAGCATCACGCCGAAGCCAAATATCAAACCTATATGACCTAACGTACCGCCAAGCCCTGATTCGACCGAAGCAACAACTTTATTCAGGTTCATTCCACTGGCGATGGCGACCCCGATTGAGACGATAATTAACGAAACAAAAGTATTTAATTTTATTCTTATAGTTAAAAGCAGGAGTACAGCAATACCTGCCACGACGATAAATAGTGGCATAACGTCCTCTCTTTCCAGGATACAGATGTGAGCTACCAGACTGCCTGAACCAGGCAGTCGAATAATAAAAAACTTAATAATGGGTATGACTTAACTCAGGGCTTATTAATATAGTCCTGTAGTGCTTCACTAATTTTATTAATGTCATAAATACAGCCGCGCCACGTACCGCCGCTTACTGCCTGGAGCATTGCCCAGAGACGGGTATCGTCCGGTAATTCCGGGTCTGGCATTAAATCCGGATGACTATTGCGGGCATTTAATAATGCAGCCGCCTCCTCACGAGATGGCAGAATATTATCTATATCGGTTCCTAAGAAATTCACCTCCCCATGCAATTGTTTGCAGTCGATTTTAATTTCAATAATATCTCCGGTACGTAATTTACCAATCGGTCCTCCCGCCAGGGCTTCTGGCCCCACGTGGCCAATACAGGCACCGGTTGAGACACCGGAGAAGCGGGCATCGGTAATTAACGAGACATGTTTACCGTATGACAGATGTTTTAGCGCGCTGGTAACCTGATATGTCTCCTCCATTCCCGTGCCGGAGGGACCAACACCGATAATCACCAGAATATCGCCCGCTTTAATTTTGTCGTGCTTGATATCGTAAATGGCCGCTTTTTCCGAGAGATATACCTTCGCCGCGCCTTTATGGTAATAAACGCCCTCTTCATTAATTACAGAGGCATCAATGGCCGTGGACTTAATTACCGAACCTTCCGGCGCGATATTGCCTACCGGGAAGGTAATGGTGGACGTCAGTCCGCGTTTCGCGGCCTGTTGCGGCGACATAATGACATCTTCCGGTGCGACCTGTTCTTGCTTGAATAGCAGCTCTTTGAAAATCTGCCGACGTTCGGACTGCTCCCACCAGTCGAGATTTTCCTTGAGGGTATTACCGGTGACGGTCATGACATCTTCATGCAGTAACCCCAGGCTTCGCAGATGCAACATCACCTCCGGCACGCCGCCCGCCATAAAGGCATTGACCGTCGGGTGATAGACCGGGCCGTTCGGCAGCACGCTCACTAAGCGCGGCACCTGCTTGTTAATGCGGATCCAGTCTTCCACGGTCGGGATGTGGCAGCCCGCCTGATGGGCGATCGCCGGGATATGCAGCAGCAGGTTGGTGGAGCCACCGAATGCCGCGTGGACCATCATGGCATTCTCAAAGGCTTTATCGGTAAGGATATCCTTCGTGGTGATGCCTTTGTGGGTCAGTTGCAGCGCCGCGCGGGCGGAAGCGCGGGCAATTTCCTGCCACACCGGCTCGCCTGATGGCGCCAGGGCGGAGTGAGGAATAGCCAGCCCTAACCCTTCGGCCACCACCTGCGAGGTGCCCGCGGTGCCCAGGAACTGACAGCCGCCGCCGGATGATGCGCAAGCCTGGCATCCTGCCCGGCGAGCGCCCTGCAACGACAATTCGCCATTGGCAAAACGCGCGCCGATGGTCTGCACTTTGCCGTTATCTTCGCCGTGTAGCGCAGGCAGCGTCGCGCCGCCTGGGATCAGCACCGTGGCTTTGTCATGCTGAGAGGCGAGCGCCATCATAGTGGCGGGCAGCCCTTTGTCGCAGGTCGCCACGCCAATCACCGCTTTGGCATCCGGCAGGGAGCGAATCAGGCGACGCATTACCATCGAGGCGTCGTTGCGGTAGGGCAGCGAATCGAACATCCCGGTCGTGCCCTGGGTACGACCATCGCATGGGTCGGAGACATAGACCGCATAAGGCAGGGCGTTATGGTGTTTGATAACGTCCGCTGCCGCTTTCATCTGGATATCCAGCTCATAGTGACCCTGGTGAAGCGCCAGCGCGACAGGTTTCCCGTCTGGCCCGCGAAGCCCGCCCAGCGTGCTCAGTAGCAGAATGCCATCACGGTTAAGCTCGTCTGGCGACCAGCCCATCCCGGCATTCATCGTCATACCAAAAATATCGCCACTGGGTCGGTTGATCAGCATATCCGGCGTCAGAGGCAGCTCGCCTTGCGGGCCTGCGGCATGCGTCCTGACGTGATAAATCTCCCGGTTGTCGTTATCAAATATTTCGCGAACAGACATGGTGTTCCCCTTATTGTTTTAAAATTCCCTGAGAGGACAGGAGCGCCCTGACTTTTTCTTTTGCTTCCGTCGATGCTTCCAGGATCGGCGGCAGGCAATACGTATTCACCGGGAGCCCCACGCACTGCATGGCATATTTGATGAGCGAGACAAACGGCGTTTCCAGCGCATAAATCGACGGTAGCTGGAGCAATTTTTTATTGAGCGTGGCGGCCGTGGCGAGATCGTCTTCCTGCCAGGCGCGATAGATGCCGATGGATAATTCCGGCGCGAAGTTGGCGCTGGCGGTAATCGACCCGTCACCACCCAGCAGCAACGTGTTGAGTAGATGGTCGTCATAGCCGCAGAACACGGAGAAATCCGGGCGCACCGCTTTGACGGTGTTAATCATCGTGCGCAGGTGGCCGACGCTGTCGATGGTGTCTTTAATGCCAACGATGTTGTCGTTTTGCAGGACCAGACGTTTGACGGTCTCAGGGGTTAAGTCCTGACCGGTAAGGTCGGGGAAGTTATAGATGATCACTGGCAGCTTTACGCTGCGCGCGATGCGCTGATAATAATCGTCCAGGTTGCGTGGGGCGACTTTCCAGTAATAGGGGTTAATGGCAACAATGGCATCCGCACCGCAGACCTCAGCATGCTGCGCCAGTTTTACCGCTTCGTCGGTGGAGGGAGAACCCACGCCAATCAATACCGGAACGCGCTTATCCGCCGTGGCGACCGCCGCTTCGGCAAGCGCCATCCGCTGGCTGGTGTTCATCTGGCTGAATTCCCCGCCGGTCCCCAGATAAAACAGTCCGTCGACCCCTTTCTCAATCAGAAAATCAGCGACCGCTTTCATGGCTGTTTTATCGATATTTCCGTCGTTATCAAAGGTGCTGGAGACCGGCGGAATAATTCCCCTGAACTTTTTCATTACATCAGTTTCCTTTTCTTAGGTTTTCACTTTCACTCCGGTATCCCAGCCCATATGATATTTGCCCGGCGCACTGGCGAAGCAATTCGAGATAACCATCGATCTTATTTCCTGAATACACCACCGGATCACCCGACAGTGAGATCGCATAATTAACCCGGTTATACATATTGAATACCGGCATACTCAGACATACTGCGCCATAGGTTGATTCTTCATTGTCTATGGCCCATCCACGTAGACGCGTTTTTTGCAACTCTTCCCGAAATAACCTTTTATCGGTAAAGGTATTTTCAGTGTGTTTGGTGAGCGCTAACGCATCCAGAAAATAATCCATCTCTTCACGGGGCTTCCAGGCGAGTAACGCTTTGCCGAGCGCCGTGATATGTAATTCTAATTTCTTACCAATCCAGCTTTTTTTCGTTGGTACGGAACCGGGACTTTCCACTTTATCGAGATAAATGGCGTAGCAATCTTCTATGGCCCCTAAATGACAGACCAGTCCGCTTTTTTGCGAAAGCTCCTGCATCGGGCGCTTGGTCACCTCAAAAATATTTTTGCGGTGTAATGCCTGACAACCAAGTTCATAATTTTTAATGCCGAGTGAATACTGGTTACGATCGCTTTTCGTCAGAAATCCGCAATCAACCATGACATTTAATAAATTCAGCAGGCTGCTCTTTGGGTACTGAAATTCCCGTAGAAGCTCCATAAAGCTCGCTGCGCCAACATAGGCAATGTAGGTCAGTATTTTCTCAGCCCGAATAAGTGAATTACATCCTTTACCGCCCATAACGGCTCCTCTATTGATTGAATAAAAGTTTATCTATCCTGTTCAGGGGAGAATACATGTGGTTCAACAGGCTGAACCGAGTTAGGGCAGGGAAACGTGATCTGTGGCGAGGTTTTGAATAATGGCTTGTTGCCCGAGCGAGATGAGGCGGCGAAGAGCCGCCTTTCTTCCCCTCCCTGAGCGAGAGGGGAAATTTAACAACTAAGCCTATTCATAGGCCATTTCAAACTCTACGGCTGAATTGGCCGTGCCGCCTTTGACTATCCCGGTACGGATATAGCGGGCCCGCATGGGAATGGTGTAGTTGCCTGCACCGCTATAGCCGGTAAATTTGGTTTTAGTGTTAAAGGGGACGTTGGTGCCATTTTCATACTGAACCTGGACACCCACCCCGCTGGCCGTCGAACCACTTTTCAGGCTGATATACTGCCCGGCTCCCGTGCCATTGAGGGTTACGCCTGCTGCGGGTTTAAAGGTGTAACTGACCGATGTCATGCCCGCATCACAGTTGTTGATAGTAAAGTTAAACGGCGTGGCCGCGCTGGTGGAGCCGACGGAGGGAAAATCAGCGCTGGCGTGTTTTTTCATATCAACGCTGATATCGGGGGTTTCGCAGGCTGCGGCTTTGATCACTGCTGAGCCTGTCATAGTAAGCATGTTATATCGGGCACCACCACTCGTGGTGGTCGCAGTATTCGCCCATGCTTCCACAGTAATATTCGGGGTAACTGTTCCTGCTGATACGGGACCAATAATGTAGTACTGCGCTTTGATATTGGTAAGCCATGCACCACCACTATAACTGTATCCGCCCGAGACCAGGTACCATCGTTTAATATCATTATCCACAATGACCGTACCGAGGAAGTCATCCCAGACTTTAATTCCGATCCCTTCAACATTTGTCTTGTAGATACCAGAAAAAGATGAGGGTGTTAAGGCAGTGCCAAACTTTAAATGTGTATAGGTAGCGCCGCCAGAGCAGGAAATCGTCCTACTGACACCCGCGCCGATTGACATCACACTACCAATGGGGCCAGTTGCTTTATTTTTCGGAATATTAAATGTTTGTGTTGGTAGCGTTGCCGAATAACTATAAGTACCACCTGAGACATTACAGCCAGCCCAGGTGAATGGGCTAACAGACATGATTCCGAATAGTGCGGATACTTTTAATAGAATTTTAGTTATCATTTTAATTCCTTTTAAATTATATTATTATTTAGTGTATGTGGTATCGTGTTTAACAAAATAACCGTAATCATTAATTATGCTGAGTGATAATTTTTTATTATCCTCTGTTTCTGTTTTTTTAAATGAAAACATTTTTGTGCCCTTCGCCGGACACATACCGTTGCGCCTGTCGCCGCTATTATCTGCGTCACTTGCGATCCGGATATTATTAATGGATACGTTAAAGGCCGATGGATTCTCACATTCAAGCCCACCGTCCACCGCGTGCCAGCGCAGGGCGGAGATAGCCTGCTCTGGCGAGCCGGGAAGCCCCTGCGGGCGGTAGAAAATTTTCAAGCATGATCGCACGGAAAAATGTACATAATCCTTTGTTCTGTTAGCCTTTCCGGCAGGCTTTGGCTGTACTTCTTGCACGTTAAGCCAGAAGACGGATTCTCTGTCCTGCGGTACGTTGCCGCCGGTAAAGAGAATACGCAGAGTCTGACCTTTACCGGCATCCAGGCGGAAAATGGGTGGGGTAACAATAAAAGGCACGGTCGCTTTAACGATGGAGGCCTCAGGATCTCCGCTATCTATCCAGGCCTGGATCAGACGGGGAGTATCCGCAAGATTGGTCATACCGAGAGTCACTTCTCTTTTGTCTGCAGGATAGATAACCCGTGTACTGTCAATCACAATGCCAGCCTGAGCCGAGGAGAGAAATAACGCAAATGAAAGCGCCGGGGAAAAGAGAATCTTCATACCCAACCTCCCTGAATGGGTTTTGATTAATCTGCCCTGTATTTTTACAGGGCGAAGGTATGACTAAATATAAATGTCTGGCGAGAGCTATTGATATAACCTATGAATATGCTTATATCCACTTATGATGTGAATGTATTTCCGTTATTATTCCTCGTTAAAGTTAAGGGTTAATCTAATAATAAGAGGAAATGTTTGTTTTTTAATATTTAAAAGCCGCTTTAGGAATATATTTAGTTTCTATTTATGGGATTTGTGACGCAAAGAGAGAAAATTGAGGAATGAGAAAAAACATTCCTCTTAAAAAAACTTATTTCTCCCTCGGTGAAGGTAAATAAGATCATTGCTTAAGCAGCGACAAAACGACCTCTGGCGTCATATTCGCCTTGACCAGTACCTGCATGCTGGATTGCTGCAAAATCTGTGCTCTGGTCATCGCGGAAACCTCGCTGGCGTAATCCGCATCTTCAATTCTGGAACGTGTCGCCGCTATGTTAGCTGCGGCATTACTCTGCGCATTTTGTACGGATGTCAATCGATTGGCGACGGCACCCAGCTCGGTGCGACGCGTATCCACCTTACTGATGGCGTTATCAATAGCAGCAAGCGGGTTTTCCGGGTTACGTAAGCGAATTTCCGAACCCACTTCCCGGATATTCAGGGTGGTGTAATTACTTGATGCATCCGTACTGGAACCCATTGCGGCTGTGTAATAGATCTGCACTGCGCCAATACCGTTAAGTGTTTTCAGATAGAAGGTGTTGGTCAGGTCGTTTTGCACGGCCAGCGTGGATGTCTTCGCGCCATACGTGGTGCTGGCGGGCAGGTTCATATAATAGTTGCCGTCGCTATCCAGACGCAGTACATCGTTGAAAACATTACCATCAGCGTCAGTGTAGTTCACTTCCACATGTGCGGGGTCCAGCGTCACATGCGACGTCCCGCTAACACTGGTCACGGCGGTAAATCCATTCTGGCTGGTGTTGCTGGTGGCCGTTACGCTTAATGACGTTGTCGTACCGTCTGTCGTCGCATTCACCGTTGCCGGGTAATACCTGTAACTTCCGCTACCGTCGCTGACTTCCATCATGTACTGGCTACCGGATTTCACCAGCCTGCCCGCCACCGAATTACCATTGGCATCCGTAAAGGTGGTGGCCGTGGTACTGGTATCGATGGCCGGTGTGGTCGTGACAGTGGTCGGCAGGACAGGCAATTGGGTATCCAGCAATCCGCTGTTGCTGGTCATGGTGGCGGTCACAGCACCGGATGTACCAAAACTCAGCGTGGCGGGATAGTAAAAATCATCCTGCTCAATGTAATACTGGCCGTTTGACTTGGTCAGCGTTGCGCCGCTTAAAGTCGCACCGTTGGTATCGACCGCATTAAGTGTGGTAATGGTGCGGGAGGATATCTGGCTGACATCACTATAAAGTTTGGTCGCGCTGGTGGCCGAAATCGAGACTGTACCGCTCCCGGCCTGAGTATCCCAGTCCGCGTGGTAGATGGCTGGCAGAAAAGCCGCGTTGCCGTTGGTATCTGTACCCTGAATATAATACTGACCGTTGGCCGTGCTTCTGACCAGCTGTGGCGAGGATAACCCTGACGCTGCATAATTGACTGTGACCGCACTGCTGTTCAGAGAAATATTGTAAGCCGTGCTGTTGTAACCGTTGGTATCGACGATGTTGTTACTGATGCCTCTGATCACCAGATCTTTTAAGCCAATTTCATTGACGCTAAAGCCGGGTGCGGATAAATCGAGATCGATCTTTTGGTTGTCGTTCGCGCCCACCTGAAAACCGACTTTTCCTGCGCTGCCATTTAAAAGTGAAATGCCGTTAAACTGCGAGGAACTATTAATCTGGTCGATAGCTTTGAGGTTGAGGTTAATTTCTGCCTGAATTGCATCGGAATCGGTTTGTGAGTAAGTGCCGTTCAGTCCCTGCACCGTTAATTCGCGGATACGCTGTAACCGGTTGTTCACCTCATTGAGCGCGCTTTCCGCCGTATCAATCATCGATAAGCCATCACCCGCATTACGCTGCGCCTGCTTAAGCCCGTTTTGCTGGCTGGTTAAGCGGTTGGAGATGGCCTGTCCCGCGGCGTTGTCGCTGGCGCTGTTAATACGCATCCCGGAAGAAAGGCGACGGATCGCGGTTTCCAGCGAGGATGCACTTTTGACGGATTGCTTTTGGACATTTAGCGCTGAGACATTAGTTTTAAGGCTAATCATTACCTGGCTCACAAAATCTTCCCTGGTATCCGTTATCGGCATCTCCATATTTTCTTTAGGGAGAAAATTTCCGCTAAGTCAGCTGGTTATTAAAGACGAGTTTTTTTGACTGGATGCAGGCGTAACTGGCGTTTATTTTCGGATAATAGTGCTGTTTTACGTCTCAATCGTGAAATTTCAATCTGTGAAATTGCGAAGCCTACAAAATAAGGTAGGGTGGGGAAGGTATTGATTAATAAACAGATAACAGTGAGCAATGTAGTCTGACAAGACGGCGCAATATTCACCAGACCGCAAACGCAAAAAAGCCCCCGAAGGGGCCAGAAGGGTTTTTTGCCAGAGGGCGAAACCGGCCGCCTCGCGGCGACCTGTCCGGCAGCTCCCTCTGCGACCATTCGGTCTTATTTGCTCAGTTCAGCCGTCATATGAACAACGTTGTTCACGGTCGCTTCGGTAATTTTGTAAGAGGCGCCGGCCTGGTGTGCCTGGGCGGCGATTTTCGCTTCTGCACCGTCGATGGTGGAGGAGCTTGCGGTCACGCTCTGTGCGAAAGCGCCGAAAGACATTACGGAAAGAGCGGCAACTGCAACGAAATTTTTGATGGACTTCATGGTCGTGTTCCTTAAGTTATTTGTTCGGGATAGGGCGTTTTGCCCTGATGTGATGAATAATAGACCGACCATTGGGTAATGAAAATCTAAACTATTTGCCGATAACGTTCAAAAAAATAGAACATGTTTTGAGCGCATTTGCAGACACTGTAACCCCGGTTGCTCTGCTGTATGACCGGGGCAACTCTAACCCGGAGAAGACGATTTACGCCGCATCCGGGAAGCGAGACAGCAGTGTTATGGATTAGCGTATTCGAGGATTTCTTCACCCATCAGGGTGCAGTCATTAAGGAAGATAAATCTCATCCGATATTTCCCTTTATAGATATTTCCCCACACCTGCAATACATCGAAATATTGTGATTTATTTTGCGGATTTTGGATTTTTGCCAGCGGGGTGACATGGTCATCGATTTCCACCCTGTCATCATTATTACGATAAAAAGCCAGAAGTTTTTTTGCTTCCGAAATTGCCTGCGGCTTACAGGTTTCGGCAGATTTTTTTTCAGCGGCGAATAAAGGGAAAGATATCGTAAATAGTAAAGATGTCATGAAGGCGACAATAGTTTTCATCTTGAGGCAACCTTTTAACATGTAAATGATGGGTGCCTGTCGTCACCCAACCAGGGTTAATAAGGTTACTCTATTTACGTCGTAAGATGTCCGTATATTGAGCACTACCGGATTGCAGACGTAAAAAGCAGCTGTAGCCCGGATAAGGCGTTTATGCCGCATCCTGGAACCCGCCGCGCAATATTCACAAACCGTAAACGCAAAAAAGCCCCCGAAGGGGCCAGAAGGGTTTTCTGTCAGAGGGCGAAACCGGCCGCCTCGCGGCGACCTGTCCGGCAGCTCCCTCTGCGACCATTCGCCTTATTTGCTCAGTTCAGCCGTCATATGAACAACGTTGTTCACGGTTGCTTCGGTAATTTTGTAAGAGGCGCCGGCCTGGTGTGCCTGGGCGGCGATTTTCGCTTCTGCACCGTCGATGGTGGAGGAGCTTGCGGTCACGCTCTGAGCGAAAGCACCGAAAGACATTACGGAAAGAGCGGCAACTGCAACGAAAGTTTTGATGGATTTCATGGTCGTGTTCCTTAAGTTATTTGTTCGGGATAGGGCGTGTTGCCCTGATGTGATGAATAATAGACCGACCATTGGGTGATGAAAATCTAAACCATTTGCCGATAACGTTCAAAAAAATAGAACATGTTTTGAGCGCATTTGCAGACACTGTAACCCCGGTGGCGCTGTGCTTACCGGGGCAACGAACTCACCAGACATCCGGTGTCGCACCCCGCTTCACGAGTCCCTTGCTGGAAAGCGTCAACCTGGCGTGCTGGTGTCGCAATGATCTGATGAGGGCATTTTAAAAGTCAGGATGAGTTCCGGGGGATATCAACTCAAATGCTTTATCAATACATTTTGATTTTAATTCTGGTGATAAATCATTCGGTAAGTTTAAATAAAATGAGATACCGTCTTTTTATTTGATAAGTAAGATAAGGGCAGGAAATTTATGAGGAACTTTGGCGGAAGATCACAGGAGTGGGGTTGTGGTTTTATCTTATTGTTTTTATTAATCTTTATAGGGATATAATTATTTATTATACATATTCTTATACACATTTGCTTGACTGACAAGCTATCTATAGATAAAGCACCAGCGACCGTTCTTATCAAAAAAACTTTTTTTTAGAAAAACTGTTCACACTGTTCACTACGCACTTTTATTTATAATATTCATGAGGTTATAAGGTGAATGGTTGGTGAACAGTGAACACTTTACTGTTCATCTCCGCTGCTATAGATACAAGCGTTATAATCTGCTGCGAGCGAGAAGCAGACCAACCGAGTCAGAAAATGACGATGATTATCGGTTACTACTAACATCTTGGTTTGCCAATCGATGAAGAGCAAGCCATGATAGTTATAAAAATCCCTCTCCCTATCCTTACAGTAATAAGGATAGGGGGGCTTATTATTGTGGTTCCGGTTTGGCAACTTCCGTTATGAATTTCTTGGCAACCGCTGACTCATATTTTCTGTAATCATCAAGATATTGAACATCTATATGGTTTTTGTAGCGGACATTAAATTTATTCGCAGTCCCTGTTTTATCATCTTTGCGTTCATCTGTTGGTCTGAAAAATTTATTGTAGCGACGTGGTGATACACCTTCAAAGTCACAAAATATCACTTTAGATGATTCTTCATTCTTTGTTATTGCATCATTATGCAGGTCAAGGGCAAGGCTTTTATCAAATGGCTCTATATATACTACTTTTTTTATTCCAGCAGCGACAATATGTCTTGCACAGTTATGGCAGGGATAGGTAGTCGTATAAAGAATTTTATCTTTAGTATCGCCATTTTGTTTTCTGGCCATTGAAGTAATTACGTCCATTTCAGCATGAATTGATCTGGAGTACTCCATCACGCTTGAAATTTTACTGTCTTTGTAAATACTTTCTGCAATTTTATCTAAGCTGTTTAAAAGTCGGTTCAGATTAATATCTGCAACCGCTTGTCCAGCGGAAATGCCTAACACAGCACTTACTTCATTGGATAGTACGTTTTTTATGCGTTCTTTGATTTTAAGCTTGTTCGTATCATTATAACACTTACCACTTTTGTGAACGCACCGATGATCGTTATCAAAGTCATCACTACTATACAATCCGCCACTAGCTTTAGGTACGTCGTTCTTGCCTACTGCGAGCAGATTACCTTCATCGTCAAACAGTGCAGCCCCTACCTGACGCGACAGACAAGCTGATTGTAATGATGTTGAAAAAGCAGCATACATGCCTTTTTCATTAAATGTCGGTGTCAAACCGTTTTTACCGTGAATAAGGCCAAAAAAACGTTCAACCTTCTTCTTTAGTTCACTTTTTTGACTGAAGTTATTTTTAATGAAAAAATCTGAATCAAGAATAGTTTCTCCGGTTCTTTGTCCATGTGGATCAGAAGATTTATTATCAATATTGATAATTAAATGGAGATCGTCCTTTGTCGATTCGTCAGCAATGAGATTCGTTATTCGGTAATCTAAATCACGCAAAATTCCTAATAAGTAGAAGTTGTGCTGGTATATGACCCTGAACAACTCCACTTCTTCTGGTCTTTTGAACTGATCAATGATGAAGACTGTGCCTTTATAGTCCTCATTAATATAATCAATGTTTTTCTTCTCTAGGGCGATTGCAGCAATCGCCGCTTCTGCCAGTAATTCATTTCTGTTGTAATATTTCCGAAGTTTATTGGCAGTATCTTGAAGTTTTAGATGTCTATTAACTTGAGTGCTTTTGGATGCCGTTAGTGCTGCCTGCTCAAAATAAAGTGGATTTTCCAGAAGTGCACTTATTCGGATATGTACAACATTGTAACCCCATTCTTTGGATATTTCTTCGGCTATTTCGTTTAACGTTCTCATGCCGCATCCAACATATCCACACAATCCAAGATATATATCTTTTGATTGTCTTGAACTTAGAAATTCCATTGACGATGCTGACGTGGAGTCTTTTTTTTCATCCCGTTTTTGCGGTGTTTTTTTCGCTGCTTCTGCCATTGCTAATTACCTAATCAAAATTTATATCAGTATTCATGATTTCAATAAATGCATCCAGAACTTCTTTATTTTTCTTCCTGTTTTCAAATGAAATGACATTTTCATAATTAAATGTTGTTAATTCAATGCAAACAGAGTCAACCTGATCATTGGCAACTACGGTAGATTCTATTTCATTAAATGTTATTACATTCATTTATCTCATCCAAAAAATAATAAAAACCATATGGTTTTTAGTGTACAACAAAACCGCGCACTTTCCCCTCTTTTTAGGGGGGTAAGTGTGGTCCACATCATGTTTATCCCCATGCATGAGAATGTTTACCTATGATGAAGAGCTTCTCATGCTAATTAACGCAATGAATTTAATGATTTTTTAAGGATTTTTCTACTGTTGCGTAAATGTCTATGCATCAATGCATCATAACGATGGCGTCTGACCTGTTCCCTAATAATTAATACAGTGTGGACTTAACAACGTCCGTATTTGGCACTGGGTGGCCTGATAACGTTTAAGGGTAAAAAAATTTTTTGGAAAAACTGTTCGCTCGGTATTTTTATTCATTATTTTCATAATGTTAGCAGGTGAATACATGGTGAACAGTGAACACTTCACTGTTCACTTTTGCCGTTTTGCAGGTAAAAAAAGACCGGCTGTTGCCGGTCACCTCAAGAAAGAGCTGCCAGTCGTAGCGGTTCGCCAGCACCATAAACAGCGCAGCCAGAATCACATCGCGCTTGTCGGCGCGGCCACCGGCAGCCCGGTCGAGCCAGCGCCAGAAATGCGGGGCATGGGTCTCCAGCGTTTCACCTGTCACCGGCGGGGTGAAATCCACATCGCACAGCGTGCGCAGCCAGTGGGATTTGTGGTGCGGGCTGAATATCCCGCTTTTCGTGTCGAGCACGCCGTTACGAAAACCAATCAGACGCCGCGCTGGGGTGTCCTGCTGCGGAATAATCAGTTTCAGCGTCTCCACGACGGAGGCAATTTTCCCCGACGAGAACGGCGCGCGCAGACGCCGGAACAGACCGGCCACATCACGGGCAAAATCGGACGGCGGAATGATTTTCCAGATGCCGTTTTCATAGCGGGACAGGTGCTGGCCGTTCGCATCCACCGCCAGCGCTTCGCCGTAATGTTCATGCACCCGCATGGCCTTTTCACTGGCGCTCATGGCGGTAAACTCCGCTTCACTCATGGTGTCAAACGGGCTTTGTGCCGGTGGCCGGATGGCGTCATAAATCGCGTTACGTGTTGCCTCTTCGCCGTGCCGCACAAACGCATCATTCCAGTCACCGAACACCGGCGGGAGGGCAACCGTGCCGTTACAGGCGTCTGCGGCCGCTGCGGCTTTTGTCTGTCCTTCTCCGTTAAGGTCACGGTCGGCGGCGAGGACAATCTGGCAGGCCGGGTGCTTCTGACGGGCCAGGCTCGCCAGAGAAAGGAGGTTGACGGACGACAGCGCCACCATAACGGTTTCGCCGGTCAGGTGATGCACGGTAAGCGCGGTCGCATACCCCTCCGCTATCCACAGGCGTTTCCCGGCCTGTTTTTTCCCTTCAAGGATATGGCAGCATCCTTTGACTGCACCGCCTTTCAGGGTGCGTTTGAGACCGTCAGCATTGATAAGCTGGAGGTTAACCAGCGCGCCGGTCCCGTCATGCAGTGGCACGACCACATCACCGGCGCTGAACGTCACGCCGCCGGTGTTGTGCGTGGTCGTCAGCATGACACACTCATGACCGGGGAAGCCCTTGCGGGTCAGGTAGGTGTTGCCGGTGGCCGTGCGGGTTTTCTCCATCAGCTTTACGGCCAGCGCAGTCGCCGCTTTACGGTCGGCCTCCGTTGCGGCCTCTGTGTCTGCAATCACCGCCGGGGCCACCGGCGGCAGACTGCCGGTGACGGCGTTCACCTTCCGGGCGGCCTCAGCCGGTTTCACACCGAATACCTTTTCGACCAGTTTCAGGCCGTCACCCGCGCCGCACTGGTTACAGAACCAGGTGCCGCGCCCCTCTTTATCATCAAAGCGAAAGCGGTCAGAGCCGCCACAGACCGGGCAGGCCTGATGCCGGTTTTTAATCACCTTCACCCCCAGCGCCGGGAGAATGCGCGGCCAGTGGCCGCATGCCTGGTTGACGGTTTCCGTTACGTTCATGTTCATTGTTTTTTCCCTCAGTGCAGCACAGGCGTTGTGATATGACGGGCGCAAAGCTCATCCATGACGGCGAGCCCCAGAAAGGACAGTGACGGGGCGGCCTTGAGCGGCCCGGCTTCCATCAAATCCTCAAGAAGCGCACAGGCAATCTGCCGGCCTTTTTCCTCGCCGTGCTGGCGCAGATAGAAGCCCTCCAGTTCGGCGGCAATCGCGCTTTCCAGCGCATCGAGGGTGAGATGCGGATAGCGGTGCTGCCGTTCGCACAGGGTCAGCCAGGCACAGGCGACGGCGCGGCGGTACAGTGCAGCACGTAATACAGGCGGTAATAGCTGTTTCATGCGCGTACCTCCTCAGTGAGCCAGCGCGCATTACAGCGCTCAACCACATCATCAAGCCGGGCGGTCATCAGGTGAATGACGGAGGCGAGCTGTAACTGTTGTGCCGGGTCACGACGGGAGGTGGTGCAGTCCTGTACCTGCATGAGTTCGCCGACAAGCTGGCCGACATTACGCAGGTGTTCAAGATGCTGGAGGTCAGCACGGGTAATGGTCAGGGTCAGGTCTTTCATGCGCACACCTCCGCAACCGGCAGGCGGCCGGCAAACGACAGGATGTAATCACGGACAAGGGCAAGGCGGGCGGCCTGTTCATCATTGGCGACGGTGCGGAGCATACAGATACGGGGCTTGCGGTCTGCACGACGAACGGCGGCAAACACAAAGACAAACTGCGGGTGTGACGGGGTGAGGATAGTAGCCATGATGGCAGCCTCCAATAAGTAGCGGTTATTGCCACCACCGGAGTTCCTACACTCATGGGTGGTGGCCCGGACGGGGGTAGGAATACCGGCCTTATTGGAAACCGGCCAGCCCGAAGGCTGCCCCGCCCGGACCACCATTATGCTTACGAGACCATGATGTATGCAGAAACACCACAGCCCGGAAAATGGGTGTGCCAGAGCAACGACGTAAAAAAAGACGCATGGCGCGTCTGTTGTCGCCAATAAGTAACTCGGGTTCCTACGCCCGGCTGCCGATTTTGCGACAGCGCGGAAACTATACCCGTAAAAAACCCCGGCAGGCAAGCCAGGGAAACGAATAATTAACACAACGGCACCTCAGCAGTCAGTGAGCGTGTCTTCCCCGGCGGGGCGGGAACGGTGATGCTTCTGCTCACCCTGTGGGGCGGCACGCTCCACACTGAACGCCGGTGAACGCACTCTGTATCCCCGGCTGGCGCTTTTCCCTTCCGTGACAGAGGTCAGGGCAAGACTCAGCAGATGGGCATCTTCGGAGGTAAGGGTGTGCTTCTGTTCGCCAATGGTCAGGATAATCATGCGCACATCCCTCCGTTACGACGGGCGATACAGTCCGCCATCCAGGCGCTGACCTCGGAATGTACCCAGGCGACATTTTTTCCCCCGAGAGAGACCTGTTGCGGAAATTCGCTGCGGCTGATGAGGTCATAAATGGTCGAACGGGACAGGCCACAAAGATGCATCACTTCGGGCAGGCGTAAAAAGCGCTCCTGAGTCCTGTCAGGGACGGGCATCACCGGGGGAAGTGGCGCGGGAGATGGAGAAGGAAAAGCGGTGTGCATCGGGCTACCTCATTGGGTTTATACAGCGCCGGGTATGTCTGTCCGGCTTCGGGTAGCTCCCTATTTTGTACATATTTTCAGTCATGGCAACAAGGCCAAATGCGTCTGCCACTGACACAACATAGGCTCAAAAAACAACCGGATGCCGGATATTACTGAATAATGTCGGATAGTGGTGAGGAGTCAGGAAAACAGGAAAGTACAATATATTATGGTGTTTGATTTCGCTTTATTAACAGGAATAAACATTCATTTTTTTATTAACGGACCAATATTTAAATATTGCTTCGGTGAACAGTAGTGAACAGTCGGTGAACAGTTACCCCCTCAACTGTTCACCCTTTAACTTACTGTATTACTTATCTTTTTATTTCCGGTGAACAGTAGTGAACAGTTATCAGTAAAAAAATAAACGGTGAGTGGGGTTTCCTGCGACCTCTTTCTGGCGAGCCGGGGTTATGTCCCTTATGTGCCAACCCTGCCACAACCCTAATGAATCGCCCCGTTGTGTGGTGCACGGCAGAATGACCTCAGCCAACACACACGGAGAGCCTTAAATGATGAAGCCCGCAGACATTATTGCCGCCGCCATGAAAGCGACAGCAGAGAAGCAGAGGAAGGAGAATGAACAGCGCGTGGCCGTTGCCCTGGAGGCGTTCACGCAGGCCCGTGATGCCCACACGGCCAGCATGAAAAAACTGTATGACACCGAAGCGGCCATTCGTCGCAGTGAACAGGAACGGCAGGCCGCGCTGGATGAAAGCGCGGAAGCGGAACAGAGCTGGCGCAGCCGGTTCCGCAACCTCCGCGGTAACCTCACCCCGGAAATGAAAGCCGAACACTCACAGCGCATTGCGAACCGCGAACTGGCGGAAGAGTTCACCGCCCTGATTGCCGAACTGGAAGACGACAAAGACAGTGCGATGCTCGGCGCATGCAGGTCAGCACGTCAGTACACAGATGCACACAGAACGGCATTCACCACGTATGCCGACGGTGAATGGGCCTGTGCCCTGACAGCCATTGACCCGGCACTGATACGCGCTTTTGTGCTGCGTATCCGTTCGCTGGAGTTAAGCGGCAGCGAATCAGCATATGCCACTGCGGCCCGTGAGCTTGCGGACGGCCTGGGGACAATGAAGGCTGTTCACGAGTTTGATATGGCACAGGAGCCGGTATTGTCCGTCACCGGTCTGTACCGCCCGGCACTGACGGGGGTGGATATGAAGCTCTATAACAGCCCGGCCAGACGTACGCAACTCGCTCAGGCACTGGCCGCAAAAAAAGCCGCTAACGGGACGGGGGTATAAATCATGTTTCACTGCCCGTTCTGCAAACACGCCGCCCATTCGCGCACAAGCAGCTACCTGTCGGAAAACGTCAAACGCCGCTATCACCAGTGCCGGAATATTGAATGCTCGGCCACGTTCCGTACCACCGAATCGGTTGACGGGGTGATACGTGCCGGGGTGCTTGTACCGTCCCCGGAGCCGGACAGTCCACCGGCACCGTAAATACACCCTCTCATACACTGTTAAAGACCACGGGAGAGAACACCGTTGACCACACTCACACCACAGCAGGCCTTTGACATCTGTCAGGCCGACAAAACCGCCTGGCTTAACCTGAAAACGGAACGGGAAAAGGCAGAGCAGGCACTGGACGACCATCTTTCCGGTGACAGTGAAAACTGCCCGGTCAGGGTGGCGGCTCTGCGCGGGCGCATTGAGGTGAATAAATGGCAGATTAACCGGGCCGCCGGTCGCTATATCCGCTCGCATGAAACCTTACAGCACGTCAGCATACAAAACGGCCTCGAGGGATTTATGCAGGAGCACGGGGCCACACTGGCCGCCGTACTGGCCCCGGAATTAAAAGCGCTCAACGGCCAGCCGGACTTTATTAAACGTCGCGCCCTCGACCGCGCAACCACGTATCTGCGTGATGCGCTGGCCGCATGGCTGAGCACCGGTCAGGAAATAAATTATTGTGCGCAGGATAATGACATTTTAACCGCCGCCGGACACAGGCCTGACGCGGCTTCGCGGGCAGATAATCAGGAAAAATATACGCCTGCACAGAACCAGATTTATGCGCGCCGGTGTGCAGACATGGCCGCGCAGCACCCCGCCTGAAAATCACCGAAAATCCCGCTATTTTTCCTGAATTACGCCATGCATCCACAGGGTGCATGGTTTTGCATGTGTTTATTCACCTTTTTTACCCCTTCCCGCACCAGTCCCGGCGCGGCCTGAGCCGGTTCATGCGCCTGCATTAAAACCGCCCCGTTAAGCGGGCAGGCGAGGCGGGGAAAGCACTGCGCGCTGAGATTTAAAATATAGTTTCTATGATCAGGGTGATTGTACGGCTTTATCATGATTAATATGCAGCGTAAGACAGCAAGGATTTCATTAGGTTTGACTTTATAGCACCATGGTTCTGGTTTACGGTATTGTGCCGCTGTGGGAATCTTGTTTTGCGGCGCATGTAGGTGAAGTTGTATGGTCTAAGACTAATTGACAAAATGCTGACATAAAGATTACGTTTCTTCCTCGGAGTATTGCTTCTTCATAGTATTTTTTGTTTTAAATGTAGGGATAAATTCTTAAGGATACGTAAAATGAAAGATGATTTTTTTCAAATTTCAGCGCCATTTACAAAAATGGAAACAGAAGATGAATTTTTCAAACTATTAAGTCAAGCCCGGCATATTAATAATATAATGTATATGCCTAATAACTTGACCTCTAAAAAAATAGTTTCAGTAACATTTGAGAATGTATCTTTCTCAAAAACAGAGCTGAAAGATGTAACATTTGAACGTTGTGTTTTTAAGAACTGCTTGTTTATATATTCAATATTTGATGGTGTTCGTTTTCATAGTTGCAGTTTTAACTGTTGTAATTTTTTTCGAGCTAAATTTAACACATCTTGTTATGCTAAACCGGGGCAGTTTAAAAATGCTGTCTGTGATGATAAATATGCTAATGTAGCCGTCTGGCTTTTTGATCAATTAAGATTGCTTTATAAAGAAGAATCGCAAAAAGCTTATAAGGCAGAGGCTGAATATTATTTCAATGATTGGTTGTATGTTCAAAATTACAAAAAGAGAAAAAGTAATGAAAATATATTTGTATTTTACTCTAAGAAAATAGCTTTAAAATTTTATGGTAAGTTGTTTGGGTATGGCTATAGATTGAGGAATTTAGTGCTAACAACTTCTATAATATTTGTATTGTTGGTTGTAATAAATAGATTGCTTGGTGACTTCATTTTCGACTCAGGTGGGATAAATAGTTTCAGCCAATCAATATATTTTACAGTTACAACTATGCTAACACTAGGTGCATCTGGTTTTGGTAATCCTACATGTATTGGTAGATGGTTAATAATTGCAAATGTGCTTTTAGGGATCTCTCTATTGAGTTTCACTGTAAGTGCCTTGTTTAATAGGATTATAAAGTAATGATTGCTATTGAATATGGCAGCAGACATAACGGTGTCGCATCCCGCTATTCAGATCGGGATCTGCTACTGATACATAATGGTTGGAAATATGCCAAAGAGGAAAAAAGGAAATTTCAATTTTTAGGATATGATGTAACAGTAATGAATGAACAAAAAGCTATGTATTTAGCAAGTGCTGGCAGCCTCTTCTTAAAGCATGTCATTGATGAAGGAAAGGTTATTAGTGGTGATTTTGATATATATGAAAAAGTTAATTTTTTATGGAAAGCTAAAAATGATTATCAATATGAAATAGATAGTAATATTGATGTTTTAGAGCTATTAGAGACACTTCCAGAAAATAAATTTTCATTACTTTTCGTTAATGATTTATTGATTACAAGCATTAGAAATATATCTATAAGAAAATTTGCTTCTCAAGGTATTTATATTTTCGCTTGGGAGGAGATATTTAAACAGTTATATCATCACGGATGGATAAACAAAGGGGAAGTGAAGGTTCTTCTTTGTGCACGTAAGTTGAAAAATGCTTATAGATTGAAAATGTATTATGATATCGAATTTTCATTTATCAGTACTTTGATGAATATTGCAAAAAAAATAATAAAATTTCATGGCAATTTGAAATTCTGTAACCACAAATCAATTATTTTAGGTCTTCCTGAAAAATTCCAAGAGAGATCTTATAAACAATTGAGGGCTTATGAAGTGGTATGCTCGTTTTACCAGTTTGGTTCTGATGTTAGGAATATTGCTAACATGGTTGCGAATCCTAGCTATTTTTCTAATAGTGATGTAGGCAACGATTTCGGATAAATATAATCACCATACCAGTTCATCATTCCTCTACGCTTTTCAAGATACAGCGCATGATTATAAGTTCCACGAATACTGTTCTTATCCACATGCGCCAACTGCATTTCAATCCACGCACTATCAAATCCCTGTTCATGCAATATTGTTGACATGGTATGGCGAAAACCATGACCTGTAGCGCGGCCTTTGTAACCAAGTAACTCAATCACTTGTGAAACACTTTCTTTCGATATCGGTTTGCTGCGGTTGTTCCTGCCAATAAAGATATAAGGGTAATGGCCTGTAATAGGTTTGAGCTGCTTGAATAGATCAACTACCTGAGTAGATAAAGGGACAATGTGAGGCCTGCGCATTTTCATTCGTTCTGCGGGGATTTCCCAAATCCCTTTGTCCAAATCAATTTCATCCCAAGTTGCAAAGCGCATCTCTTGAGTACGAACACCGGTAAGCATAACTATTTTTGTCGCATTTTTCGTGATGATGCTGCCAGTATATGCTTCAAGATCTCTAACGAAATGAGGCATCTCTTCGGCGGATAAAAATGGATGGTGTTTTTGCTTCGGGACAGCGAGAGCAATTGATAAATCAGGTGCTGGATTGTATTCAGCGCGGCCAGTTATGATCGCATAGCGATAGACCTCGCCGCATCTTTGCCGCACTTTTCTGGTTTTCTCCAGTGCTCCGCGCTTCTCTATTCGCCGCAATACCTCAAGCAGCTCTAAAGGTTTGATTTCATTAATAGGACGTTTCCCAATAAACGGAAAAACATCTTGCTCAAATGTCTTAATGATTTCTTCGCGGTAGCCTACTGTCCAGCGGTCAGCTTTATTTGCGTGCCATTCACGAGATATGGCTTCGAATGAGTTCTCAGTAGAGAGTTGCTGCGCAAGTTTCTGGGCCTTGCGTTCTTCTACTGGGTCAATGCCATTAGAGACTTGCTTACGGGCGGTGTCACGTTTCTCACGTGCTTCTGCAAGGCTCACTAAGTCATAGCTACCAAATGACATCAACCGTGCTTTACCGGCAAAGCGAAAACGGAAACGCCAACCCTTCGAGCCGTCGGGATTGATAAGCAATGACAGGCCTTGCCCGTCGTTCAATGTGTATGGCTTATCTTGGGGCTTTGCTCGTTTGATTTGTATGTCTGTAAGTGCCATATGTATAAGTCAAAAATGTGTATAAAGAATCTATACACATCACTATACATATTTTTCATGGATTCAGGGAGAACTTGTCGGACGGTTACGGATGAGTGATTTACTATATGTTTTGAAATTAAAGGATTTTTTAGACATTCACGGATGGGTACGGAGCAACTTTGGCGGAAGATCACAGGAGTCGAACCTGCCCGGGACCGCTGGCGGCCCCATCTGGATTTGAAGTCCAGCCGCCTCACCGGAGACGACGATCTTCCGCGCCTCGATTGCTACATGGAGGCGGGGCGCATTATAGCCACTTTCAACCATTTACCACATCCCCCATCACACTTTTTTCTCGGTCTGCTGTCCGCTTTTCCATACGTTTAAGTTAAATACTAACTTATTCATGTGGTTACTAAAATTTCTCTTACGGCACAATCGCCGTCATAGTAAACAACAAGCGCCATTCGGTAGCTAAATTCGTGCACACCACGCATAAGCCGTAGAGACTGTGAACGTTTTCAGCCTCTTTTAGCCACGGCTAACCATTTTCCCACATAGCAACCATAGCGACATCTTTGCCCCCCTCTGGCGCAGAGCGTGTAGCGAGGGGGGTTGAGTTCCCGCTGAAATCGGTGAGACGAAGACCCGATGACAAGGGCAGGCCGCCAGGGATGGCGGACTGAGGTTTGTCGGGACATGACAACCATGTGTGCACCGCATCCGGGGCGGGAAGAGCACGATCACTGGCATTTCTCCCCCGTGCCCCACTACGTCTTTCCAGACATTGCGAAAAAAATTACCTTATTTAAAATTTTTGTCCTCGCCATATTTGCGAGCGCTATCACGTTAATTAGCTCAAAAAGTGTGATCTGCGCTGTAAATATCTCTGAGATCCCGCTTGTTGTCTTATTTTTTGTCCGGAAGGCAGGACACGATTTAGTATTGTCGTTATTCCAATGCCCTTTTATATTTATCATCACGGATTGCAAACGGAGCTTATCTGTTTTAGAGCTTCATCATTATTTTTAATCTGTGTAAGGGTAAATGATGCAAATGATTACCTCGCGACAAAACAGATTATTGAAATTCCTTCTCCCGCGAAGGGAATTTATTACATTGTTAAAAATTGCTGAATACTTAAATGTATCGGAAAAAACCATTCAGCGGGATTTACGCATCCTCGAACCGTGGTTGGCAGAATGGAATATCGGCATTCATAAACGTGCCGGTGCCGGGGTGATGCTCAGCGCGGACAATATCACAGACTTGTTGCATCTCGACCAGTTGCTTGGCACCGAAGGTGATGATGCCGATGGCATGATGAACAATTCCCGGCGCGTGAAAATAGCTTCGCAACTATTAAGCGAAACGCCACATGAAACGTCTATCAGCAAATTATCCGAACGCTATTTTATCAGTAGCGCCTCTATTGTGAATGACCTTAAGGTGATTGAGTCCTGGATTGCTCCGCTGGGATTAACGTTAATACGCAGCCAGAGCGGAACGCATATCGAAGGCAGCGAAAGCAGCGTGCGTCAGGCAATGGCTTCGCTGATCAATGGCGTTATTAACCATAACGAACCGGGTAGCGTAATCTATTCTCGCCTCGATCCAGGCAGTTATAACGCGCTGGTCCATTATTTTGGCGAAGAAGACGTTTTATTCGTTCAGTCATTATTACAAGAGATGGAGAACGATCTCTGCTGGTCGCTGGGCGAACCCTATTACGTTAATATTTTCACCCATATTTTAATCATGATGTACCGCATTACCCGTGGCAATGCGCTGCCCAAAAAAGACGACAACGCCAGTACCTTTGATGAAAACATCTTTACCGTTGCCAGCCGTATGATCCAGCGGATTGAACAACGCATCGCCCACCCGCTGCCGGAAGACGAAGTCTGGTTTATTTATCAGTACATTATCTCTTCTGGCGTGGTGATTGAAGAGCATAACGACGTTAGCGTAATTGGCCATATGCACTCAAGCGATGAAGCCCGGCTCATTACCCACCGGCTTATTGCGACCTTCGCCGATATGGTCGACAGCGACTTTAGCCAGGATATCGCACTTTATGACGGGCTGCTGATTCATATTAAGCCATTGATTAACCGTCTCAATTACCAGATTCGCATTCGTAACCCGTTGCTTGATGATATCAAAGATGAATTGCAGGACGTCTGGCGGCTGACCCAATGCGCGGTGAACCGGGTGTTCAGCGGCTGGGGCGAACAGGCGGTGTCGGAGGATGAAATCGGCTATCTGACCGTTCATTTCCAGGCGGCAATGGAGCGACAGATTGCCCGCAAGCGCGTACTGCTGGTCTGTTCGACGGGTATCGGTACATCACATTTGTTAAAAAGCCGCATTCTGCGCGCCTTCCCGGACTGGACCATCGTTGGCGTGGTCTCTGCGGGGAGCCTTCCGTCGGTACTGACGGATGATATTGAACTGGTTGTTTCGACGATCAATCTGCCGGCCATTGCTCTGCCAGTGGTATATGTCACCGCCTTTTTTAATGATGCTGATATTAAGCACGTGACGGAAACGGTTATTACGGAAAAATTGCATCGTGCGACGTCTCTGGTCGTCGAACATTAATATCTGAATCCATGAGGTATGTTTAATGGACATAACAAAAATCCTGAATACAAATCGCGTTATTTTAGATATGAAAGCTACAAATAAAACGGAGGCGATTGAGGAATTAACCGACCTTTTGCAAAAAGATGGCGCTATTAATTGCCGGGAAACATTTATTAAAGATGTCTGGCAACGAGAATCAGAAGGGTCGACCGGCTTCGAAAATCATATCGCGATACCCCATGGTAAATCCTCGGCTGTCGTTAATACTACCCTGGCAATTGGACGCACACGCCACGATATTCCCTGGGAAACTCTGGATGGCAGTAACGTGCGCTGCATTATTTTATTTGCTGTACGGCTTGAAGATCAAAACACGACGCATATCCGTCTACTTTCTCAGGTGGCGGGTGCACTGGCGGATGAAGAGATCATCGAGCAATTACTGGTCGAACGTAGTCCACAAAAGATTATTGACTTGTTCAGTCAATATGCCGAATCCGATGTTTGCTAAATAAAAAGTGGAGCATGTTATGAATATTGTTTGTGTCGCTGCCTGTACGGCGGGAATTGCACATACGTATATTGCCCGCGAGAAGCTAATTAAAGGCGCGAAAGCGCTTGGGCATAATATAAAAGTCGAAACTCAGGGCACTATCGGTACTGAAAATGAGTTACTCGCGGAAGATATTTCCGCAGCCGACGTCGTTATTCTTGCAGTCGATGTCAAAATAAAAGGAGAAGAACGCTTCGTTAATAAACGCATCGTGCGAGTTAAAACCGAAATTGTCATTAAATCACCCGTTCAGTTTCTTGAAAAGGTCGAGAAATCATTAGCTAATGCGTGATCCTTATCTGGAGGTCACATGAGTGAAAATAAAATTCCTGTTTCGCAGGAAATAAAAAAACATCTTTTGACGGGCATCTCGTGGATGATTCCGTTAATTGTGGCAGCGGGTATCTGTATTGCCCTCGGCCAGGTACTCGGCGGCACAAACGTTGGAGAAAAAACGGGCACCATCCCATGGATGCTCAATCAGATTGGCGGCTGGGGAATGGGGTTGATTGTCCCCCTGATCAGCGCCGCCATTGCTTACTCCATTGCTGATCGTCCCGGATTCGCACCGGGCCTGATTGTCGGCTTTGTCTGTGGGCAAATTCATACCGGATTCATCGGCGGGATGCTGGGTGGGTTCCTGGTGGGCTACACCGTCTTGCTGCTTAAACACTACATTCGTCTGCCGAAATCCATGCAGGGACTGATGCCAATCATGGTGCTGCCTGTCCTGAGCACCATTATCGGCGGCCTGTTGATGATGACCCTGATTGGCAAACCTATCGCCTGGTTGCAGGAAGCGCTGATCCATATGCTTGAGTCGATGCAGGGCGGTTCACGTTTTCTGATGGGGGCGATTCTTGGCGCGATGGCCACGTTCGACTTCGGCGGTCCGGTGAACAAAACCATGTCGCTGTTTGCCGATGGCCTGCTGGTTAGCGGTGTATACGGGCCGGAAGCGGTGAAATTTGTCGGTTCCATAATCCCGCCGTTCGGCATCACCCTCTCTTTCCTGCTGACGCGTCATAAATATACCCGCGCTGAACGCGAAGCGCTGAAAGCCGCCTTCCCGATGGGGATCTGCATGATTACCGAAGGGGTTATCCCGATTGCGGCGCGTGACCTGCTGCGTGTGGTGGGCTCCTGTGTGGTGGCCTCGGCGATTGCGGGTGGCCTGATCATGGTGTGGGGCGTGGAAAGCCCGGTCCCGCATGGTGGCATGTTCGTGGTTCCACTGTTTACCCATCCGCTGCTGTTCTGCCTGGCGTTGGGGATCGGCACGGTTATCTGCGGCGTGATGTTGTCGCTGTGGAAGAAACCGGTGACCGAACGTGACGAAGAGTTTGACGAGCTCAGCGATAAAAAACTGAAAGACGAAGAGATCACTTTCACCCTGGAATAAACGGAGACCGTATGTTTGCCGATATGAAAAGTATGGTGACCAAAGCCTGGCGTGAACACTATGCGCTTCTGGCCATCAACTGCATGAACCTCGAAAGCGCCCGCGCGGTGGTGCGGGTTGCCGAGAAACACCGCGCGCCGATTATCCTGAACCTGTATCAGGGACATCTGGCGCACTTCCCGCCACCGGTTGCCGTGGCGGTGGTGAAAGCGCTGGCCGACGAGGCAACGGTGCCGGTCACGCTGGCCCTCGACCACGGAAAAGATCCGGTGCGCATTCGCCAGGCGTTTCGCGCGGGGTTCAGCGGGCTGATGATTGATGCCTCCGCCTTCCCACTGGAAGAGAACGTCCGCCAGACCCGCGCGGTGGTTGAACTGGCCGCCAGCGCCGGGCTGTGTGTGGAAGGAGAGCTGGGCCATCTGGCCGATGCGCCGCGCTATGACCACGCCACCAATGCGGATCTGATGACACAGGCCGCCGATGTCGAACCGTTTATTGAGCAGACCGGGATTGATCTGCTGGCGGTTTCCGTCGGCACCGCGCACGGCATGTATGCCCCCGGTATCACGCCAGCCATCGATTTCCAGCGCCTGGAAGAGGTTGCCCGCAAATCGACGGTACCCCTGGCATTGCACGGCGGCAGCGGCACGCCGTTTGACCAGATGCAACGTTGCCCGTCCTTTGGCGTCGCCAAAATTAACGTCGGCGCGGCGGTATTCGAAGCCGGTAAAGCCGCGCTGCTGCACACCCTGTGTCATGACAGCTCTCGCGAACTGGTGGATGTGCTGATTGCCATGGAGCAGGCCAGCGAGGAAGCCATTATCCCGTATCTACAGGCCAGCGGCGCTATCGGCAAAGCCTGATCCTTATCTGTTACGCCTTCTATGCCTCTGCAACGACGCACCGGCAGGGCTTGCTACACCCTGAAACTGGAGAATTAACATGTTAATTTCGATGAAAGAGTTACTGAAACCCACCCGCCAACACGGTTTCGCCATTGGTGCGTTCAACGTGGCGGATAGCTGCTTTATCCGCGCGGTGGTGGAAGAAGCGGAAGCCACCAACACGCCTGCGATTATCTCCATCCACCCCAGCGAGCACGATTTTGTCGGGGATACTTTTTTCAGTTATGTCCGCGATATCACCATGCGCAGCCCGGTGCCTTTCACCCTGCATCTGGATCACGGCGCATCGGTCGAGCATGTGTTGCGGGCGATCCAGTGCGGGTTTACCTCGGTGATGATTGACGGCTCGCTGCTGCCCTATGAAGAGAACGTGGCGCTGACTAAAGAAGTGGTACGTCTGGC
The DNA here is from genome assembly GCF_039409775.1 of Phytobacter palmae. Lineage (NCBI taxonomy): Bacteria > Pseudomonadati > Pseudomonadota > Gammaproteobacteria > Enterobacterales > Enterobacteriaceae > Phytobacter > Phytobacter palmae. The sequence goes on along the minus strand of NZ_JBCIVJ010000002.1, from coordinate 390,785 downwards.
GCACGCGGTGGGTGTTTCGGTGGAAGGGGAGCTGGGCACTATCGGGCAGACGGGCACATCTGTGGAAGGCGGCGTGTCGGAGGTGACCTACACTGACCCGGCACAGGCAGAGGATTTTATTGCCCGCACCGGAGCAGACACCCTGGCGGTGGCGATTGGTACGGCGCACGGAATCTACCCGAAAGGGATGCAGCCGAAGCTGCAAATGAACATTCTGCGCGACATTGCCGGGCGGGTGGATATTCCGCTGGTGCTGCACGGCGGTTCGGCGAACCCGGATGCGGAAATTGCTGAATCCGTGACCCTGGGGGTGGGCAAAATCAACATCTCCAGTGACATGAAATACGCCTACTTCCAGAAAGTGCGTGAGATCCTCGCCCGTGAAACCTGGTGGGATCCGAACGTGATCTACCCGGATGCGATCAACGCCGCTCGGGAGGTGATCCGCTACAAAATGAAGCTGTTTGGATCAACCGGGAAAGCGTCACTCTACTAAGGCCATGGAGGCGGGTTCGCCCGCCTCTTTCGCAATAAGGAAAGGGGTATGTACTACCTGGGGCTGGATATCGGCGGCAGCAAAATCGCGGCAGTGGTGATGGACGCGCAGGGCCAGGAAATAGCCCGCTACCGCTGCCCGACGCAAAAGGCGAGCTATGCGCAGTTTGTGGAATCGGTGGTCGCCTTTATCGACCAGATTCGCCATGACATACAACAGCCGATGATAACGGGGATTGCCTTGCCGGGCAGCGTTTCGCCGCTAAGCGGGCTGATTAAAAATTCGAATATTCAGGTCATTAATGGCCGCGCGTTGCAGGCGGATCTTCAGCAGTTACTGGGACAGACCGTGGTGATGGCGAACGACGGCAACTGCTTCGCCCTGTCCGAAGCTTGTGACGGCGCGGGGCAGCAGTATGACGTGGTGTTTGGCATCACGCTCGGTACCGGCTGCGGCGGTGGGATAGCTATCCACCGCCAGCCATTTGTCGGGGCGTGGGGCAATGCTGCCGAGTGCGGTCACATTACCCTACCGGGCTACAGCGAGCAGCATGATGGCCCGCCAGCGCGTTGTTATTGCGGTAAAGATAACTGCGTGGAGTCGTTTGTCTCCGGGACGGGGTTGAGCGAGCGCTATCAGTTGCTTAACGGGCAGTTTCTGACGAGTGATGCGATTGTGGCGCTGGCGCAGCAGGGGGAACCCGATGCCGTGCGGCAGGTGGCGCGGTTTCGCCAGCAGCTTGCCCGCACACTGGCGACGGTGGTCAATCTTCTCGACCCCGGCGTGATTGTGATTGGCGGCGGGGTGTCGAATGCGGAGTTGCTTATTGCACAGCTTAGCGCCGATGTCGCCCCTTTCGTTTTTACCGATCATTTCTCCACCCCCATCGTGAAAGCCCATCACGGCGACAGCAGCGGCATGCGCGGCGCTGCCTGGCTTGCCATTCGAACCGGGAGAACAGAATGAAACGCTCACAGATTAACTATGCCATTGATAAGGCCCATGCCATCGCCGCGACGTTCCGGGTGTGCCTGCCGGAGTTTGCCTTGTTTACTGCCGAGGCCTGGCGAGAGCAGCCGCTGGAGGAGTGGAGTGAAGTGTTGGATCTGCAACTGGGCTGGGATATTACCGATTTTGGTCGCGGCGATTTCAGCAAAACCGGCCTGACGCTGCTGACGTTGCGTAACGGCGCGCTGCATTCGACGGCATACCCGAAGCCGTATGCCGAAAAGATGCTGCAAATCCAGCAGGAACAGCAGACGCCATGGCATTTCCATGCCCATAAAATGGAAGACATTCTGAACCGGGGCGGCGGCGATTTGTGTATGCAACTCGGCTGGGCGACGGATGATGCGCTGTTTGATGAGCAGCGCAGGGTGGAGGTACGTGTGGACGGGCGGTGGCGTACGCTTAAGCCCGGTGAGACGCTGGTGTTAAAACCGGGGCAGGGGGTGTGCCTGCCGCCGCGTCTGTATCATCGTTTTTGGGCCGAGAAAGCATTAGTGCTCGGCTGGGAGATTTCGATGGTGAATGACGATAAGCGGGACAACCATTTTCTCGAGCCCGGCGGGCGTTTCCCGGTCATCGACGAGGATGTTCCCGTGAAATGGCTGTTAAGCCATGAGTATGGACGTTTGAATGTGACGTAATTTTCCCGGATGCGGCGTAAACGCCTTATCCGGGGTACGCCAGCGGGGAAATGGATTACGGGGCGGGCTGTGTCGTGGCCGGAGCCGGAGCCGACGTGGGCGCAGCCGTCTCACCACCGGATACCACACCACCGCGCATTGTCTGTTTCACCTGCTGTTGCTGGGCATTCACGGCAGAGAGCTCACCATCAACCGTTGGTTTTAACGGCGCATCTGCCTGAACGCGGCCCGTGGCGCTCAATTGCAGATTGCCATCGCCACCTATCGGTAACGCGGGCCATCCCCACTGTTGCAAGACATTCATCGGCACGCCACGCCCGTTCAGGCTGACCCGCACGGTGCGGTCCGGCGTCTGCCCGACCACGGCGGTGGCTTCCAGCATCCCTTTCTCAACAAAGGCGCTCAGCTCGGTAACGTTCACCGAACTGCCGTTAGCGCTCAACCCCAGCGATGGCCTGCGCATATCCACCCGGTTAAAGGTTGCGGCAGCGGCATTGAGCTTCACATCGCCGTTCCACACGCCCCATTTGTGGTCGCGTGCCAGTTGCACATTGGTGCCGTAGCCATCCAGCGAGGTCAACTGCCACGGGAAGGCCGGGTCGATATCAATCACCAGGTTGCGACTGGCGCTGAACCTGGTCAGCGTGACGCTATTGAGCCAGTCGGGCAGGGTGTCCATCCATAACTGTTTCCAGTTGGCAGGCAGGGTATATTCCAGCCCGACGATGGCTGCATCGTTCAGCACCAGCGCTTTACCGTTGCGTGTCCAGTAGCCGGATGTGCGCACCATTCCGTTTTCCCAGCGGGTGGTGAACTGCTGCATCGCGATGCCTGCCGGGGTAAATTCGGCGTTCACAATCGGATCATAGAAATGCAGTGAACCGTAGATAAATTCATTGGCATTCATTGATAACTGGCCGTCATCCGTATGCCAGTCGCCTTTGGTCAGCGTCAGGTTGCGCAGCGTAAGATCCAGATCGGCAATTGCCCATTCTGGCCCTTGCAGACGCGCATCGGTCACATCCAGTCGCCCGATTTGTAATGACGGCAGGGTCGTGAGCGGCGCAAAAAAATCTTTCAGCGATTTGTCGCTCTGCAGGCGAATATCGGTCAGCCGCAGGTTATCCACTACCCAGCCACCATCGGCGTTGCGTCGCGCATCACCGGTCAGCGAACCACGCGCCATATCTGCGCCGATGGTAGTCAGCGTGACCGTACCTTTGTCAATGCTGCCCTGAATTAACACATTGTTGGCAGGAACGCCGTTAAGGGTCATCGAGCCAGCGCTCATCTGTATTTGCGCCTGCGTACCGAGTACATTGCCCTCGACCGGTTGCCAGGGGATCACGGCGCCAGTGACGCGTTGCGCACTCAGATCCCAGCCAGTCGCCGGGCTGTTAAAGGCCATATCGCTCAGTTGCAGACGGTCCGCCTGGAAGGGAAGCGGCGCGGTAGCCGGGGAGAGATTCAGCGTGCCGTCCTGCAGCAAAATGGTGTCGGTGTGCAGTGGATCGGTGAACTGGCGACTACTCAGACCAATATCAACGGCTTTAGCGACCAGCGTGGCGGGCTGCCCTTTGCGGCCAAAATTGACGTTGCGTAACAGCACATGGGAAGGGGAGGAGAGCTGGTGGTCAATAGCATCAACGGTGAGGTGATATTGACTCTTTTCGTTTACCCAGTTACTGACCTGCGTTGCGCCCCAGCGGGTCTGTAGCAGGAAATAACAGGCTACTATCGCCAGCAGCAGGACGACAATAACGAAAATTAGCAGCTTTCCAATAAATTTCATGATCTTCCACCCTCGTAAGCCTGTACAGGAGTTATGCACGATTTATGCGCATTCCTCAAGGCACGAATGGTGAAAGAGCGTTACAGAGGCAACGGAAAACAGCCGCTGCCTCTGTTGGGATTACTGCTTATCGGCAGGGAAAACCAGGTTCAGCACGATAGCGGTGATGCCACCTGCAGCGATGCCGGAAGAGAGCAGGTTTTTCAGCCAGTCAGGGGCGAATTGCAGAATCATCGGCTGCTGGGAGACGCCCAGGCCAACGGCCAGTGACAGGGCGATGATCATGATCGCGCGGCGGTTCAGCGGCTCGCGGGAAACGATACGTACGCCAGAGGCGGCAATAGTACCGAACATCACCAGCGTTGCACCGCCGAGCACCGGCTCAGGCAGTTGCTGAACGAAAGCGGCAACGGCCGGGAACAGACCCATCACCATCAGCATGACGGCAACGAAGAAACCAACATACCGGCTGGCAACGCCCGTTAGCTGAATCACGCCGTTGTTCTGGCCGAAACAGGAGTTCGGGAAGGTATTAAACACTGCAGAAACAAAGGAGTTCAGACCGTTTGCCAGTACGCCGCCTTTCAGGCGATTCATATAGACCGGGCCGGAAACCGGCTGCTCAGAGACGTCTGACGTCGCGGTGATATCACCGATGGTTTCCAGCGAGGTGATCATAAATACCAGCATCAGCGGCAGCAGCAGGCTCCAGTCGATGCTCAGGCCGTAATACAGCGGTGTGGGGATCATAATGGCGCTGGATGGCGCGTTATACGCCGGAAGCATACCCATCATCATGGCGACGAGATAGCCGACTGCCATTGCAATCACCAGGGAAGCAATACGCAGGTACGGGTTACGCTGACGGTTCAGCAGGATGATGATGGCAAGGACGATGCCCGCCAGCAGCAGGTTTTTCGGCGCGCCGAAGGTATGGTTCGCCATTGCGCCAAAGCCACCACCCACGGACGTCAGGCCGACCTGAATCAGCGACAGGCCGATAATCATAACTACCACACCGGAGACCAGCGGGGTGATGATGCGGCGGGCAAAAGGCAGAATGCGGGAGATAACCATCTCGGTGCAGCTTGCCAGCATCAGGGAGCCGAACAGGGCGGCCATCATTGTTGGCACATCGGCCCCGCCGGTTTTCAGTGCGGTTCCCCCCATAATCAGCGGCGCGACAAAGTTAAAGCTGGTGCCCTGAATAGACAGCAGGCCGGAACCAACCGGACCCCAGGCTTTAATCTGGATGATGGATGCGACGCCGGATGCGAACAACGACATACTGATGATGTGCTGCGTATCCTGAGCCGGTAAACCCAGCGCCTGGCAAATCAGCAGGCCTGGGGTGATGACGCCAACAAACATCGCCAGCAGGTGCTGTAGCGCGGCAAAAATAGTTTGCGCCAGCGGTGGGCGGTCTTCAAGGCGGTAGATCAGCTCGCTGGGCTGGGTGTGCGCAACCGTTTGCGCATTTTCGGACTCGATGGTGTTGACAGACATCGCAAACAATCCCCTGATGGAAAAGCGGAGATTCTATCGGACTGTTTGGTAAAAGCAAACGGTTGCTAAACAATAAAACGTACTTTTATAAAGAATGTTGAGAGCGACAAATTGGGTTCTAAGCCCCACTGAATTTGGGTGGTCCGCGTATTTATCGCTCCAGCGAATTTGCGCAATGCTAAAATCATCGGCAATCGCGCATGATAATTAAAAATTAGGGATTGATATGAAAGGAAAAATAGTGCTCGCTCTGGCCTTTTTCTCTGCCGGGTGTCTTGCTGACGAATACGATCTGCACAGCTGCCGTAACGGCTATTTCCCCACCTGGCCAGGCGTATTTAACCAGGCGAAAGTAAAAGCGGATGGCGATGCAAAAGTGCATTTTTATCGCGATGATGACGGCTGCCCGGGTCAGGGTGAAACCTGCGCAACAAAACCGTATCTGGTGGCGGGTGACACGGTACTGGTGGCTCAGGAAGTGCCGGGCTGGAGCTGCGTCTGGTACTCGGGGAAAAAACATGAGTTTGTCGGCTGGATGCCAACTAAGACCTTAGAAAAGCAGCCGGTTAACAACGCGACGCTTGCCGAGTGGACGGGTAAATGGCGTGCCGAAATAGGTGATAATGAAATTCATATTACGTCTGCGGGAAAAGGGCAGCTTAACGTCAACGGCCAGGCGACCTGGTATGGCGGAAAAAATGCGGCAGGGTATGAAGTTGTCCATACCGGCGATCTCGATGAAACCATAACGCCACAAGGGAATGCACTGCACTGGGGAAACCCGAAAGAGGAGTACTCTTGCAGCGGGACGGCGCAGCTGGTTAATGGCAAATTAATCGTCCATGATAGCGGCTACTGCGGCGGTATGAACGTCAGTTTTGACAACGTCTATCACAAACAGTGATCAGGCGTTTGAATAACGCTCTGTCTCCGGCATCCAGCGCTCAATAAGGGCTTCGGCCTGCCGGGGATAGCGTTCATGAATATGACGGGCGATGCGCTGTACTTCCGGGATCATCGCCTGGTCGCGCAACAAATCGGCCACTTTGAACTCGGCATTCCCGGTCTGGCGTGTGCCGAGCAGCTCGCCGGGGCCGCGAATTTCCAGATCTTTTTGCGCAATCACAAATCCGTCGTTACTGTCGCGCAGCACCTGCAGACGTTTTTGCGCGGTTTTCGACAACGGTGATTTGTAGAGCAGTACGCAGTGCGAGGCCACCGCGCCACGTCCGACGCGACCGCGTAACTGGTGGAGTTGCGCAAGACCCAGACGCTCCGGGTTTTCGATAATCATCAGACTGGCGTTGGGCACATCCACGCCCACTTCAATTACGGTGGTGGCCACCAGAAGATGCATTTCGCCTTGCTTGAAGGCCTGCATCACCGCCTGTTTTTCCGCAGGTTTCATTCGTCCGTGAACCAGGCCGACATTCAACTCCGGTAGCGCCAGCTTTAACTCTTCCCACGTGGCTTCCGCTGCCTGGGCTTCCAGCAGATCGGACTCTTCAATCAACGTACAGACCCAGTAGGCCTGGCGACCTTCCCCTATACAGGCGTTGCGTACGCGGTCGATAATTTCGCTGCGCCGGGTATCCGGAATGGCAACGGTGGTCACAGGTGTTCGGCCTGGCGGGAGTTCGTCAATAACCGAGGTGTCGAGATCGGCATAGGCGGTCATCGCCAGCGTGCGCGGGATCGGCGTTGCGGTCATGATCAACTGATGGGGATGGAAGCCCTGTTGCTGGCCTTTTTCCCACAGAGCCAGGCGCTGATGCACGCCGAACCTGTGCTGTTCGTCGATAATCACCAGCGCGAGGCCGTTAAACTGGACCTGCTCCTGGAAGATGGCGTGTGTACCGACAATCATTTGTACCTGACCGCTGGCAATGGCCTCTTGCTGTGCCTGGCGTGCTTTGCCTTTCTGCTTACCCGCCAGCCAGCCCACTTCCACGCCGAGTGGTTCGAACCAGTTGCGGAAATTGTTGGCGTGCTGTTCAGCCAGTAGTTCGGTCGGCGCCATCAATGCCACCTGGTTGCCGTTCGCAATCGCCCGCAATGCTGCCAGCGCTGCTACCAGCGTTTTCCCCGAGCCTACATCGCCCTGCACAAGGCGCATCATTGGCACATCGAGCGCCATGTCACGTTCAATTTCTGCCACCACGCGCGCCTGTGCGCCGGTAGGTTTGAATGGCAGCGAGGTCAGCAGAGTATTTTTCAGCGTATCCTGAGGATTCAGCGGTTTTGCGTGATAACGCTGCGCCCCGGCACGTAACGCCAGCATGCTGAGGTTGTGCGCCAGTAACTCTTCCAGAATTAAACGTCTTTGCGCCGGGTGCTGCCCGGTTTCCAGATCGGCGAGCTGCAACGTCGGCGGCGGACGATGCAAGGTACGCAAGGCTTCCGGCAGTGTCATCAGCCCCTGTGCCAATTCTGGAGGCAGCAGTTCAGCAATCGCGCAGGTGGCAAGCAGATCCAGCGCCTGATCGGTAAGCTTACGCAATGTCGCCTGTTTTACCCCCTCGGTCGTCGGATAAACCGGCGTTAAGGTTTCCTGTAATTCTGGGGTGCTGAGATCACCCTGTACGCGATATTCCGGATGGATCATCTCTGCGCCGTATTTCCCACGCTTCGCTTCGCCATAGGCCAGCACGCGACGCCCGGTCGCGAGACTGTTTTTCATCGCCGCGTTGAAGTTGAAAAAACGCATGGTCAGAATGCCGGAACCGTCGCTTATCTGGCATGTCATCATACGACGTCCGCCAAAGGTGATATTGCAGTTCAGCACTTCGCCTTCCACCGTGGCGTAAATGCCCGGCAGAAGGTCGGCAATAGGGTAGAGTTGGGTGCGATCTTCGTAGCGTAAAGGCAGATGCAGCAGTAAATCCTGAACCGTATGCAGGCCGATTTTTGCAAGTTTGCTGGCCTGCGCCGCGCCAACGCCGGTAAGGGTATTGAGAGGGACGGCATCCAACAGGCGACCTTGCATAGGCGTTATCTCGCGGCCTGCATGGTGGCCCACCAGGCTTCGTCGGCATCCACTTCGCCGCGTTCATTGACGCGGGGATAAGGCAGACCTTTGCGTTTCGCAACGCGCGCCAGTACCGGGTAACCGCCTTCAAACAGCCGACGCTGCTGTTCTTCATCGGGCAGCATGCTGTTTTCGCGCAGGTACATGCCTGCGTTTTGCCGTTGGCGCTGGGCTTCGTAGAGGATCAGCGCAGAGGCGACGGAAACGTTCAGTGACTGCACCATGCCGATCATCGGGATGATAATATCCTGATCCGCCAGATCTAATGCTTCCTGGCTGATCCCGGTTTTCTCCTGGCCCATTAAAATACAGGTGGGACGGGTGTAATCGATCTCGCGAAAATCAACGGCTTTGTCTGAGAGGTGTGTTGCCAGAATCTGCATTCCCACCGCTTTCAGCCGGGAAACAGCTTCGCCGATGGTCGGGTGCGTTTTCACTTCCACCCAGCTGTTGCTACCCGCAGCGGATGACAGCATGGTATGCATGCGACGACTGGGCCAGACGGCGTGAACTTCATGTACGCCGACGGCGTCCGCAGTGCGGATAATAGCGGAGACGTTATGCGGTTTGTGGACCTGTTCCATGCATACGGTCAGGTCCGGTTGACGCCTGGCGAGCATTTCGCGGATTCGCGCATAACGTTGTGCGTTCATATACACTTCATCCTTCAAATTGCCCCTTTAGTCGCTGCGGATTACCCGGCTCATCCCTGGGCCGCTGCAAACAGCGTTCAAATTTGCTCCCGGCAGATTTGTCATTCGCTTGCTGCCACGACGCAATTCGAATGCTTTTGTGTAGGACATACTAGTTTCGGTTACGGGTGACTTTAATCACATCCGGCATGACGCGGATTTTGCGCATGATGTTCGCCAGGTGGACGCGATCGCGTGATGTCAGGCGGATAAAGGCGCTATAAACGCGGCCATCTTTTTCTTCCGTGTTCAGGCTCTGAATGTTGGAAGACGCGGTGTTGATTGCCGCTGTCAGATTGGCCAGTGCACCCTGGTGGTTGAACATATCCACCTTGATTTCGGTAATAAATTCCTGCGCGGTGTCCTTATCCCACTCAACGGCCATAAACTTCTCTGGCTCTTTCTGGTAGCCACGGATGTTACGGCAAGATTCATGGTGGATAACCAGCCCTTTGCCGGGGCTGACGTGCGCCACAATAGGGTCGCCGGGAATCGGACGACAGCACTTCGCGAAGGTAATCAGCACACCGTCCGCACCTTTGATTGGCAAATGGCTGCCGCTGGCGCTGGCACTCGTGGTAGTACTGGTGCTTTGCGTTGTCGCCGCTGCTTCGCCCTGCTGCAGATTCTTCGCTACCACTACGCTCATGGCGTTACCGAGACCAATTTCCGCCAGCAGATCGTCAAGCGTGGCGAGTTTCATGCGGTCCAGTTCGCGCTGAATATGTTCTTGCGGAATTTCCGCCAGCTTACGGCTTCCACCCAGCGCGTGATTGAGCAGACGGCGGCCCAGACTCACCGAATCATCACGCTTGAGGTTTTTCAGCAACTGACGAATTTTGGCGCGAGCTTTCGAGCTCACGACAAAGTTAAGCCATGCCGCATTCGGACGTGCGCCCGGTGCGGTAATGATTTCTACGGTTTGTCCGCTGGAAAGCGACTGCGACAGAGGATACGGCTGCCTGTCAACGCGTGCGCCCACACAGGCGTGGCCGATGTCGGTGTGTACCGCATAGGCGAAGTCGACCGGGGTCGCACCTGCCGGCAATTCCACGATACGGCCTTCCGGGGTGAAAACATAAATCTCATCCGGAAAGAGATCAGATTTAACGCTCTCAATAAATTCAAAAGAGCTGCCTGCGCTCTGTTGCAGTTCGAGCAGGCTTTGCATCCAGCGTTGGGCGCGGATTTGCGCGGTGGTACTGGTTTCGCCATGCTCTTTATAGGCCCAGTGCGCCGCAACCCCCATTTCCGCCATCTGGTCCATGTCCTCGGTGCGAATTTGCACTTCAACCGGAACGCCATGAGGACCGATCATTGAGGTGTGCAGAGACTGATAGCCGTTCGCTTTTGGAATGGCGATATAGTCTTTAACACGACCCGGACGCGGTTTGTAGAGGCTGTGCATCTGGCCCAGCACGCGATAGCAGGTGTCAGAATCATGGACGATGACGCGGAAGGCGTAGATATCCATAATTGAGTGAAAACGCTGCTCTTTGAGCACCATCTTGCAGTAGATGGAGTACAGGTGCTTTTCGCGACCGCTAACGCGACACGGAATGCCCGCTTCCTGCAGCCGCCCTTCGATTTCAGAAAGGATCTTCTGAATCATCTCTTTACGGTTCCCGCGCGCGGCTTTCACCACTTCTTTAATGACGCGATAACGGTTTGGGTACAACGCTTCAAAGCCCAGCTCTTCAAGCTCGGTTTTGATGTGATGAATACCTAAACGGTGCGCCAGGGGGCTGTAAATTTCGAGGGTTTCACGGGCGATGCGGCGGCGTTTATCCGGGCGAAGAGAGCCCAGCGTGCGCATGTTGTGGGTACGGTCGGCGAGTTTAATGAGAATGACGCGGATATCCTGCACCATCGCCATAATCATTTTGCGGAAGTTTTCGGCCTGCGCCTCTTTCTTATCGCGAAACTTGAGTTTATCAAGCTTTGATACCCCTTCCACCAGTTCGGCAACGCTTTTGCCAAACAGCTGTTCCATGTCCTGGTAGGTAGCGGGGGTATCTTCAATCACGTCATGCAGCAGCGCGGCCATCAGCGTTTCGTGGTCGAGTTTCATCTCGGCCAGGATACAGGCTACGGCGACCGGGTGCGTGATATAGGGTTCACCACTTGAACGTGTCTGGCCCTCGTGAGCGTCACGTGCAACGAGATACGCCTGCCGAAGACGCTTAATCTGGTCTTCCGGCAGGTAGTTTTGAATCAGTTGATTCAGACTTTCAAACAGATACAAGGGCGACCCGCTTATTGATTAACGACGACCTTCAGCAATAGCGGTAACGGCTTGTAATTCAGCGGCTTCCTGCTCTTGCTGTTCCTGGCGCTCACGTACGTCAAGGATCTGGTTGTTAATCAGACCTTCTTCGATTTCGCGCAGCGCGATAACGGTGGTTTTATCGTTTTCTTCCGGTACCAGCGGATCCTTTCCGCCTACCTGCATCTGACGAGCGCGACGCGCGGCGACCAGTACCAGGTCAAAACGGTTACCAATTTTCTCTACAGCGTCCTGAACAGTTACGCGTGCCATATTTAAAATGCTCCACAGATGGTGATGGACTGGGCATGATACTGAATGTGGGTTCAGTCTGCCAACAGTTTGCTGATTAAAGCGTCATGTCGCTGCATCTGGCGGCCCATACGCAGACGTTCGGCGCGAATAATGGTTTTGAGATCGCCCAGGGCGGTATCGAAATCATCATTCACAATAAGGTAATCATACTCTGCGTAATGGCTCATTTCCGCAACTGCTTGCGCCATGCGCTTTGCGATAACGTCTTCGCTGTCCTGACCGCGACCGCGCAGACGTCTGTCCAGCTCGATTTTTGACGGCGGCAAAATAAAAATGCTGCGCGCCTGCGGCATTTTCATGCGGATTTGCTGCGCGCCCTGCCAGTCAATATCCAGGAATACATCTACGCCCGTTTTAAGAACTTGCTCAATCGTAGCGCGCGATGTGCCGTAATAATTGCCAAATACCTCGGCGTGTTCAAGGAAAGCGTCATCGTCAATCATCGCTTTAAATTCGGCATGATTAACGAAGAAATAGTGTTCTCCGTGCACTTCACCCGGACGCGGCGCGCGCGTGGTGTGTGAAACAGAAACCTGGGTGTCATACAACGGTTGGGTTTTTAATAAAGCCTGGATGAGGCTTGATTTACCCGCGCCACTGGGGGCGGAAACAATATAAAGCGTGCCTTGAGCCATGAGAGTCTTTTGTATGTGAATTGCGAAAGGAAACTTACATACGTGCCTATTATACACAACGGCGCAACGTGACGTAGCCCTCGTCACACTTTTTACTGTTGATAATGACGTTTTGCGCTTCTTTTCCCTGATTTACCACCCTTTTTCTGCAAACGGTGAAAAACCCCGGAACCTGCCTCGCAAACCCTTTATTACTGTCTCGAAAATGCGCATCTGTCGCGATATACCCACGGCATTCAGTTAAGGAGATAGCGAAATGTGGATAAGGACATTCATGGTTATCAGTGCGATGACATGGAGCGCATGGAGTTACGCCGCTTGCCCGGTATGGACATCAGCACGGGCAGAGCAAGAGATAGTTCAACTGGAAAAACAGATTGCGCAATGGAATGAGGATTACTGGTTACAGGGCGCGAGTGCCGTGAGCGATGATGTTTACGATAATCTCAATGCTCAGCTTGCGAACTGGCGGCGCTGTTTTGGGCAAGAGGTTCCTTATGATGCGCCAGCGCTGTCCGACGGTACAGTGAGACACCCGGTCGCGCATACGGGGGTCGATAAACTGCGTAACAAAGAAGCGCTACAGAAGTGGATGACGGGTAAAACAGCGCTTTGGGCACAACCGAAAGTGGATGGCGTGGCGGTCACACTGGTCTATCGCCACGGCATACTTGAGCAGGTTATCAGCCGGGGAAATGGGCTGGTGGGGGAAGACTGGACGGAGAATGCCCGCCGTATTCCCGCACTACCGCAAAACGTTACGGGCGCACTGGCAAACAGCGTCTTACAGGGCGAGCTGTTTTTAAAGCGCGAGGGCCACATCCAAAAAGAGATGGGCGGTATGAACGCCAGGGCTAAAGTGGCGGGCGCCATGATGAGGCGAGGCGGATCGGATGTGTTAAACGAGATTGACGTCTTTGTCTGGAGCTGGCCGGACGGGCCTCAGACCTTAGCCCGGCGCCTGCAAATATTAACCCAGGCCGGGTTTGACTGGGTGGAACGCTACAGTGTGCCTGTTCGCAATATCAGTGAGGTGGAGACTCTCCGCGAGCGCTGGTTTACCACCGCACTGCCTTTTGTGACGGATGGTGTGGTGGTGCGTAGTGCTAAGGAACCGGAAGGGAAACAGTGGCTTCCGGGGCAAGGTGCCTGGGTTGCGGCATGGAAATATCCGCCGGTCGAACATGTCGCAGAAGTGAAAAACATCCGCTTTACCGTTGGACGTACCGGCAAAATTGCCGTGGTGGCCCAGCTTGAACCAATACAGCTGGATGATAAACGTGTGCAGCGGGTCAATGTTGGTTCCCTGCGACGTTGGCAGGAGCTGGATATAGCGCCTGGCGATCGGGTACGGATAAGTCTGGCAGGACAAGGGATCCCGCGCATTGATGATGTGGTCTGGCGCGGGCAGGTTCGCGATAAACCGCAGCCGCCAGCCCCGGTTTTCACGCCGCTCACCTGTTTTTATGCCTCACCGGAGTGTCAGGAGCAATTTCTGGCCCGGCTGACATGGCTGAGTTCAAAGCAGGTGCTGAATATTGACGGACTGGGTGAGGCGGGCTGGCGTGTGTTGCATCAGGCGCACCGGTTTGAACATCTCTTTTCCTGGCTGGCGCTGACCAAAACGCAGCTACAGGAGACGGCTGGAATAACGCCTGCCCGCGGGCTGCAACTTTGGCATCGCTTCGAGCTTGCCCGGGATCGGCCATTTGTGCGCTGGGTTTATGCCCTTGGCCTGCCGTTAACAAAGTCAGCAATTCAGGCCGCCGGAGATACCCACTGGCAGCAGATGCAGGGCCGAAGCAGCCAGGCGTGGCAAAGCCTGCCAGGCATAGGTACAGAGAAAGCTCGTCAGGTCATGGTTTTTATTCAGGACCCGGTGATTCAGACACTGGTCGCCTGGCTGGGTGAACATGGGATTGTCGGCTTTTAGCGCCGTGTCTTTGGAGGAATCCTTCTGGGTAACAGTCAGCATATGAATCGACATGTTTGACTATCAACCCGCTTACAAAAGCTGACCAGGCTCTACATCCTCAGGAGCGACATGCGTAATCGTATGGAAGCACAGCAGAAATGAAAGAGTTGCCTGGCCTACACCGACGGGCCGTGTAGCTCAATAAATCCCTTCTCAATGTCGTACCTGAGATGTTTGGTTAATGAAAATTGTGGATCATTCTTATCAAATTTAAGGGTGACCATATCCTGATACGCCTTAACGGTCATCCCATCATAAATATGCTGGTTGATGTTGTAGCCGGAGCAGTTGGTAAGGTTAGAGGTGCCCCGTCGCCAGGACTTACCCACTATCCTGATGATGAACTCATGGCATTCGGACAGGTTATGGTTGCGGATATTTGTGGCGTTAATGATAGTCATCGTTTGCCTCGTAAAGTTCCCGCGCATTTACCTTAAGGGCATGATCCCGTGGCACCTTGCGCGATGGTGCCATGAATAATGTCGTATTTGTTGTGTATTTCCGAATTCCTGGCAAGCGTCACATTTTTCAGGGTGGTCACCATCGGGTTGCTGTTGCTGTCTCCCTGAAATATCAGCGTACCTGGCGTAAGCACTTTCACCTGATCAAATGTAATGTCACGAAAGACGGGGAGGCTGTCTCCCTGTGCTTTTGACTCATAGCGCGTGTCCAGAACAATTGGATTTTTCACGTTTTCCATGCAGATATTGCGATAGGTGACTCCGGTGACCAGGCCACCACGTGAGCGGTCACTTTTAATACGCAGCCCGTTGGTTGTGCCATTCAGCGTGAGAAGGTTGACGTCAACGTCACTCACGCCTTTATTGATCTCGCTACCAATGGACATGCCATGTCCGGAACCAAACTTGTTCTCCACAATGGAGATATGAGACGTACTGGCATTCCCGGCCTTAATGGCCACGTTATCATCCCCGGTGCCGATCACGCTGTGGGTTAGCGTCACATTCGTCGAACCCATAGGGTCAAAACCATCCGTATTGCGCGCAAAAGCGGGGGTGTCGATAGTGATCCCCCACAGCGTCAGCCCGTTGCTGCGGTTGCCCACTATATGAAAATTTGGCGCGTTTTTAAGTGTTATCTGGTACAGCGTAATATCGCTGGAATTATCAATTTGAATTAATCGAGGCGCATTCTGTTTGCTGTCGCTTTTTTGCGCCTCTTTTGCCAGTTGCCACCAGGTCTGATTTCGCCCGACCATGACGGCGCCACCCTGGCCATCAATCATTCCCTGGCCATAAATCCCGCTGCCGACCGCATTTTTAATCCAGATAAAAGGCTTACAACCCTTCCCTGAATCATCCAGCGTGCCGCAAGTCTGTTTCCCTGCGTCGAACCGGGCCGGATTGGCAACAGCCATCAACGTAACCCCTTTATCGATAGCCAGGCTTACGCCCGATGGCAGGCTGAGAGGGCCGCTGTAGAAGATGTCTGTTTTTTCTGATGCGGCCAGATGTAAGACTTTCCCGCGAGCGCAGGTATTGAGTGCCGTCTGAATGGCCTGCGTTGCGTCACCTGTTCCACTGGCATAGAGCGTCTGACAAGGCGGCGGTGAGACCGGCTCTGTGACGGTACGCATGTCCCCGGCTTGTACCTCAAAGGCACTTAGTATCAATAAGATAGCGGTCAGATAGCACGTACGGGTATGAAGCGGTCGCGAGGATAAAGACATAAAAAAGCCCGGACAGGTGGAAACCTGGCAATCACCATACCGGGGGCGATGTCGTACTGTAAAGCTGTGCCGGGAGGCCGATGTCAAAAACAGAAAAGCCCGCAACGGGCGGGCTTTCACTACGCTGGCGCAGGGTTACTCGATATTCTGAATCTGCTCGCGCATTTGCTCAATCAACACTTTCAGCTCGATGGCGGAATTGGTGACATCGGCATTAATGGACTTAGACGCGAGGGTGTTCGACTCACGGTTGAACTCCTGCATCATAAAGTCGAGGCGGCGACCCACAGCCTCTTTCTTCTTGAGGATGTTGTAGGTTTCTTTAACGTGCGCCTCCAGGCGGTCCAGCTCTTCGGCAACGTCAATACGCTGAGCCATCAGCACCAGCTCTTGTTCGAGACGGTTATTTTCCAGCTGTACCTGTGCTTCTTCCAGTTTTGCTACCAGGCGGTCGCGCTGCCATTGCAGAATTTCCGGCATCTGCGCACGCACGTTTTTCACTTCGGTGCTGACGCCTTCCAGACGCTGCTCAATTAATGCTTTCAGCGCCTGGCCTTCGGTTTCGCGGGCGAGGATGAAATCGTCCAGCGCGCCATCGAGGGCAGACAGAATCTCTGCGGCAATCGCGTCCAGATCCTGCTCCTGAGCAGCCATAACGCCCGGCCAGCGCAGAATATCCACCGGGTTGATTTCGCCTTCATCGCTCTGCATTTTGACCCAGTTGGCGGCATTCACCAGCTGTTTTGCCAGTTTTTCGTTGAGAATCAATTCGCCTTGCGCGCTGGCGTCAGGTTCAAAACGTAAATTACATTCGATTTTCCCGCGAGTCAGACGCGTACGGATGCGCTCGCGAACCACGGGTTCCAGGCTACGAAATTGTTCCGGCAGACGGAAGTAAGTTTCAAGATAACGCTGGTTTACCGAGCGCAGCTCCCAGGAGGCAGAGCCCCAGCTACCCTTGATTTCACGCCGGGCGTAGGCGGTCATACTGCGGATCATAGACGTTCCCGTTTTTTAAGGAGAGATGCGGGGATTATAGCTTTCACGGGCTTATCAGGATAGGAATAACCTCGGTAAGCCAGTATAATGCGCAGCCACATTCGTAACAGCCGGAGAAATCATCATGCGTCCAGCAGGCCGTAGCACCACCGAGGTGCGTCCCGTCACCCTGACTCGCCACTATACAAAACACGCAGAAGGCTCCGTGCTGGTTGAATTCGGTGATACCAAAGTGCTGTGCACCGCCACCCTTGAAGAAGGTGTACCGCGGTTTCTGAAAGGTCAGGGCCAGGGCTGGATTACCGCTGAATATGGCATGCTGCCACGCTCCACCCATACCCGTAACGCGCGCGAAGCGGCAAAAGGCAAACAGGGCGGGCGCACCATGGAAATTCAACGCCTTATCGCTCGTGCGCTGCGTGCGGCTGTCGACTTAACCGCGCTGGGCGAATATACCATCACCCTGGACTGCGATGTAATTCAGGCCGATGGCGGTACCCGTACTGCCTCAATCACCGGTGCATGCGTTGCGCTGGCCGATGCGCTAAACGCACTGGTAAGCGCAGGCAAGCTGAAAACGAACCCGATGAAAGGACTGGTGGCGGCGGTTTCTGTCGGTATCGTTAATGGCGAAGCGGTTTGCGATCTGGAATATGTTGAAGACTCCGCTGCGGAAACCGACATGAACGTGGTGATGACCGAAGATGGCCGCATCATTGAAGTTCAGGGTACTGCCGAGGGCGAGCCGTTCACCCATGAAGAACTCCTTACCTTGCTGGCCCTGGCCCGAGGGGGAATCGAATCGATTATCGCGACGCAGAAAGCAGCGTTGGAAAACTAGTTTTTAAGGCGACTGAGAAGTCGCCTTTTTTTTGTCCATTAAAAAGAAAGAGCCTGTTCATCAGGCGTAATCGAAGCAGACAGTCTGCACGCGGGCAGCACAGAAAAACCGCAGCGTAAATGTTGTACGTGAGGATTTTGAGTACTGCCCGGGTTTAAACTGACAAGCAAGATAAGCCTGATGAGGCTGGTTCTAAGATGAGGAGCGAATCCATGAAACAGTATCAGCGTGAGTTTATTGAGTTTGCGCTTAACAAACAGGTACTCAAGTTTGGCGAGTTCACCCTGAAATCCGGGCGTAAAAGCCCCTATTTCTTTAACGCCGGCCTGTTTAATACCGGGCGTGACCTGGCGTTGCTGGGCCGTTTTTACGCCGAAGCGCTGGTGGATTCGAAAATTGATTTCGACCTGCTGTTTGGTCCGGCTTACAAAGGTATCCCTATCGCGACCACTACGGCGGTCGCACTGGCTGAGCACCATGAGCGTGACGTGCCGTATTGCTTTAACCGCAAAGAGGCCAAAGACCATGGGGAAGGCGGTACGCTGGTGGGCAGCGCATTGCAGGGCCGCGTCATGCTGGTGGACGACGTGATCACTGCCGGTACGGCAATTCGCGAGTCCATGGAGATCATCAAAGCGAACGGTGCGACGCTGGCTGGCGTGCTGATCTCTCTTGATCGTCAGGAGCGTGGACGGGCGGATATTTCCGCGATCCAGGAAGTTGAGCGCGACTATGGTTGCAAAGTGATTTCAATCGTCACCCTGAAAGAGCTGATCGCTTATCTGGAAGAGAAGCCGGAGATGGCTGACCATCTGGCTGCGGTACGGGCATATCGGGAAGAGTTCGGCGTTTAATATTATCCCCTGTGGCGCTGTGCTTGCCGGGGGTACATCGATTGCGTTGCCCGGATGGCGGTTAACCGTCATCCGGGATAACTTATCGTTTACTGTAACTGCGCCGCCAGCAATGGCCAGCGTGCTTCAAACTCATCGGTCGGACTGTATTTAAACTCGCTACGCACATAGCGTGACAACATTCCTTCACAAAACGACAGCAACTGACTTGCCAGCAGCGTTTCGTCAGTGACATAGCCTTCGCCTTCACGCATCTTCTTTTCGCGCAGTACCTGACGAATCTGGGATTCGATACGCTCAAAAAGCTGATTGATACGCCCCTGTAAGCGATCCTGTTCAAACATCAGCGCATGACCGGTAAGAATGCGGGTTAGCCCAGGATTACGCTCACCAAACCCCAGAATCAGTTGCACTATCAGACGCAGGCGCGCAGTGGTGTCCTTTTCGTCTTTCATGATCAGGTTGATGCGTGTCATCAGGCTATCTTCGATAAACTCAATGAGGCTATCGAACATGCGTGTCTTGCTAGGGAAATGACGGTACAAAGCGGCCTCGGAGACGCCAACAGACGCCGCCAGTTTCGCCGTAGTGATGCGTTGACTTCCATCGCTGGATTCAAGCATCAGTGCCAGAGACTGAAGTATTTCTTCGCGACGATTCCTTTTCGCAGTTTGTTTTTCTGCCATGTTGCAAAATACCCCTGAAATAAGCGCTTATCAGGCGAACATCCACGCGGCGGCCGCAAACCGATGTTTGCGGAAATGTTATGGCGTTATTTCGCCGCAGGATGCGTTAAATGGGCTGCTTATTTACGCCCGGAGTGACCGAAGCCACCTTCACCACGATCTGTGGCGTCAAACTCTTCAACCAGATTAAATTCAGCCTGAACGACCGGAACAAACACCATCTGCGCGATGCGCTCACCGGGTTCAATGGTAAAGCTGTCCTGACCACGATTCCAGACGGACACCATTAATTGCCCCTGATAGTCAGAGTCAATAAGTCCCACCAGGTTACCCAGCACAATACCATGCTTATGGCCGAGGCCAGAACGCGGCAGAATCACTGCGGCAAGTGACGGATCGGCAATATGAATCGCCAGACCGGTCGGAAGCAGAGTGGTAGCGCCCGGCGCCAGTTCTACGGCGTCATCGAGACAGGCTCGCAGATCAAGGCCGGCAGAACCGGCGGTGGCGTAAGTGGGCAGGGGAAACTGCTTACCTACACGCGGGTCCAGAATCTTAACGTCGATTTTTTTCATCATAACGGGTAACGATCTCGTCCAGTAATAAGTGACCTAACTGTTCCTTGCTCTTTAGCGGTAAAAGTTTATCGCCATCCTGCCAGAAAAGATGCAAAGCGTTATTGTCGCTATTAAATCCTTGATTTGATTGCGAAACATCGTTGGCGCAGATCATGTCGAGGTTTTTGCGGGCACGTTTTTGCCGGGCATATTCTTCCACATTATTCGTTTCGGCGGCAAACCCAACGACATAGGGGCGATGCCCGGTCAATGCGGCGACACCAGCGACGATATCCGGGTTTTTGACCATTTTTATTGTTAATTCATCGCCTTGCTTTTTGATTTTTTCCCCGGCAATGGCGGCGGCGCGATAATCCGCGACGGCGGCACAGCCAATAAAAATATGCTGCTGCTGAGCGAGACCCTGAACGGCGGCCTCCATTTCCAGAGCGGTGGTCACGTCAATCCGTTTTACCCATGCTGGTGTTGCCAGCGACACCGGGCCTGATACCAGTGTCACGTTAGCGCCACGAAGGGCGGCTGCGGCAGCGATGGCAAAGCCCATCTTACCGGAGCTGTGGTTTGTAATATAGCGCACCGGGTCCAGCGGCTCGCGGGTTGGGCCGGCGGTAATCATGATGTTCAGATGTTGCAGATCGTTGACAGGTGAGAAATGCGCGGCGGCGAGATCAACGATGGTCAGCGGATCCAGCATCCGGCCTGGCCCAATGTCGCCGCAAGCCTGGCTGCCGCTATCGGGCCCCCACAATAACAGCCCGCGCGAGGCCAGCACCTCTAAATTATACTGCGTGGCGGCGGCGCGATACATCTGCTGGTTCATGGCAGGCACGACCGCAACCGGGGAAGGTGTGGCCAGGCAAATTGTCGATACCAGGTCATTGGCCATACCCGCGGCAACGCGCGCGATTAAATCGGCGGTGGCGGGGGCGAGAATCACCAGGTCCGCCCATTTTCCGAGTTCAATATGGCCCATTGCGGCTTCAGCGGCCGGGTCGAGCAGACTATCGGAAACCGGGTAGCCGGAAACCGCCTGCAGGCTCAGCGGCGTAATAAAGGCTTTCGCCGCTTCGGTCATCGCTACGCGCACATCGGCGCCGCGATCGCGCAGACGACGCACCAATTCAGGCGCTTTATAAGCCGCGATGCCGCCGCTTATGCCGAGAACGATTTTTTTACCCGCCAGACTCATCATGACTCTTTCCTGTTGGATTTCACCAGAAGGCGGGCATTTTATCACAATCCTGGTGCTGTCGTGCTTTTGCCCGTCGTGCTCTTTGCGAGGTATTACGCAAGCGCGGTGTTCCCGTGTCGATGGTCTTTTTCGCTTGTGGCAGCATGGTGCGTAAAAGGGAGGATTTGATATGGAAATGGTTTTTTTACCCTCATTGCCCAGAGAAAAAATGATGAGTTCGGGCATTGAGTCGCTGACTGATGTCGAGCTACTGGCGCTATTTTTACGCACCGGCACGCAGGGGAAATCAGTGATGACGCTTTCCCGCGACTTGCTTGAGCACTTCGGTTCACTCTACGGGCTGCTCTCGGCAGATTACAAAGATTTTGCCACCGTTAACGGTATTGGGTTGGCGAAATATGCGCAATTAAAAGGCATTGCTGAACTTGCGCGGCGTTATTACAGCGTACGGTTACTGGAAGAAACATCGTTGCTAAGCCCGGAACTAACCCGGGAATTTCTGCAAAGCCAGCTGACAGGCGAAGAGCGCGAGATCTTTATGGCGATCTTTCTCGACAATCAAAATCGGGTGTTAAAGCATTGCCGTCTTTTTTCAGGCACTATTAATCAGGTGGAAGTGCATCCGCGCGAGATTGTACGAGAGGCGATTAAAGTGAATGCCGCCGCTGTGATCCTTGCGCATAATCATCCTTCGGGTAGCGCTGAACCCAGCAAAGCGGATAGAATCATCACCGAAAAGGTGGTGAAGTGCTGTCAGTTTATGGATATTCGTGTGCTCGATCATCTGGTGATAGGCCGTGGAGAGTACGTTTCGTTCGCTGAACGGGGCTGGATTTAGACCTCTTTGGGCGATCCATCGGGATCTTTGTCTGTTCGGGACTTGAGCACATCGCCGACTCAGCGTATACTACGCCACCTTTGAGAATCTCGGGTTTGGCAATTGGGCCTGGCTACACGAGTTCGCTTAGAACCGTCAGACCAGGCTGTGAAAGCCTGACGAGGCGCCAATACCCCATACGAAGCTCGAGCTAATTTGATTTTTGGAGAATAGACATGTCCCGAGTCTGCCAAGTTACTGGCAAGCGTCCGGTGACCGGTAACAACCGTTCCCACGCACTGAACGCGACTAAACGCCGTTTCCTGCCGAACCTGCACTCTCACCGTTTCTGGGTTGAGAGCGAGAAGCGTTTTGTCACCCTGCGCGTATCTGCTAAAGGTATGCGTGTAATCGATAAGAAAGGCATCGATACAGTTCTGTCTGAACTGCGTGCCCGTGGCGAAAAGTACTAAGTACTTAGAGGAAATAAATCATGGCTAAAGGTATTCGTGAGAAAATCAAGCTGGTTTCTTCTGCTGGTACTGGTCACTTCTATACCACCACGAAGAACAAACGTACTAAGCCGGAAAAACTGGAACTGAAAAAATTCGATCCAGTTGTCCGTCAGCACGTTCTTTACAAAGAAGCAAAAATTAAATAATTTGCGCTTTATTTGTACGAAAACCTCGCTCCGGCGGGGTTTTTTGCATTTTGCCCTTTGCCCTTCGTCGTTTAGCCGCAGGCGCGTCAGCTGCGTGCGCTCAACCTGGCCACTTACTCAGGTAAGCAACCGGGATTCATCTCTTGCCGCCTTCCTGTGACTCAAATTACATTGGGGAAATAAGGAGAAATAGCCATGCCAGAATTACCCGAGGTAGAAACCAGCCGCCGCGGCATTGAACCGCATCTGGTCGGCGCCAAAATTGTTCATGCCATTGTCCGTAACGGACGCCTTCGGTGGCCTGTCTCGGATGAAATTCATCGCCTGAGTGACAAACCGGTTCTCAGCGTGCAGCGCCGTGCCAAATACCTGCTGCTGGAGTTGCCGGACGGCTGGATAATCATCCATCTGGGGATGTCCGGCAGCCTGCGTATCCTCACCGAAGAGCTCCCGGCGGAAAAGCACGACCATGTAGACCTGGTGATGAGTAACGGTAAAGTGCTGCGCTATACCGATCCACGACGATTTGGGGCCTGGCTGTGGACGAAAGAGCTGGAAGGGCACAATGTTCTGGCGCATCTGGGGCCGGAACCGCTAAGCGAGGCGTTTAACGCCGATTACCTGCAACAGAAATGCGCGAAAAAGAAAACCGCCATCAAACCATGGCTGATGGATAACAAGCTGGTGGTAGGGGTGGGAAACATCTATGCCAGCGAGTCGTTGTTTGCCGCCGGGATCCATCCTGACAGGCTGGCCTCGTCGCTGTCACGCGAGGAGTGTGAGCTACTGGTGCGGGTGATAAAAGCGGTACTGCTGCGTTCGATTGAGCAGGGCGGCACCACGCTGAAAGACTTTCTGCAAAGCGACGGCAAGCCCGGGTATTTTGCGCAGGAGTTGCAGGTCTATGGACGTAAAGGTGAACCATGTCGGGTATGTGGTACGCCGATTATTGCGTCGAAGCATGCGCAGCGCGCGACCTTTTATTGTCGTCAGTGCCAGAAATAGCCGCTTTCTTTTGTTGCCCGGATGAGACTTATGCTGTCATCCGGGGCTACCAGAGGACTATTTCAGTTTGTCCATCAGCGCCTGGTGGACATTGGCTGGCAGAAAATGAGTGACGTCACCGGCATGGCGCGCCACCTCTTTTACCAGTGTGGACGAAATAAACGACCACTCTTTTGAGGGCATCAGAAACACGCTTTCCAGGTCAGGCATCAAATGGCGATTCATGTGCGCCAGTTGCATCTCATATTCAAAATCCGCCACTGCACGCAGGCCACGAATCAAAATATTTGCCTGTTGAGCACGCGCAAAATTAGCCATCAGATCGCTAAAGCCTGTCACCGTGACGTTAGGAATATCTCTGGTTGCTTCCTGAGCCAGTGCCACGCGCTCATCGAGCGTAAACATCGGTTTTTTACTTGGGCTGGCGGCAATCGCCAGTACCACCTGATCGAACATGGTGGCGGCACGGGTCACGATATCAATATGCCCGTTAGTGATGGGATCAAACGTACCGGGATAAATGGCTTTTGTGCTCATCGCTTACGCTTTCTCGCTGTAACCGTGGTTCAGCGCCCACAGTTCGGTGTATTTATTGAAAGTATACTGCGCATTGACCACCGCGAGCAGCCAGCCTTGTTTGCCATCCAGTACGCCACCGCGCAACAGCAGCGTTTTCAGAAACGCCCCCAGAGTATGGGTGAAAATTCCCGTCAGCGAAGCCTTTTTGCCCTTCTGATGACGTTCCTGCGCCCAGGCCGTGGCGTAATTCAGTTGCTTGCGCTGAAAGCTGGCGAAATCACGGCAGGTCAAATGTAGCAGGTCGCCTTTTAGCTCGATAACGGCTGCGCCATGGCTGTCCAGTGATTCATGTACGAGGCTGGCGTTGTACTGGTAGTGCTCCCGGGGATAGAGCCGCGTCACCCGGTCAGGGTACCAGCCACTGTGACGCATAAAACGCCCAAGGAAAAAGTTACGGCGGGCGATGCTGTAAACCGCATTCGGCTGCGGAGCATTAAGCACCGCGCGAATAGATTGCGCCAGCTCCGGTGTGACCCGTTCATCGGTGTCAATCATCAAGATATAGTCACCGCTGGCAAAGCCCTGTGCCTTCTGGCGCTGAATACCATAGCCCTGCCAGTCGGTATCGGTGAAGACTTTTGCGCCTGCCGCACGCGCTACATCTGATGTTGCATCCTGGCTACCGGAATCCAGCAGGATAATTTCATCGGCCCATGCGACTGATGCTAAGCAATCTGGCAGCAGATCTGCCGCGTTTTTGGCGATCATGACCACCGACAGGCGTTGAGGCATTAATGGCTCCGCTGAGGCAAATACGGTTGCAGGAGTTGCAGCAGACGTGTCAGCGCGCCCTGGTTCTGATGCAGCACTTCAACGGCGTGGCGACCACACCACAGACGGTAATCTTCATCGGTCAGCAAGGTCGAGACCTCTTTAACCAGCGAGTCGGCATCGGTAACGGTAATCAGGCCGTCAGCCGCCTGCAGACGTGCGCAGATATCTTTGAAGTTGAATGTGTGTGGCCCCATAAGCACAGGAATGGCATGTGCCGCCGGTTCCAGCGGGTTGTGACCGCCGCGCTCAACCAGACTACCGCCGACAAAGGCCATATCAGCAATACCGTAAAGCAGCATTAACTCGCCCATGGTATCGCCAATGACGACCTGAGTACTGCCAGAAGGAATTTCACCGGAGCTTCTCATGATGAAACTAAAGCCGCCTTTGCGCACCATCTCGCGCGCATCCGGGAAGCGTTCAGGATGACGTGGTACCAGGATCAGCAGTAAATCAGGAAAGGTCTCCAGCAACTTACGATGCGCCTGCAGAATTATTGTCTCTTCGCCGTCGTGGGTGCTGGTAGCAATCCACACTTTACGGCGAGGCGCCCACTGGCGTCGCAGTGTCACGGCCCTGGCGGCTAATTCCGGGGTGACGGAAATATCAAATTTCAGGCTGCCGGTGACGGCAAGCTGGCCTCGTTTCAGACCTAACTGCAAAAAACGATCGCCATCTTCCTGAGTTTGCGCAGCAATCAGGGTGATTTTACTGAGCAGACGGCGCATAAATCGGCCCAGTTTGCCGTAGCCTTTGGCCGAACGCTCCGACAGGCGCGCATTGGCGATCACCAGCGGAATTTTGCGACGGTTCAGCGCGGCAATCATATTTGGCCACAGTTCGGTTTCCATAACGATCACCAGCTTCGGGCGGACCGTATCGAGAAAACGACCCATCGCGCAGGGCAGATCGTAAGGCAGATAGACGTGATGGACATCTTTGCCAAAGGCAGACATTACACGCTCTGAGCCCGTAGGCGTCATGGTGGTGACAGTAATGGGGAGTGTGGGATAGCGGTGGCGCAAGGCGCGTACCAGCGGAATGGCCGCCAGCGTTTCGCCAACGGAGACGGAATGCAGCAAAATACCGTCCGGCTTCACTTTATTACGGCAAAAACCATAGCGTTCAGCCCAGCGTTTACGGTAAGCCGGGGCCTTGCGGCTGCGAAGTAAAAGCCGCAGCCACACCAGAGGCTGAATTAAGTAGAGCAGGATGGTATACAACAATTCCAAGCGATTATCCGTTTTTTGAGTTTCGGCGGGCAAATTCTAAGCATTTAGCCCGCTTAAAGCTATCTCTTTGGCGCATTGATACTGAACCAGCGTCATAGCGGGAATGCAGCATACGCTATGCAACATCGCGGTATTTTTTAATCCGGAAATAACGGCGTCCCAGACGCCAGCGTAAACGCAATGAACTCGCATTGGTCCAAATCAGCCGCCAGATTCCGCGATCGAAAAACTCACTGATGATAATACGTTTTTTCGCTTCATCTTTCATTTCATCAAACGTATGAATAATGCCAAGCCCCTCTTTGGCTATTTGCCAGCGGCAGGCGGAGATGTTACGCGCCTTGTCCGGGTAACGCTTATTGATGGCGTCCAGCATCTCCAGAATTTTCATGTAATGGCGCGCTGAGCGCATCAGCGTATCGTCATTGTCCGGCTTGTGCGACACCGATTCGGAGTGAATGTAGTAGTCATAAAAGGATTCACTGGTGTACTGCACCCGCTCCGCTGCCAGCAGAACCTCCGTGGTCCAGGGAATATCCTGATGGCGTAACCCCGGTTCGAAATGAAAATTATGTTCGGTAATAAATTCCCGACGATAGATATTCAGCCAGGTGACATGGAGAAATTTGCGCGAGTCGAGCGCGGTTTTCAGCCAGACATGGCCTGGTAATACAGGTGTGGAAGATAAGCGCTCAGGCGGGAAAATAGGGTGGCTTTCACGTTTCTTTTCGTAAACATAGCGGCCATTACAGGTGGCAACATCAAGATTGCCCTTTTCCGCCATCTCCAGCAGTGTGCGGAACATTCCAGGATAGAGCTTATCGTCAATGTCGGGGAAGGTCAGGTATTTGCCTTTCGCAATGGCAAGGCCGGAATTTCGCGCGACGGAAACGCCCTGGTTTTCCTGTTGAATCAGCGTGACGTTTTGCATTCTGTCGCGCCAGGCATCGATTACGGCCAGGCTGTCATCGGTCGAACCGTCATTTACCAGGATCAGTTCATAGCTATCAAGTTGTTGTTGTTCAATGCATTCAAAAAACTGCGCGAGAAATTTCCCGCCGTTATACACCGCGACCACGATGCTCAGTAAAGGGTTTTGACTCATAAAAGATCCGGTATCGGTAAGCGCCAGTTATTCTTTGCCTAACTGGCGATATTGCTGACAGATTGTCTCCACGCTGAATTTTTCCAGCGCAGCCTGCTCAATAATCGGTGGATTAGTGTAAATGCTTTGCATCGCCTGAGCCAGCGCAGGGCTATTGAGGTCTGCAAGCCCTTGCGCCAGCGGGCCCGTCAGGATCTCCGGGATGCCGCCAGGACAGCGGGTGCTGGCTACGGGAGTACCCAGAATCAGCGCTTCAATGACCACATTGCCCAGGCCTTCGCTATCGGAGCTGAGTACCAGCATCCGTGCCTGTTTCATCCATGAATGTGGGTTGCTCTGAAAGCCTTTAAACAGTACGCGGTCGGCAACGCCCAGTTTTTCAGCCAGCGCGCGTAAACGTTGTTCCTGCTCTGGTTTGCCCTGGCCGAGCAACACTAACGGTGCGGTGATGTTACTGAGCGCATAGGCTTCAATCAGGCGGTCCTGGCGTTTTCCAGGATGCAGACGCCCGACGTGAATAATGTAATCCTGCCCGGCCATTTCGAAGGGGACTTCGGCGCTTGCGCGGATCGCGGCAATATCAAATGGGTTATAGATGGTTTTCAACTGTGCAGGCTGGATGGCGAATTGTTCGACCAGGTCCTGCCCGACGGCGCTGGAGACGCTGACGATATTGCGTCCCTGGTAAACGCGTTTAATTTTCTGCTGTTTCAGCCAGCGGTCAAAGCCTGTCCGGTGGCCGAGATAAGAAGTTGAAAACACACCATGCAGACAGAACCACAGGTTGTGCGAGCGCAGCGTTTTACTGCGCGACACAATGCGATCGGTCTTATGCAGGTTAGATAACACCAGATCGAAACGGCCAGACCGCTCGGCATCAACGACCGCATCGTCAAGCTGGCGCGCACGACGAGAAATCTCCACCAGCTTACGCCAGGGCTTACGACATTTATCGGCGATAAGCCGGTAATCCAGCCCTTCAGGCAGAGGATATTCGCAGACGTCGCGCAGTGAGAAGAGTGATACCTCATCGCCCTGACGCAAAAAAGTCTCTGCAAGCGTCAAAACGACTTTCTCGGCGCCGCCGCCCGGTAATCCATCAATGATAAACAGTATGCGCATGGTCATTTCACCAGCTTCTGGTAAAGGGCAAGTAATTGCGTCGACAGACGCTCGGCGGTGCAGGACAAAATGCGTTCCCGGGCATGCTGCCCTTCACTGGAACCTGACGCGCGTGCGGGGAGCGCCATAACGGCATCCTGCAATGCGGGAATATCCAGCGCATCGCATACGTAGCCATTCTGCCCCTGCACAATGAACTCCTGGCCGCCGCAACCGGTCGTGGTGATAACCGGTAAACCGCAGGCCATTGCTTCCAGAATGACATTGGGGAACGGATCGTAAAGGGTTGGCAGTAGCAGGCCATCCGCCATTTGGTAGAACGGTAGCGTTTCTGTTTGCATGCCGAAGAAATGCACCCGGCTGGCACAATTCAGCGATACCGCCAGAGATTCGTAGCGACGCTGATCTTTATCCTTACCCACAACGAAAAGGTGGCGATCCGTGGGGGCGATAGCGCGAATGGCGGCATCGAGTCCCTTACGCTCAAAGCCCGAACCGACATAAACAAGGCAGGTTGCCTGTAGAGGAATCCCGTGCTGTTGGCGCAGAGTCGTTAAGGTTTCTTCATCCGGCGGCATGAAACGCTGATTATCGATGGCGTTGTAAATCACGTGGATTTTATCTGCCGGCAGGCCGAAATCCGCAATGATCTCCTGTCTTATCATCTCAGCGTTGCAAATGACGCCGCGCAAATGGTCATGCTGATACATCTCGCGTTCAGCATTCATGACATAGCGGTGATAGCGATCAGCGAACAGCAAGGCTTGTTTCCAGCCCGGAAGAATACGCGCGCGTTGCTCGAGCCAGCGGCGGTGCACGCCATCGCCAGCGCGATACAAATCGCAGCCAGGGATGCGCTCATGGCTTTGCACAAGGTCAAACTGTTTGCTTTCCCAGAGTGCTCTTGCGGCATTGGCGAATCCGCGTTCGCGGCTGATGCGCCCCCATTTACTGGGATTACAGATATGAATGTGCCAGTCCGGCTTTACCGGTCCCTGCCACTCACGGGTGATGACATTCAGTTCGAGATTGCTGCTATCAAGCGCTTCCAGCGCGCGGGAGACAAAACGTTCCGCGCCGCCATCGGGGCGGTATTTCTGTCTTACCAGCGCCAGGCGAAATTTACTCATGCTAAAACCCTTCTTGCCGCGGCGATAACGTCTTCCTCAGGAATTAAATCCAGGTAGCGTTCATCTGTGCGGGTATCAATCGCATCAGGATCGGGAAGCGGGCCATAGTCTCCTGCCCAAATGACTTCGCCCTGAGCCTGCCAGGGACGCCAGAAAGTCAGTTTAGAGGGGCCAAACAAGGCAACCAGCGGCGTATTCAGCGCGGCGGCCATATGCATCGGTACGGAATCGACACCAATAAACAGGCGGGCATGGTCAATCAGCGCACCGAGCTGGCGTAACGTTAGCTTTCCTGCCAGCGAGACCAGACGCGCATCCTGGCAGCCTGCGATAATAGTATCGACCATCTGCTTCTCTTTGGCGTCCGGGCCAGAGGTGAGGACGACGGTGTACCCGTCAGCCGAGAGTGCGTTAATCACCGCGCTCATGCGATCCTCTCGCCAGCATTTAAAGAACCAGCGTGAGGTGGGTTGTACCACGATGTAGCCACCGGTTAGCTCTTCTGGCAATAACGCTTTGCAGGTTTGCCAGTCCGCTTCGCTATAGCCCATTTTTGCCGGGGCAGTTTGTACCTCTATACCCAGCGGCGCCAGAATAGAGAGATTTTGCTGGACCGTATGCAGGCTATTATGGGCCTGAGTGGAGGCCAGGTCCGTATGGCAAAAACGCCAAAAGGGGTGGCGGCGTTTCGGGAAATCAAAACCGATACGGCGAGGTGCGCCGGTAAAGCGAGTGACGATGGCGCTGCGCCACTGATCGGCCAGATTAAGTACCAGATCGTAGTGTTGCTTGCGTAAGGTCCGTAGCAGCCTCCACTCCATAGCGATCAGATGTCGCTGTCCCTGTTTTTTCCATTTCCGGTCAATGCCGTAAATGCGATGGATATCGGTGTTGGCAGCGAGCATATCCCGCGTCTCTTCATACAGCAAAACGTCGATTTTAGCGTCAGGATAGCGCTGGCGAAGTGTCTGAATAACGGGCGTAATCAGCAGCATATCGCCATGGTGGCGTAGCTTTATCACTAAAATGCGCGCAGGCATTTTGCTGTTGAAAGGGCGGGTTTCTGGCGTCATACGGTCTTCTTAATCCGATTACAAGCCTCTGATTCTAGGTTATCAGATGCATTGAGAGAAGAGTTGTATTGCTCTACCATGGCCGGATAACTAAGCCTGAGGACAAAGACGTGCAGAAACCGGCATTTCTTATCACGATCGATACAGAGGGTGACAACCTCTGGCAAAAAAATGACAGTATCACCACGGAAAATGCGAAATATTTGCCGCGTTTTCAGGCTGTGTGTGAAAAATATGGTTTCAAACCGGTCTACCTTACTAATTACGAAATGGCCGTCGATCCATTTTTTATTGAGTTCGGTCAGGACGTGATTGCCCGGGGCACGGCAGAAATCGGTATGCATTTACATGCCTGGAATAGCCCACCGGAGACGCCGCTGACTGATAACGACTGGCGCTATAAACCCTACCTTATTGAATATTCAGATGCGCTGATGCGGGAAAAGGTCGATTTTATGACCAAACTCCTGCAGGACACCTTCCAGACCAAAATGCGCAGCCATCGCGCCGGTCGCTGGGCCTTTGATGAACGTTATGCGCGTCTGCTGGTCGAATATGGCTACGAGGTGGACTGCTCCGTCACGCCTAAAGTGAACTGGAAAACTGCCAAAGGGGCACCGCAGGGGAGCGGGGGAACGGATTATCGTCATTTCCCGCTGCAGGCTTATTTTCTCGATGAGAACGACATCAGTAAGCCCGGCAACTCGCCGTTGCTTGAGGTGCCAATGAGCATTCAGTTCAAGCATTCGGCGCTGATGAACAGCATTAAACAAGGCTATGACAAACTGCGCGGCAAATTGCGTTCGCCTTCTGTCCATTGGCTACGCCCGATGGGCGGCAACGTTGATACCATGCAGCGTGTTGTCGAGCAGACGCTGGCGCAGGGCAACGATTACGTTGAGTACATGCTGCACTCGTCTGAATATATGCCGGGCGGGAGCCCGACATTTAAGAATGAACAGGATATCGAACGCCTGTACGATGACCTGGAGTCCTTCTTTACATGGCTGCAGCCGCGCGTTCAGGGAATGACCCTGGCGGACTATTATCAGCAAAAAATTGTACAGCGCTAAACAGATAAATTGAGTTGGTAACGATGGGTCCCCTTAAGCAATTCACACGCAAAAAGAACGCGTTTTTCCGTAGCATTAAATTTGCGTTGATCAATCGCCGCTACCGTCATAAAGCCGTGCGTGCGCCCTTTAATCCGCAATCGGTGAAACATCTGTTATTACTTCGCCTCGATGACAAGATTGGCGATATGGTGGTAACAACGGGATGCGCGCAGGCACTGGCAGCAAAGGGATATCGTGTTTCGGTGCTGACGGGCCCCGTCTGCAAGCAAATTCTGGCCGGGGCGGACTATCTGGAAAAGGTTCACCTCTATAAGCCGCGCATGTCGCTTGCGGCATTACAGGCCGAGCGGTTTGATGCCGTTATTGATTTTGATGATGTAAATACCTACGAGCGTTTTAAATTGTTGTCTGAACTGAATGTAGGTTGCGTCATTGGCTACAACAAAGAGCAGTACAAGCTTTTTGATCACTCCATTGCTTTCTTGGATGCCACAAAGCATATTTCCGCCCGTTATCAGCAGCTATTGAATTTATTCGGTATTGCGGTTGACCACTACACCTACCATGTTGCGGGAGACGCACAAGAGCGTGAGAAGGTGGCGCAACTGCTGGCAAACGAACCACCGCAAACCTGTTTTGTGGCGATAAATCCTTTTACGGGTTCCGGGGATAAAGATTTTTCTCGCGAGCAGGTCGCAAGCATTGTTGAGCATCTTAAGGCGCTGCCTTATCTCACCCGGGCGGTAATAATTGGCCAGAGCGCGAAAGTCAGTCAACTCAATATAGATAATGCCCTTTTCCTTCGGGACAGTACGATCAATTCTGCGGTAGAAATCGTGCGTCGGGTTGATCTGGTGATCACCCCGGATACCTCAATTGTGCATATTGCGCGTGCGCTCGATAAACCGCTCATTGCCGTTTATAACCAACGTAAGCTGAAAGATACGGGATTGCCGGGGTATAAAATCTGGGCTCCAGGCTATGAAAAGGCGACGCAGCTCATTTGTTCGACAGACAATATTTCGGCTATGCCGATGGCAGAGTTATTGCGAACTATTGATATCCGCCTGGATGAGATTTGCCGTCCAGTAGCAACGGCGATGTAATCAACAATAAAGGCCCGCATTGCGGGCCTTTATTTTTTAGAAGGTATAAAACAGATTTTTTGGTTTGCTGTGGCTAATGACAACCGCCAACGGCAGCCAGAATAATATCCAGGATTCTCTTGGGTTACTGATAATAAACATCCCCTGTGAGGACATAAATATCAGCGCAAAGATGAACAACGCGGTCTCATAACGTTTGTCTTTGACATATTTGCCAATCGCAAAAGCCAGCCCACAGAAGATGATCATCAGCAAAGTGAAGAAACCCAAAATTCCGCCTTTCAGCAAGGTGCCAAGGTAGACACTATGCGTCGTGGTAATGTGCTCGCCGCTGTAATTTATAAAATCCAGGTCGAAAGTAAAACCACGACCAAGCCACCAGTTAGAGGCCACTTCCTGTAGCGTATGGTGCCATATACTTAGGCGCAGCCCACTCTGCGTGCTGAGTGCCTCGAAACGCCCCACCAGCAAATCGCCCGCCGGAGTAAAGAAGAATAAGGCAGCAAAGACGATAATAAGAGCTGCGCCGATAGCCAGATTGCGCTTCGTCAGTAAATGAAGATGCAATGTGAACAGAAAGGCGATGAAGAGTGAAATAATTGGCCCACGGCTTTGTGTCAGCAGCATCATAAATAGCAAAATGACGATGGGAATCCAGTACAGCGGCTGTTTCTGCTCCCGCATGAGGATACCTGAGAGCAATATACCTACGCCGCAATAGCCTGCTAAATCAATAACATTCGTCGGTCCGGGGTTGCTCAGGGAGACCTGGCGGAGCGTGAGTACCAGCGAGTAGTCGGTTATCAGTGTATACACTGACAGAACGGTAATACCTGCAACCACGCTTAACAGCGCAATGTGTCGGCTTTTTGGATTTTCCAGCAGGCTGGTCAGAATAAGCACGTAGAAAAAAAGATAGGTGCCATGGGTCAGTGTGGAACTAAAGCGCGGCGGTTCGCTTCCCCAGAAATTACTCAGCGAAAAATAAATCATAAAAACTATCATCGCAAAGAGTATTACCCCTTTACCACGACAGTTTTGTACCAGCATGCTCAGATTTTGACGGCTTAATAACGACAATACAAACAAGGCTAAAGTGATATGGAAAAGGTTATTAGCGCGTGTTGACATACAAAAGATGGCACTAAAAAAAAGAAATAAATAAAAGAAAACCGGATAAGCGTTTTTGGAATGCTTAGCGATTGTTGAAGTAATCATCAAAAGATACCTTAGTAAAAACTGCATCAGGTACTGCGCTGTCTAAAGAAAAGTTCACGACTGTGCTTTTATTCTCTTTCATTATGCGTGCAGCATGAGCGAAAGACGGCATAACAAGGTTGTCGACTTTTGTTTCCAGATAGGATGGCAGCTTGTTTTCTGCGGTCTCATAAAAACGTGGCTGGTGGAAGTTATTCATATCCAGGCCACTAATAAGAATCGTGTTAAATCCCATAAAGGTTAAAATCTGCAATGCCCAGTAGACGACGGTCCCTGCATCAAAAATACCCAGTCGGATATCGGTACTAAAACAGATATCGTTGCGCTTCTCGCAAAACCGCATCGGCGAGTTGCCGTTATAGGCTTCCCATTTTTGGTCCTGCGGAACTTTTGGCTGATAAATTTTATAGCAGGCGTCTTCAATCAGGGCTAAACGGCACTTAAGCTCTGCTGCGTAGCGATCGAGAATTTTGGCGATACCGTGCATGGTGGTAAACAGCAAGATACGGCTATCGGCAATAATGGCGCGGATGATATCGCTTCTTTTGTCAAAAAACTCCATATCCACAATGACATAAAGTGAAAAACTCACTTCCAGCGACAGAGAATAGGCGCCGTTAACGCCCATCACCGGGATATCTTTTGGTAGTTTTTTGAAATCAATGCTTCGGGTTGACGGGCCGGTGGCTGTCAGTAAGACCTCTCCCTGCTCACTCCCTTTCAGCTCGCTGAGTGACACCAGAGGAACCGGGGAGCCTTTATAATTCAGTGCGCTAATCTCGCCGCTCTGCGCCCGCTGGATTTTGGTCCACGGCCAGAGATTTTCGTTATGGCGGAAGCTTCGCGGGCGCGTATAACGGTAAACTTGCTTAAAGAATGAACCCATCACACCCCCGCCTGGCTTTTAAGATATGCATAAACGCGTGCGGCTGAAATATCGTCCGTGCGGTTTCCCGTTTCCGGACGCAGGCTATGCTGATTTTTACCATACCCCCCGATCAACCCTGGATCCGTTGGCCCGTAGAGCGTCACATTCGGGCGATCCAGCGCCGCCGTCAAATGGCTCAGGCCGGTATCGACGGAAACCACAAACCTCGCTCCGGCCAGTACCTGAGCGACATTTTCCAGGCTCATGCGTGGCAGGACGTCAACGAAATCATAACCCTCGGCAAGGCGTTTTGCCCGTGCCTCTTCATGTGGCGCGCCCCAGGGTAACTTAATACGCAAGCCGCTGTCAGCCAGCAGGCCAAGCAGCTCACGCCAGTGGCTCTCAGGCCAGTGCTTATCATCACGTGTGGTGGCATGTAAAAAGACAGCATAAGGTGTTTTTAGGCCGCTACTGCTGGGAAAATGGCGGGCGATGGCGTAATCGCCCTGAATTGGTGGTTTGTTGTAGCCCAGACTTTTAGCGAACAGTTCACGGGTGCGTTCCACCGCATGCTGCTGCTTTGCAACGTGATGGCGCTGGTTATAGAACAAGCTCGCCAGCGGCTCACGCGCGGTTTGCCAGTCCATACCATGTTTAATGCCATGAGCAAGACGTGTTACCAGCGCGGCGCTTTTTACCAGCCCCTGAGCATCGATAATAGCGTCGTAGTACTCAGCCTGCACGGCGTGGCGAAATGCGTGACGTTCTGCTTTCACCGGCGCAGAAAACCACGCTTTACGCCAGCGGCGAATCGCTACGGGAATAACCCTGTCAACCGCATCATGCCACGACGGGATTTGCGCAAAGTTTTCTTCCACCACCCAGTCAAAGTGAATACCGGGAATGGCCTGTACCGCGTCGGTTAACGCAGGCAGGGTATGCAGCACATCACCCATCGAAGAGGTTTTAACGATAAGAACCCGCATTCGTTATCCTTCTTCGTTCAGCAACAGCGCATTTAGCTCGCTCAGTACCTGCTGCGGGGTAATGTCGATCAGACTCTGGTGATAGCCTTCGGCGGCATCGCCTTTACGGACTTTGTGATAGCCGGTAATCAGGCGAATCACCCGCGCTTTGTGCGACAGCGGCGGAGTGAAATCCGGGCTGCTGGGCCCATAAAGCGCGACCAGCGGGCGATTAAGTGCCGCGGCAACATGCATCAGTCCTGAGTCATTGCTGACGACTGCTTTACAGGAGGCGAGCAGAATAACCGCCTGTTCCAGTTGGGTTTCCCCGGCCAGATTGCGACACCAGGCCTGCTGTTCAATGCTTAACGTCGCGAGAATTTGGTTGCCTGCGTCGTGATCTTTCGCCGAACCAAACAGCACAATCTGAAAGCCTTCGTCGATTAGCTGTTTTGCCAGTTCTGCATAGTGATAGTGTGGCCAGCGTTTGGCCGGGCCAAACTCAGCGCCGGGGCAAAAACCGATCAGTGGGCGTTCAGCTGAGAGGTTAAAGGCAGCGCAAGTCTGGGCTTTTTCGCCCTCAGTCACCTGTAACTGCGGCCACAGCAGTGGCTGCGGCAAATCTTTCGCCGACGCCATCACGCCTTTATCGTAGGCCAACGCCACATAGCGTTCGACCATCAGCGGCCAGGCCTGCTTGTCTAAAACGCGAACATCGTTCAGTAAGCCATAGCGCATTTCGCCGCGCCAGCCGGTACGGCGAGGCACGTTGGCAAAGAAGGGCACCAGCGCCGATTTAAAAGAATTGGGCAGGACGTATGCTCTGTCATAGCGTTTTTCCCGCAGACTGTGGCCCAGCTTACGGCGCTCGCCAAGCTCCAGCGCACCGTGGCCGAGCGGCATCGGTATCGCTTCGTTGACTTCCGGCATCCGCGACAACAGCGGACGGCACCACGCGGGTGCCATCACATCTATTGAAGCCTGGGGATAGCGCGCTTTGAGCGTGCGATAGAGACTTTGCGACATCATCATGTCGCCCACCCATGACGGGCCGATCACCAGAATTCTCATACTTACGCGTCGCGGTTCAGCCAGGCCATATATTCCGTTACGCCTTCGGCGACGGTCTTGAACGGCTTATCGTACCCCGCAGCGCGCAGGTTGGTTAAATCAGCCTGGGTAAATGCCTGATAGCGACCTTTCAGTTTATCCGGGAACGGAATGTATTCGATGCTGCCTTTTTTGTGGAACGCCAGCGTGGCATCGGCCACGGCCTGGAAAGACTCTGCACGACCAGTGCCGAGGTTGAAAATACCGGATACGCCGTTTTCCCAGAACCACAGATTGACTGCTGCCACGTCGCCTACATAGACGAAGTCACGTTTGAAGCTGTCGCTGCCTTCAAACAGTTTCGGGCTTTCGCCGTTATTCAGCTGGGTGTTGAGGTGGAAAGCCACGCTCGCCATGCTGCCTTTGTGACCTTCGCGCGGCCCGTAAACATTGAAATAGCGGAAACCGACAACCGGAGAGTTGGCTTCCGGCAGGATCTGACGAACATATTCATCGAACAAGAATTTAGAGTAACCGTAGACGTTCAGCGGTTTTTCATATTCACGTGACTCGATGAAGTCGCTGGTGCGTCCGCCATAGGTGGCCGCAGAAGAGGCGTACAGGAACGGAATTTCACGCTCCAGGCAGTAATGCAGCAACTCTTTGGAGTACTGATAGTTGTTATCCATCATGTACTTGCCATCCCACTCGGTGGTGGATGAGCATGCGCCTTCGTGGAAAATAGCCTCGATATCGCCGAATTCTTCACCCGCCATAATCTGGATAAGGAAGTCTTCTTTGTCCATGTAGTCGGCAATATCAAGATCCACCAGGTTCACAAACTTGGTGCCGTCTTTCAGATTGTCCACCACCAGAATATCGGTGATGCCTTTATCATTCAGGGCCTTAACGATATTGCTGCCGATAAAACCCGCGCCGCCGGTAACGATAATCATAACTATAACCTTTGAATTGTGGAGCTCCGAGACTATCTCAGACACTAATGATTCTTATCATACCATCTCATTGCCAGCCCGACAGCCATTCACGGACAGGCCATAATCTTACACGTGATTTATGCTACAAAATGTGCAACAGGTGATGCGTCATCTCGTATCAACGTATAGCTTTGGGTAATATGTGCCGAAATTTGCCCAGTCTGGAGAATTGCGATGCGTGGGGATTTTTACAAGCAGTTAACGAGCGACCTGGAGACCGCACGTGCGGAAGGGTTGTTTAAAGAAGAACGCATTATCACGTCGGCCCAGCAAGCTGATATTACCGTGGCGAATGGAAGCCATGTCATTAACTTCTGTGCCAATAACTACCTGGGTCTGGCCAACCATCCTGAATTGATTGCCGCCGCGAAAGCGGGAATGGACAGCCACGGGTTCGGCATGGCTTCTGTACGTTTTATCTGCGGTACGCAGGACAGCCACAAGCAGCTTGAAAAGAAACTCGCTGAGTTCCTCGGTATGGAGGATGCGATCCTTTATTCCTCCTGCTTCGATGCCAACGGCGGTCTGTTCGAAACCCTGCTGGGTGCGGAAGATGCCATTATTTCCGATGCGCTGAACCACGCGTCGATCATTGACGGCGTACGTCTATGTAAAGCAAAGCGTTTTCGCTATGCCAATAACGACATGCAGGAGCTGGAAGCGCGTCTGAAAGAGGCCCGCGAAGCTGGCGCTCGCCATGTGCTGATCGCCACCGATGGCGTCTTCTCAATGGACGGCGTGATTGCCAACCTGAAGGGTGTCTGCGACCTGGCAGACAAATACGATGCGCTGGTCATGGTCGATGATTCCCACGCGGTGGGATTTGTTGGCGATAACGGCCGTGGCTCGCACGAGTATTGCGACGTTATGGGGCGTGTGGACATTATCACCGGTACGCTGGGTAAAGCGCTCGGCGGCGCATCTGGTGGTTATACCGCAGCGCGTAAAGAGGTTGTTGAGTGGCTGCGTCAGCGCTCACGTCCGTATCTGTTCTCCAACTCGCTGGCGCCAGCGATTGTCGCGGCTTCCATTAAAGTGCTGGAGATGGTGGAAGCGGGGAGCGAGCTGCGCGACCGTCTGTGGTCTAACGCACGTCTGTTCCGTGAAAAAATGAGTGCGGCAGGCTTTACCCTGGCGGGTGCCGATCACGCCATCATCCCGGTGATGCTGGGCGATGCGGTTGTGGCACAGAACTTTGCCCGCGAGCTGCAAAAAGAGGGGATTTACGTGACCGGCTTTTTCTTCCCGGTAGTGCCAAAAGGCCAGGCACGTATTCGTACCCAAATGTCAGCCGCTCATACTCCTGAGCAAATTGAACGTGCGGTGGCTGCCTTTACCCGCATCGGTAAACAACTGGGCGTCATCGCCTGAGGACGTAAGATGAAAGCGCTATCTAAGTTGAAAGCGGAAGAAGGCATCTGGATGAACGATGTTCCGGCCCCGGAAGTCGGACATAACGACCTGCTGATTAAAATCCGCAAAACTGCTATTTGCGGTACCGATGTGCATATCTATAACTGGGATGAATGGTCGCAAAAAACGATCCCGGTACCGATGGTGGTCGGGCACGAGTACGTTGGTGAAGTGGTTGGCATCGGCCAGGAAGTGAAAGGTTTTAAAATTGGCGACCGTGTTTCCGGTGAAGGCCACATTACCTGCGGTCATTGCCGTAACTGCCGCGCTGGTCGTACGCACCTGTGCCGCAACACCGTGGGTGTGGGCGTCAACCGTCCGGGCTGTTTTGCTGAATTTCTGGTTATTCCGGCGTTTAACGCTTTCAAAATCCCGGACAACATTTCCGACGATCTGGCCTCTATTTTCGATCCGTTCGGCAATGCGGTTCACACCGCGCTCTCCTTCGATCTGGTTGGGGAAGATGTGCTGGTTTCCGGCGCTGGCCCAATTGGCATTATGGCGGCAGCGGTGGCAAAACATGTTGGCGCGCGGCATGTCGTTATCACTGACGTAAATGAATACCGTCTGGATCTGGCGCGTAAAATGGGCGTTACTCGCGCGGTCAACGTGGCGAAAGAGAACCTGTCCGATGTGATGGCAGAGCTGGGAATGACCGAAGGTTTTGATGTCGGGCTGGAAATGTCCGGCGCGCCGCCAGCCTTCCGTACTATGCTCGATACCATGAACCACGGTGGTCGTATTGCGATGTTGGGTATTCCGCCGTCTGATATGGCTATTGACTGGAATAAAGTGATCTTCAAGGGTCTCTTTATTAAAGGTATCTATGGTCGTGAAATGTTTGAAACCTGGTACAAAATGGCGGCATTAATTCAGTCCGGACTGGATTTGACCCCTATTATCACTCACCGTTTCGG
The DNA here is from genome assembly GCF_039409775.1 of Phytobacter palmae. NCBI lineage: Bacteria > Pseudomonadati > Pseudomonadota > Gammaproteobacteria > Enterobacterales > Enterobacteriaceae > Phytobacter > Phytobacter palmae. The sequence continues at coordinate 350,482 of NZ_JBCIVJ010000002.1, read as the reverse complement.
TATTGATGACTTCCAGAAAGGATTTGATGCGATGCGTTCTGGACAGTCAGGTAAGGTAATCCTTAGCTGGAATTAAAAATAAAGACGCCTGCGGGCGTCTTTTCCCTCTCTTTTTCCTGTTTGCATCTTTAAATCGCACAAAAGGCACAATTTCCGTAACAGTGTTCTACATTAGAAAGTAAAGTTCGTTGACGATCCGTTTAACCTTTTCAGTGCGGCTAATTATGTTCAAACTTTCGGTGTGTCTGTTGACCTGCAATTCAGCTCGCTTATTACGGGATGTGCTCCCGCCACTGCTTAAAATTGCGGATGATTTTGTGGTTCTGGATTCCGGCAGTACAGACGCGACGCTGGATATTTGCCGGGAATATGATCTTCATGTTCATTATCATCCATATGCCATGCATGGCGCGCAGATGAACCACGCAACCAGTCTGGCTGCGTATGACTGGGTGCTCTGTATGGATAGTGATGAAATCCTTGACGAGCAGACGGTAAATTTTATCCTGCAGCTAAAAGCAGGCGAGGAACCGAGTGCCGATCAGGCGTGGCGTTTGCCACGTTACTGGTACGTGCTGGGCGAACAAACGCGCACAATATATCCTATATCCTCACCTGATTTCCCGGTGCGTTTATATAATCGCCGGGCGGCGCGTTTTAACAATCGCGCCGTTGACGATCAGGTTGAAGGTTATTCGACATCGACAAAAATACCGGGACATGTACGCCACGATACGTTTTATTCACTGCATGAAGTATTCAATAAACTTAATAGCTACACCACGCGACTGGTGAAATATCAGAAAATCCGTCCATCGATTGCTCGTGGAATTATCAGCGCCATCGGTGCGTTTTTTAAATGGTATTTATTTAGCGGCGCGTGGCGTAACGGCAAAGTGGGCGCGGTGACGGGTTTATATGCCACCTTGTACAGTTTTCTTAAATATTTCAAAGCATGGTATGCCTACAATGGCCACAACGATGAAAAAAACGTTGTGGCAGAAGAAAAGAAAAACACCCGCACGGTTTAGGGGTGTTTTTTCCCCCAGCCTTGCCATTCATTCGTGAAATATTTCACCAGCGTACTCTCACTGATGCTGTCCTTCACGACCGTAAAGAAACGGCTGGTATAGACGGGCTCTGGTTTATGTGGCGCTTTGCACAACTTCACGCCCCGGAACGGGTTACGCGGTGGCTGAGCAGGTGGCGACGCCTTGCCCGGCGTTGAATTATCTGTCTGCGGTTCATTCAGCAGGCTTCCTGCGCGAACAAGAGTGATATCCGCAGGCAGGTTGTAAAGCATCTGCTGCAGCACGCGCACGGTGGTTGGATGCGGGTGACCGATAGCGATGGCTGAACCGCTACGGCGCGCCAGATCAACAGCACGGTTAAACTGATAGCGGATATCGTTCTCGTTTTGCGTGTCATCAAGAAATACTTTGCGTTTGATGACTTTCACGCCCGTACCGCTTGCGGCGCGCATCGCCTGGCTATTGCCGATGGTCATGCTGTCCAGAAAGTAGAGATCGTAGTGCCCAAGAACCTGCATCACTTTCTGCATGCCAAACAGGCTGGAGGTCATGGCACTGCCCATATGGTTGTTTAACCCGGTGGCATACGGCACTTTGCTGACCGCGTCGCTGATGATGCGCTCAATCTCCGCGCTGCTCATATCCGGGCGCAGGGTATCTTTTTCCAGCGGCTGTTTGCTGAGCGGGGCCATGGGCAGGTGAATCAGCACCTCATGCCCGGCGTTATGGGCTTTGGTGGCCATCTCCCTCGCGTGGGGCGCGTTTGGCAACACGGCAACGGTGACTGCCGCAGGCATGCTAATAACCTGATTTTCGGTCTGTGGGCGGTAGCCGAAATCATCAATAACAATGGAGAGTTTGCCGGCAAACGCTGGCACGGAAAAGACCAGCATGCTGGCAGCGACAACAAAGCGACGAAATTGAAGCAAAACTTATCTTCCCAACCACGGCTGTGGATTGACCGCCTGACCCTGGCGGCGAATTTCGAAATAAAGTGAAGGTCTACCCTGACCGCCACTGCTCCCGACAAGGGCTATCGGCTGACCGGCGCGGACTTGCGCGCCTACGCTCACCAGCGCGCTCTGGTTGTAGCCGTACAAACTCATATCGCCTTTGCCGTGTTCAACCACGACCACCAGGCCATATCCCTGCAGCCAGTCGGCGAGGATCACCCGCCCGTCGGCCACGGCTTTGACTTCGCTACCCTCAGACGCACCGATAACAATCCCTTTCCAACGTAGCTCACCCTGCAGCGGTTCGCCATAGCGATGTAGCAACGGACCGCGAACAGGCCAGAAAGCCTGGCCGGATGGCGCGCCCAGTCCACCAGTACGGGACATCAGTGAACGTTCGCCTTCGGTCGGTTTGTAGGTGGTGCCTTTACGGGATGCATCCTGCTGTTTTTCACGCACGGCCTGCGCTTCGCGAGCTTCACGCTCGGCACGCGCTTTGGCTGCGGCTTCGGCGCGGGCCAGACGATCGCGCAAACGTGATTCGTTAGCCCGCAGTTCGCCTAACTGCTGCTGTCCTTCCTGAATAGATGACTCCAGCCCGGCGAGCGTTTTCTTACGCTCGTTGAGCGCTTGTTCCAGCTTCGCCTGCTGAGCTTTTTGTTCGTACATCAGCGTTTGCTGCTGGCTCTGCTTCTCTTCCAGCTCCGCCTTCTGCGTAGCAACCTCTTCGCGCGTTTGCTTGAGTTGCGCAATGGTCTCCTGCCGGGCCTGGTTGAGATAACCAAAGTAGGCCTGCAGGCGTTGCCCGCGTTGGGTCTCTTCGCCACTGAGAATCAACTGAACGCCCGTATGTTGGCCCTGGCGAAACGCGGCATCCAGCTGGGCGGCCAGATTATGCTCTTGCGTCGCCTTCTGTTTTTCCAGTTTGGCGATGGATGCGTTCATGGCATCGATTTGTTTATTGAGCTGGGCGAGGGTGTTCTGTGTTTCGCGCAGTTGACGTGTGGCTGCGGAGATGGCGACTTCCTGCGCTTTGAGTTGCGCAAGCAGGCCGGAACGTTGCTGTTGCTGCTGGCGTACGTCGCGTTCTTTTGCGGCGATATCCGCCTGAATGGATTTTAGCTGGTCGCGGTCATCCGCGTGGGCAGAAAAGGCGCACAACAATGCGCCAGCGCTAAAAGCGCTGGCGCAAAGCAAAGGCCTGACTGCGGCCAATGTGACAGAAAAAATCGCCTTTCCCCTCATGGGGAGCGATTATTCCACGATGAACAGCGGCTTACCAGTCATCTCTTTCGGGATTTCCATGCCCATCAGAGTCAACATAGTCGGTGCGATATCGGAAAGTTTGCCACCTTCGACAGCTTTCAGCGCTTTATCACCAACGTAAATCAACGGGACTGGCAGGTTGGTATGGGCAGTGTGCGCCTGGCCGGTTGCCGGGTCGCGCATCTGCTCAGCGTTACCGTGGTCGGCGGTGATCAGCAACTGACCCCCAACGGATTCCACCGCTTTGGTTACCTGCTCAATACAGTGATCCAGCGCTTCAACTGCTTTGATTGCCGCTTCCATCACACCGGTGTGACCGACCATATCGCCGTTCGGGTAGTTACAAATGATGGTGTCGTACTTACCGCTGGTGATAGCGCTCACCAGTTTTTCTGTCAGCTCTGCGGAGCTCATTTCCGGCTGCAGATCGTACGTTGCCACTTTCGGAGAGTTAATCAAAATGCGATCTTCGCCCGGGAACGGCTCTTCAACGCCGCCGTTGAAGAAGAACGTTACGTGTGCATATTTTTCCGTTTCAGAGATACGCAACTGCGTTTTGTCTTTCTTCGCCATCCATTCGCCGAAGGTATTCGCCAGAGAGGCTGGCGGGTATGCAACGGCGGTTTTGATGTCTGCGGCATATTCGGTCAACATAACAAAATCGAGGTCGACCACTTTTTTACGGGCGAAACCATCGAAATCGCTGTTCACGAATGCGCGGGTGATTTCGCGCGCGCGGTCTGCACGGAAGTTCATGAAAATCAGCGCGTCGCCGTTTTCCATTGCGGCATCGGCCTGACCTTCAGCGCGGATCACGGTGGCTTTCACGAATTCGTCGTTTTCGTCGCGGGCATAGGCCGCAGCCAGACCTTCAACGGCGCTCGCAAACTGGAATTCACCTTTTGCCAGCGTCATCAAATCATAGGCTTGTTCTACGCGATCCCAGCGGTTGTCGCGGTCCATTGCGTAGTAACGACCAATGATGGATGCCACACGGCCTTTACCCAGTGCGGCAAATTTGTCTTCAAAACGTTTCAGTGACGATTCAGCGCTACGCGGTGGTGTATCGCGGCCATCCAGGAATGCGTGCAGGTAGATTTTTTCTGCACCGCGCTCAGCGGCCAGCTCGACCATTGCCAGGATATGGTCTTCATGGCTGTGAACGCCGCCGGCAGACAGCAGGCCCATGATGTGAACGGCTTTGCCCGCAGCAACGGCTTTATCAACCGCGCCCGCCAGCACCGGATTGCTGAAAAAAGTGCGCTCTTTAATTTCAACATCCAGACGGGTCAAATCCTGATATACGATGCGGCCTGCACCCAGGTTGACGTGCCCAACTTCGGAGTTACCCATCTGGCGATCTGGCAGACCGACTTCCAGACCAGAAGCGTCAATCAGAGTATGCGGACGTTTGGCCCACAAGGCGTCCATAACGGGAGTTTTTGCGCTGTAAATTGCGTTATCCTGCTGCTCTTCGCGGTAGCCATAGCCATCCAGGATCACCAGTACCATAGGTTTTTTAGAAACCGACATTGCGACAACCTCATGCTCAAAGACGAAAAATTTGCGTAATTTTACTACAGCTGAATCGATAAAATAGCCGCAGAAGATCAAAGAATACCGCCGCAGGAGGTGAGGATTTTACGGCGTTGATGATTTTTTTTCGTAACAGTCCGCAGAAAATGCATTCCATTACGCTCGCTGGCTGTATTTGCTACACCGCACAGGTATACTCCTTTCCTGGTTTTTACTCATTGATTCGGGAGCTGTTACCCCCCATGCAAGAAATTATGCAATTTGTTAGTCGCCACCCCGTACTTTGCCTCGCCTGGATTGTATTACTGGGGGCGGTGCTGTTCATGACGTTTAAAAGCCTCGCATCGAAAGTGAAAGTGATCACCCGTGGTGAGGCAACGCGTCTGATCAACAAAGAAGATGCTGTTGTCGTAGACTTGCGCCAGCGCGATGATTTCCGAAAAGGTCATATCGCAGGCTCCGTGAATTTGCTGCCAACCGAAATCAAGGCCAATAATGTAGGTGAGCTTGAGAAACACAAAAGCAAACCGGTTATCGTCGTGGACGGCTCCGGGATGCAGGCTCAGGAACCTGCAAACGCACTGATCAAGGCCGGTTTCGAGCAAGTTTTCGTGCTCAAAGAAGGCATCGCAGGCTGGAGCGGCGAGAATCTTCCGCTGGTACGCGGTAAGTAATATTCAGAGGAACAGTCATGGCCAATATTGAGATCTACACCAAAGCAACCTGCCCGTTTTGCCATCGCGCAAAAGCGCTGCTGAGCAGCAAAGGCGTTTCTTTTGAAGAGCTGCCGATAGATGGCGACGCGGTTAAACGCGAAGAGATGATTAAACGTAGTGGTCGTACGACGGTACCGCAGATTTTTATTGATGTGCAGCACATTGGCGGCTGTGATGATTTATATGCGCTCGACGCGCGCGGTGGACTCGATCCGCTGTTGCGTTAATGCATAGACGAAGTGATTCACGTTGCGTCAAGGCCGACAAACAGAGGCAGCCTGAAGAATAAAGCGTATTAAGGACAACACTTAAGGGTTTTAGACATGTCTGAACAAAACAACACGGAAATGACTTTCCAGATTCAACGCATCTACACTAAAGATATCTCTTTCGAAGCACCGAATGCTCCGCATGTGTTTCAGAAGGACTGGCAGCCGGAAGTGAAACTGGATCTGGATACTGCATCCACTCAGCTGGCTGAAGGCGTTTATGAAGTGGTACTGCGTGTTACCGTTACCGCTTCCCTGGGTGAAGAAACGGGCTTCCTGTGCGAAGTACAGCAAGGCGGTATCTTCTCCATTGACGGTATCGAAGGTAATCAGCTGGCGCATTGCCTCGGTGCGTATTGCCCGAACATCCTGTTCCCTTACGCGCGTGAGTGCATCACCAGCCTGGTTTCCCGCGGTACTTTCCCGCAACTGAACCTTGCGCCGGTGAACTTTGATGCGCTGTTCATGAACTATCTGCAGCAGCAGGCTGGCGAAGGTGCTGAACAACATCAGGATGCCTGATGAACGCACGCAATGCTGAAATGACTGTGATCGGTGCCGGCTCTTACGGCACCGCTCTTGCCATCACACTGGCAAGAAACGGCCACCAGGTTGTTCTCTGGGGCCATGACCCGAAACATATTGCGACCTTACAGCATGACCGTTGTAACGCCGCTTTCCTTCCTGATGTGCCTTTTCCTGATACGCTCGCGCTGGAAAGCGATCTCGCTTCCGCTCTTGCGGCCAGTCGTAACATTCTCGTGGTCGTACCAAGCCATGTCTTTGGCAATGTTTTACAGCAGATTAAACCGCTGATGCGCAGCGATGCGCGCATTGTCTGGGCCACTAAAGGTCTTGAAGCCGAGACGGGACGCCTGTTGCAGGACGTCGCGCGTGAAGTATTGGGCGATGCGATTCCTCTGGCGGTTATCTCCGGACCGACCTTCGCGAAGGAGCTGGCGGCAGGTCTGCCAACGGCGATTTCTCTGGCGTCGACTGACCCGGTGTTTGCCGATGACCTCCAGCAACTGCTGCATTGTGGTAAAAGCTTCCGCGTCTATAGCAATCCGGATTTCGTTGGCGTGCAGCTTGGCGGCGCGGTGAAAAACGTCATTGCCATTGGTGCAGGGATGTCGGACGGCATCGGTTTTGGCGCAAACGCCCGAACGGCGCTTATCACCCGCGGTTTGACCGAAATGTCGCGTCTTGGCGCGGCGCTGGGCGCCGATCCTGCCACTTTCATGGGCATGGCGGGTTTAGGGGACCTGGTGCTGACCTGTACCGATAACCAGTCGCGCAACCGTCGTTTTGGTATGGCGCTGGGGCAGGGGATGGACGTGCAAACGGCACAGGACCAGATTGGTCAGGTCGTTGAAGGTTACCGCAATACCAAAGAAGTTCGCGCTCTGGCGCATCGGTTTGGTGTTGAAATGCCAATAACCGAGGAAATTTATCAGGTATTGTATTGCGGAAAAAATGCGCGCGAGGCAGCATTGACTTTATTAGGTCGTGCGCGCAAGGACGAGCGCAGCAGTATTTAGCACGCACTTCATCCTTCATGTTGCCTGTTTGTTGGCTTCCGCTGCGTCCCCGGTCACTTACTTATGTAATCTCCGGGGGGTTACAGCTTCGCCGTCGCGACGCAGCAAGAATGATTTTGTGTTTATGTCCTCAGCCAGTTAAGCAGTGACTGGCTGAACTTATTACGTCTGGAGTAAGCAATGCCGTGTGAAGAACTGGATATCGTCTGGAATAATATTAAAGCCGAAGCCCGGGCGCTGGCGGACTGTGAGCCGATGCTGGCCAGTTTTTACCACGCAACGTTACTCAAGCATGAAAACCTGGGCAGCGCGCTGAGCTATATGCTGGCAAACAAGCTGGCGTCTCCCATTATGCCTGCCATCGCCATTCGTGAAGTGGTAGAAGAAGCCTACGCCGCTGACCCGGAGATGATCGCCTCCGCGGCCTGCGATATTCAGGCGGTGCGTACTCGCGATCCAGCGGTGGATAAATACTCCACGCCGCTTTTGTATCTGAAAGGCTTTCACGCGCTACAGGCGTACCGCATCGGCCACTGGCTGTGGAACCAGGGGCGCCGCGCGCTGGCCATTTTCCTGCAAAACCAGGTTTCAGTATCGTTCCAGGTGGATATCCACCCGGCGGCCAAAATCGGACGCGGCATCATGCTCGACCATGCCACAGGCATTGTGGTGGGTGAAACCGCAGTGATTGAAGACGATGTGTCGATTCTGCAGTCGGTGACGCTGGGCGGTACTGGCAAAACCAGCGGCGACCGCCACCCGAAAATCCGTGAAGGGGTAATGATTGGCGCCGGAGCGAAAATCCTCGGCAATATCGAAGTGGGTCGCGGCGCGAAAATCGGCGCAGGCTCCGTGGTGTTGCAACCTGTTCCGCCGCACACCACTGCCGCAGGCGTTCCGGCGCGCATTGTCGGCAAGCCGGAATCAGACAAACCCGCGATGGATATGGATCAGCATTTCAACGGGATTAATCACGGGTTTGAGTACGGCGACGGGATCTGATTCTCGGGCTGTTTCAATTGCCACCTTGAACCTGGGCTGTGCTCACCATCTTCATGTACTACGTGTACGCTCGAATGTTTGCGCGCAGTCCGTGTTCAATATGGCTGCGCCGGGAACGCCCCAGAGTAACGGTTAACTTCTGAGTACCGCGCCAGGATATCCCAGCTGGCGCCAGGCTTCATACACCACCACCGACACCGCATTGGACAAGTTCATGCTGCGGCTGTCCGGCATCATCGGAATACGGATTTTTTGCTGCGGCGGTAATACATCCAGGATTGACGCCGGTAATCCACGCGTTTCCGGGCCAAACATCAGAAAATCCCCGTCCTGATAGTTCACCGCGCTGTGCGCTGGTGTCCCTTTGGTGGTAAGAGCAAACAGACGTTCCGGCTGTTCAGACTCCATAAAGGCTGCGTAATCATGATGGCGCTGTACGGCGGCAAACTCATGGTAATCCAGCCCGGCACGACGCAGGCGTTTATCATCCCAGGTAAACCCCATGGGTTCGATGATATGCAGGCGAAAGCCGGTGTTAGCGCATAAGCGGATGATGTTCCCGGTATTCGGCGGGATTTCTGGTTCGAATAAAACGATATTTAACATGCTGCCCCCTTGATAGCGGGGGCAGGATAGCAGAATTTTTCCTGGCCCTCACCCGGCCGTCTCGCTGAAAGGGGGGAGGGGACCAGGTCGCACTTACTTACGCTGCATCCCCCTGCGACAATGGAGCCAGCGCCGCAGGAGTTTTAGTCAGCTCCTGCACCAGCGAGTCTTTACTGATCTCACTGATGGATTTCGCCCCGGTCAGGGTCATCGCTACCCGCATCTCTTTTTCGATTAAGTTCAGAAGATTAGCGACACCGGCGCGGCCATGCGTCGCCAGGGCGTAGAGATACGCACGCCCCAGCAGTACCGTGTCTGCGCCCAGCGCAATCATTCGCACGACGTCCAGCCCGTTGCGAATGCCACTGTCAGCCAGAATCGCGATATCGCCTTTCACCGCATCGGCAATGGCGGGTAAGGCACGGGCGGAAGAGAGCACGCCATCAAGCTGACGTCCGCCGTGGTTAGAGACCACAATCCCGTCTGCGCCAAAGCGCACCGCGTCCCGCGCATCTTCGGGATCGAGGATCCCCTTGATCACCATCGGACCATCCCAAAACTCACGGATCCACTCAAGGTCTTTCCAGGAGATGGAGGGATCAAAATTATTCGCCAGCCAGCCAATGTAATCTTCCAGTCCTGTCGGTTTGCCCAGATAAGTGGAGATATTCCCCAGATCGTGAGGACGACCGTTGAGCCCCACATCCCAGGCCCATTGTGGATGCGTCACGGCCTGCCAGTACCGGCGCAATGCGGCGTTTTGACCACTCATGCCGGAATGCGCGTCGCGGTATCGCGCCCCTGGCGTTGGCATATCGACAGTAAAGACCAGCGTGGAACAACCCGCCGCTTTGGCGCGCTCCAGTGCGTTGCGCATAAATCCGCGATCGCGCAGGACATACAACTGGAACCACATTGGGCGTTGGATGGTCGGCGCTACCTCTTCAATCGGACAAACGGATACGGTCGATAAGGTAAACGGGATGCCTTTCGCATCCGCCGCTCCTGCCGCCTGGACTTCTCCCCGGCGCGCGTACATGCCACATAACCCCACCGGGGCGAGCGCAACCGGCATAGTCAGTTTCTCGCCAAAGAGGGTGGTCTCCGTGCTCAGCGCTGACATATTTTTCAGTACGCGCTGGCGTAGAGCTACCTGCCCCAGGTCTTCCACATTGCGGCGCAGCGTATATTCCGCATAGGCGCCGCCGTCGATGTAGTGGAATAGAAAGGGGGGCAGAATGCGTTGTGCGGCCGCGCGGTAGTCACTGGCTGCGGAAATGATCATCTTTATCTCCCTGGGCAAAAGTCAGTTGCTCGCCAGGCAAACGGGTGATGCGTGCGCGGCGGGCCAGGTCTTCATCAAATTGACGAATCGTGGTGTGAACAAAACCAAGGTGCGCCATCATCGCTTTGCGGGCGCCCCCGGCGTCTGCGGCGAAAATGGCGTCCATAATTTCGCGGTGCTGTCCGGTGAGTTGCGTAAAGACTGGCGGAACCTGGTACATTCGCTGACGGCTCTGTTTTACCGAGCTTTGCAGCAAATCGAAAAAGCCGCGCATGGTCTGTAGCAGTACGATATTGTGCGACGCCTCGGCTATCGCCAGGTGAAAACGGACGTCCGCCTGAGAGGCCAGATCCGGATCCTCGGCCAGGGTGGCCTCAAAACACAGACGAATCTTTTCTTTATCGGCATGGGTGGCGCGCAGCGCAGCGTGCCAGGCGGTACTCCCCTCAATGGCGTGACGCGCTTCGAGGATATCGAAACTGTAATCCGGGTCATCTTCGAGCAGCACTTTTAACGGCTGCACGATGTTCTGCTCCGACCATGCCTCATGCTGCCAGCGCACGAACGTGCCGCCGCCGTGACGGCTTAGCAAAACGCCTTCACTGATGAGTCTGGCGATGGCTTCGCGCAGGCAATTACGTGACACACCAAGCTGTATCGCGAGCTGACGCTCAGACGGTAATCGCATACCGGCTTCCAGCCCTCTGTCGCGGATAAGTGTTCGGATTCGCCGTGCAACATCTTCAGAAAGACGTTCAGCTATCGCGGTCATGATGTGCCTCGCCACCTGTATGTTGTGTAAAAGTGGTACTGCCAGTCAGCGGCAGCGCTTGATCCTACAGACTAGGTTAATTGGCTGCTTTGTAATGGCAATGTTAATTTTATGTGATTTTGAAGGGTGTGAAATGGCACGCATTAATGCGTAAGGTGGTAGGGCCACTTTGGCGTAAAACAAAATAATTGCCCCTCTGTTGGCAGAGGGGAGGGGATCAAAACTCGCTTTTCGCGAAGCCAGTCATCTCTTTGAGGCCCATTTCGCGGCCCAGAGCGGTCATGGGATGCACGACAACAATGCCCCGCACGCTTTTTTTCAGCTTACCCAGATCGGCCTGCTCTTTTTTGGTGATGGCGCGCTTGAACGGCATGCTCACCAGTTTTTGGGCTTCTTTGCTGAGTTTCTGGCTGTACTGGCCACGCAGACGTTCGATTTCAGTTTCGATAGTCTCTTTTTCTTTCTCCAGCTCCGCGTATTTCTCGGCGGACTCTACCAGTGACAAACCGGCCTGCTGGTGACGGATAGCGTCCAGACGATCGCTAAGGCGTTTAATTTCGTTCTTTTCAACTTCTTTCATAGGAATGTGTTTCTGCTGATTAAAATATAAGGATACCGCATTGCGGCGAACAACCCCAGAAAAGCACGGAAACACTAAAAGTATCCCGCATGCAGGTCCATCTTAGTTTTACGGTTGGGCGAAAAGGAGAGGAGAAAATGGCTAAATTAGGTGACAACACCCCACAGATCATCGATAAAGCGATCGATTTTATGGCTTCAAGCCAGGCGTTCCGTGAGTACCTGGCGCATCAGCGTAAGCAAGACCGTGTTCCTGACGATATTCCCACAGATAAAGTCGATATGTACCGTGAACGGCTGGAACATTATCGCCAGCTTTACCGGCCTGCGTGTGTTCATGAAGAAGAGACATCAACCGGCAGCTAAACCCGGCGAGCTTATTTCTGAAATGCTTTTTTCAGGCTGATGCGGGAAATCAGCTCAGTCAGGGAAAGCACCATGGTTGAACGAACGACCTGTTGGTAACGCTGTTTTTGCATAGCGAACAGGTCGGGGTCACTGGTATCAAAAGGTGGCGTTGCAGGCAGCGCCACCACGCAATGCAGTTCGCCAAATGGCCCCAGGATTTCATCATCCGTAAAAGCGTATTCTGTGCCGTCGTGATTCAGTTCTTCACGTAACGCCATCAACAATTCCGCATCTTCATACTCATGCCGACTGATTACGCCAAGGCCATAAATCAGCTTTAAGCGCACGGACAAATTGCCCAGCGGCCCATCTCCGTCAAGCAACGGCTCTACAGCGTATTTCACTGCATAGTCGTCTTTGCGGAAGACCTGAAGCACCAGGATATTTACCGCCTCAGTCAACAACTCGACGGCGGCAATCAAAAAGCTTCGTACGGTTTTGCCAGCATTCAGACGCTCGAGCACACGGTTTTCGAAAGCCTGTGTTAGTTCCATCATTGCCTGCATATCTGACAATCTTGTTAACAGGCGCGGGATGTCCCGCGCCAAACTCGGCATCATGCCTTTGCGTTGTATGCGTTAACAGCTTCGGCTACCACGTCGCTTGCTGCGTCCAGACCGGAGATCTGTACCAGCGCGGCCTGTGGGCCTTTTTCTTCGATTAAGGTCGCTAATTCCTGCGCCTGCGGATCTTGTTCACTGCGGTAATGCATGGCAGCGGCGATACCTTTTACCAGGTTCGCGTGCGGCAAACCATACTCCAGCGTGCCGAGCAGCGGCTTGATCAGGCGATCGCCGGCGCTCAATTTACGCAGCGGCTGACGGCCTACGCGCTCAACATCATCTTTCAGGTATGGGTTCTCAAAACGACCAAGGATTTTTTCGATATACGCGGCGTGTTTGGCAGCATCGAAGCCGTAGCGCTTGATCAGCACCGCGCCACTCTCTTCCATTGCGCCTTTCACCACTGCACGGATGCTATCATCCAGAATGGCGTCGCGAATGGTCTGGTGACCGGTCTGTTGTCCAAGGTACGCGGTTATAGCATGCCCGGTGTTTAACGTGAAGAGCTTGCGTTCAACAAACGCCATCAGATTGTCGGTTAATTCCATGCCCGGGATAGTTGGCAGATCGCCAACAAACTGGGTTTTGTCGACAATCCATTCGCTAAAGGTTTCTACGGTCACTTCCAGCGGATCGTTTGTGGCAGATGCAGAAGGTGGAACAATGCGGTCTACGGCGGAATCCACGAAGCCGACATGGGCTTCAACCCACGCTTTATCTTCTGCTGCCAGCGCGTTGAACACATGGCCTTTTAACTGAGAGGTGCCGCGCACCATGTTCTCACAGGCGATGATATTAAGCGGTGCTTCTGTGCCCTGCGCTTTACGTTTTGCCAGGCCTTTGGCGATGGCCGGAGCGATACGCTCCAGAACAACCGGACCAACGGCAGTTGTCACCAGATCAACAGAGGCAATCAGCTCAACCACATCGTCGCCAATGCTGCTCACCGCGTTGACGCCGGAAACGGTATCAACCTGCTCGTTTTCACCAACGACATGGACCTGATAGCTATGACGGGCATTAAGGGCGTCGAGAACCACCTGATTAACATCGGCGAATGTCAGCGTAATCCCCGCGTCAGCCAGCAATTTGCCGATGAAGCCACGTCCGATATTACCTGCGCCAAAATGTAATGCTTTCATAGAATTAACCTTAATCAATGTTTTTACCCGAGAGGGCTGGGGTGAGGAACCACGTAAAATTCTCCTCACCCTAACCCTCTCCCCAAAGGGAGAGGGAAGGTTGCCCGGATAGGGCGGAGCCGCATCCGGGGCCAGGGTTATGCTTTCAGCAGCGCCAGTACTTCTTCAACGCTGCTGGTCGTTGCCAGACGTTCGATAACGGATTCATCATCCAGTGCGTTGGTCAGGCTGGTAATCACCTGAACGTGCTCATTGTTACGAGCGGCGATACCGATAACCAGACGGGCAATATCGTCCTCTTCTTCGCCGAAACGGACGCCTTGCGGATACTGGCAGAATACTACGCCGGTTTTCAGCACGCGATCTTTCGCTTCAACGGTGCCGTGCGGTACTGCGATGGACTCGCCCAGGTAAGTCGGGGTCAGTTTTTCGCGTTCCAGCATTGCCTCAACGTATTCCGGCTGAACATAACCGCCTTTGACCAGTTGCTCACCGGCAAAACGGATAGCTTCTTCTTTGTTGCTTGCAGTACGGCCCAGAAATACGTTTTCTGCACCCAGCTTGAACAGGTTGCTGTCGCCAGCGTCAAAGCTATCCTGCAAGCTGGCCTGAACCTTTACGCTGTTGTCCACGTGGCGCTGTGCGGCAACCAGGCGTTCAGTCAGATTGGTATACAGGCCGCTGTCCAGGAAGTTGGTCAGCGAAATGTGCTGTGCCTGTGGAGCCTGACGCATAGCGCGCTCGGTCAGGTCACGGTGCGTAATGACCAGGTCAACATCAGACGGCAGGCTGTTGATAGCGCTGTTGGTTACAGAGATGTTGGTCAGACCGGCATCCTGAACTTTTTTACGCAGCACACCTGCGCCCATTGCGCTGGAACCCATGCCGGCATCACACGCAACGATGATTTTACGAACGTGGCTCAGGTCGTTAGTCACGTCGCCAGCGGCCAGCGGGGTAGCGCCTTTAGACTGTGCTTTCATGTCCTGTACACGACGGGTAGCCGCTTCGATATCTTCATCTTCTTCTTTAACTTTGCTGGTTTTCAGCAGGATAGATGCGATAACGAAGGAGACGATCAGCGCGGCGAAAATAGCTGCGAGGTTCGCGAAGTAAGTACCTTTCGGCGTCATTGCCAGTACGGCCAGGATAGAACCTGGAGAAGCCGGAGAGACCAGACCACCGTTCAGCACGCTCAGCGTGAACACGCCAGTCATACCGCCGAGGATTACAGCCAGCAGCAGACGCGGGTTCATCAGCACATACGGGAAGTAAATTTCATGGATACCGCCCAGGAAGTGGATAATTGCTGCGCCGCCAGCAGACTGACGAGCACTGCCACGACCGAAGAACATGTACGCCATCAGAACGCCCATCCCCGGACCCGGGTTTGCTTCGATCAGGAAGAAGATAGACTTGCCGAGGTCATGAGACTGCTGAATACCCAGCGGCGAGAAGATACCGTGGTTGATAGCGTTATTGAGGAACAGGATTTTCGCCGGTTCAACAAAGATGGACGCCAGCGGCAGCATGTCGTGCGCCACCATGAAGTTAACGCCAGCAGCCAGGCCTTTGGACAGGACTTCAACCGCAGGGCCGATACCTTTAAACGCCAGCAGTGCCAGGATCATACCGATGATGCCAGCGGAGAAGTTATTCACCAGCATTTCGAAACCGGATTTGATCTTACCATCTACAGCTGCGTCGAATTTCTTAATGCACAGGCCGCCCAGAGGACCGGCAACCATTGCACCAAGGAACATCGGCATATCAGCACCGACGATAACACCCATTGTGGTGATAGCACCTACCACACCACCACGATCGCCACCCACCAGACGACCACCGGTAAAACCGATCAGCAGCGGCAGCAGGAAAGTAATCATTGGGCCGACGAGCTTCGCCAGCGTTTCGTTTGGTAACCATCCTGTAGGAATAAACAATGCGGTAATAATACCCCACGCGATAAACGCGCCGATATTTGGCATTACCATGTTGCTGAGGAAGCGACCAAAGCTTTGCACTCTGATCTTGATATCGGATGACATAAAACACCCCTTCTTATGTTTGCTATCTCACAGGCCGGAAGCCCGAGGTTTTGTTGTTAACGTGGCGGCAGAGGTAGCCGGACCCATGATCTGTGCTGCGAAATCTCGCACCGAATCGATGAACTGTCCAGACGGTGCCAATTTGTGTGATTAAGATCACGTTAGTGCAGGGGGTATACCATCCAATTAAGTGATCATGATCACAAAAATCATGTGTAAAAAAAGAACAAAGGCTAAAAATTCACCGCTGTGCACCTGTTAATGTGATGTTAATCACAATTATTAGTGGCGGATTTGTTTCTTGTTTGTGATCTAAATCACAAGATATTTTTGCCAGGAGTTTTCCGAGTGTGATCCCTCGCAAACTGTGGTTTTTGCTGGCCCGCGCCTGTGTAATTCCCTTTCACTTTCCGCGCTGTTTCGAAGGCAAGGCGCAATGCAATATAGTCAGAGCAGTTTTCACATTTATGAAATGGTCAGCGCGCGCTTTGGTCTGGTAGTACATACTTAATGTTTTGTTGGCGAAGCGGAGAAGGCAATGAAACTTATCGGCAGCTATACCAGCCCTTTTGTACGAAAAATATCGGTCATCCTCCTGGAGAAGGGCATCACCTTCGAGTTTGTAAATGAACAGCCTTACAACGCGATTAACGGCGTGGCGCATTACAATCCGTTGGGAAAAGTACCGGCCCTGGTAACCGATGAAGGTGAAGTGTGGTACGACTCGCCGATCATTGCCGAATATATCGATCTGTTGGGCATCGCTCCGGCGATGCTGCCTGCCGATCGTAAAGCTGCGCTGAAAATTCGTCAGATTGAAGCACTGGCGGACGGGATTATGGATGCGGCGCTGGTTTCCGTACGCGAGCAGGCACGCCCGGTGGCCCAGCAATCGGAAACGGAACTCTTACGCCAGCGCGAAAAAATCAATCGGGGCCTCGATACCCTGGAGAGCTATATCAACGAAGGGGCATTGCGCATTGATGAGATGAACCTCGCCACTATCGCCATTGCCTGCGCCATCAGCTATCTCAATTTCCGCCGTGTCTCTCCCGGCTGGTGTGTTGAGCGGCCGCAATTGGTCAAAATGGTGGAAAATCTCTTTCAGCGTGAAAGCTTTGCGCGCACAGAACCGCCAAAGGATTGACGCCCGTTATGTCAGGCTGAATCAAGTCGCTGTACAATCCCTCCATGTCGAATCCCTCTCCCATCGGGAGGGGGCCACTCTCAGCCGGGCCATTTCATGACAACGGAAAATCACTCGCTTTACAGCCAGATCCCCTCAACCGATCGCCTGTTACGTGATGAGGCGTTCACTCTGTTACTGACCGAATTTGGGCACAACCGTGTGGCGCAGACGCTGCGCCAGTTGCAGGACGAAGCCCGTGATAGCATCCGCCAGCACCAGGCAGTGCCCGCCTGGTGTAATGACTGGGCGCAGGCAGCGTATCAGCGCTTGTTGGAGGAAAATGCCAGCGCGCTGCGTTCGGTTATCAACCTGACGGGCACCGTGTTGCACACCAACCTGGGGCGTGCGTTGCAGGCGGAAGCGGCGATAGAGGCGGTCGCACAGGCGATGCGTTCTCCCGTGACGCTGGAGTATTCGCTGGATGATGCTGGACGCGGGCATCGCGACCAGGCGCTGGCAGATATTCTGTGTCGCCTGACAGGCGCGGAGGATGCCTGCATCGTCAATAACAATGCAGCGGCGGTTCTGCTGATGCTGGCGGCAACGGCCAGCGGCAAAGAAGTGGTGGTTTCCCGTGGCGAACTGGTGGAAATCGGCGGCGCGTTTCGTATTCCGGATGTGATGCGTCAGGCGGGCTGTTATCTGCATGAGGTCGGCACCACCAATCGCACTCACGCTAAAGATTATCGCGAGGCGGTCAACGACAATACCGCGTTACTGATGAAGGTTCACACCAGCAACTATCACATTGAAGGTTTTACCAAAACGGTAGACGAAACTGAGCTGGTGGCGCTGGGCGATGAGTTGAATGTTCCGGTAATTGCGGATTTGGGTAGCGGCTCGCTGGTGGATTTACGCCTCTATGGTTTGCCAAAAGAGCCAATGCCGCAGGAACTGATTGCCGCCGGGGTGAGTCTGGTGAGTTTTTCCGGCGATAAACTGCTTGGCGGCCCGCAGGCCGGCATTATTCTGGGGAAAAAAGATCTGATCGCGCAGTTGCAGCGCCACCCGCTCAAGCGGGCGTTACGGGCAGATAAAATGACCCTGGCGGCACTGGAAGCGACGCTGCGTCTGTATCTGCACCCGGAGAAGCTACGGGACAATTTACCGACCCTGCGTTTACTCACGCGCAATCCGGGCGAGATTCGCCAGCAAGCGTTGCGGCTTGCCGGGGTGCTGGCCGAACATTACGATGC
Organism: Phytobacter palmae; assembly: GCF_039409775.1. Lineage (NCBI taxonomy): Bacteria > Pseudomonadati > Pseudomonadota > Gammaproteobacteria > Enterobacterales > Enterobacteriaceae > Phytobacter > Phytobacter palmae. Next base: position 332,380 of record NZ_JBCIVJ010000002.1, on the reverse strand, counting down.
GTTTGACCTGCGTGTAGAGGATTGTTTATCACAAATCGGCAGCGGTTCCCTGCCGGTGGACAGGCTGCCCAGCGCCGCGCTGACCTTCACCCCGCGTGACGGCAGCGGGTGTCGTCTGGAGGCTCTCGCTGCAACATGGCGTAACCTGCCAGAGCCGGTGCTGGGGCGGATCTCTGATGGCCGCTTATGGCTGGATTTACGTTGTCTTGAGAATGAACCCCGTTTTCTGGAGATGTTGTTGAAATGATTATTGCCACAGCCGGGCATGTCGACCACGGCAAAACGACATTATTGCAGGCGATTACCGGCGTGAACGCTGACCGTTTGCCGGAAGAGAAAGCGCGCGGTATGACCATTGATCTTGGCTATGCCTACTGGCCGCAGCCGGATGGCAGCGTGCCGGGCTTTATAGATGTGCCGGGACACGAGAAATTTCTGTCCAATATGCTCGCAGGTGTTGGCGGTATCGACCATGCGCTACTGGTGGTGGCCTGTGACGATGGGGTGATGGCACAAACCCGTGAGCATCTGGCTATTTTGCAACTGACCGGCAACCCGGCGCTGACCGTCGCGCTGACCAAAGCCGATCGCGTGGATGCGGCGCGTATTGATGCGGTGCGGCAGGAAGTCCTGGCGACGTTAAACGACTATGGCTGGGAAGAGGCGGCGCTCTTTGTGACCGCGGCAACCGAAGCGCGTGGCATTGAGGAATTGCGCGCACATTTGCTGCAACTGCCTGCGCGCGCACATCCGCAGCATCAACGTTTTCGTCTGGCGCTAGACCGGGCGTTTACGGTGAAAGGGGCGGGGCTGGTGGTCACCGGAACCGCGCTGTCGGGTGAAGTGCAGGTAGGCGATACGCTATGGTTGACCGGGGTAAATAAGCCGATGCGTGTGCGGGGTCTGCATGCACAAAATCAGCCGACCGCGCGGGCGCATGCGGGGCAACGCATCGCCCTGAATATCGCCGGCGATGCGGAAAAAGACGATTTGACTCGTGGGGACTGGCTGCTTTCCGTCATGCCTCCCGAACCTTCGGAGCGTGTCATTGTTGCGCTGCAAAGCCATGCGGCGTTGACACAGTGGCAACCGTTGCATATTCACCATGCTGCGAGCCATATCACCGGGCGCGTGTCGTTGCTGGATAACAATCTGGCGGAGCTGGTACTTGATACGCCGTTATGGCTGGCAGATAACGACAGGCTGGTGCTGCGGGATATCTCCGCACGTGAGACGCTGGCGGGCGCCCGCGTGGTGGCATTGCACCCACCGCGTCGCGGCAAGCGCAAACCGGAGTATCAACAGTGGATTGGCGCACTGGCGGCCACAGAAAGCGATGCGCAGGCGCTGGCCGTGCATCTGCAACGCGGGGCGGTGAACCTTCCGGCATTTGCCTGGGCGCGGCAGTTGAACGAGTCCGGGCTTGAGGCGTTGCTGGAAGAGCCGGGTTTTATCCGTGCGGGAGACAATCTGCTCAGTGCGCCAGTGGCCGCAGGCTGGCAGCGTAAATTGCTCGCCACACTTGCGCAATATCACGATCAGCATGCGGATGAACCCGGGCCTGGCCGTGAGCGTTTACGCCGTATGGCGTTACCGATGGAAGATGAAGCGCTGGTACTGACGCTGATTGAACAGATGCGCGACAGCGGCGAGATCCACAGTCACCATGGCTGGCTGCATCTGCCGGATCATAAAGCGGGCTTTACCGACGAGCAGGCTGCCATCTGGCAACGTGCCGAGCCGCTGTTTGGCGACGAACCCTGGTGGGTGCGTGATTTAGCGCGTGAGACAGGCGCAGATGAGCAGGTGATGCGCAGTGTGTTGCGCCAGGCGGCACAACAAGGGTTGATAACGGCGATCATCAAAGATCGCTATTACCGCAACGATCGGATTGTCGCTTTCGCCAGTATGATCCGTGACCGCGATCCGATTCACGGTTCTACCAGCGCGGCGGATTTCCGCGACACCCTTAACGTCGGGCGCAAACTGGCGATTCAGATCCTGGAGTATTTTGACCGTATCGGTTTTACCCGCCGTCGCGGCAACGACCACGTGCTACGTGATAAGGCGTTGTTTACGAAACAGTAAGCTCCCGGTGGCGCTGCGCTTACCGGGGTAGAGAGTGTGCCTGACAGATCCCCTCTCTCTTGAGGGAGAGGGTAAGAATGAAGAAGACTCGCCATTTCTCCGGCTCGCGATCCCGATTGTCTATACTCGATAAAACAACACGGGAGGAAAGTATGACCACACATCACCAGTCCGATGACCAACGCACCAAAGATGTTAAAGACGCGCCAAACAAACAGGGTGAAATACCCCGTAAGCGCGATGACAGCAAGGACGACCAGAAAGATCCCTTCAAAGCGAGCTAAAGGCAAACATTTGTAGCCGCAATGACCGGACTCACAGAGTCTGCTAGCATAGCGGCCTGCAACTACTCAGAGATAACAACGTGACCGCCTTTTCAACCTTAAATGCTTTGCCCGCTGAACTCCTCGCCAACCTTGATGAGCTGGGTTATCACTCCATGACCCCGGTACAGGCGGCGGCATTGCCGGCGATCCTTGAAGGCAAAGACGTACGCGTACAGGCGCAAACCGGCAGCGGCAAAACCGCTGCCTTTGGCTTAGGCTTGCTGCAACGTATCGATGCCAGCCAGTTTGTGACCCAGTCTCTGGTGCTATGTCCAACGCGCGAGCTGGCCGATCAGGTCGCCAAAGAGCTTCGTCGTCTGGCGCGTTATCTGCCCAATATTAAAATTCTGACTTTATGCGGTGGCGTGCCGTTCGGCGCACAGCGTGATTCGCTCCAGCATGCGCCGCATATCATCGTCGCTACGCCTGGTCGTCTGCTGGATCATCTGGAAAAAGCCACCGTCACCCTGGACGCCCTGAAAACGCTGGTGCTGGACGAAGCCGATCGCATGCTCGATATGGGCTTTAGCGACGCCATTGATGCCATTCTGCGCCACGCACCAGAACGTCGTCAGACGCTGCTGTTTTCCGCCACCTGGCCTGCGGCCATTGCGGCGATCAGCACCCGCTTCCAGCGCGATCCGCAAACCATCGAAATCGATTCGGTCGAAGCTTTACCTGCGGTGGAACAGCATTTCTACGAAGTCTCGCGCCGGGAAAAAATTCCGTTGTTGCTGAGTTTGTTAAGCAAGCATCAGCCGGCCTCCTGCGTGGTGTTTTGCAACACCAAAAAAGATTGCCAGGAAGTGTGCGATGCGCTGAATGAGCGTAACCAGAGTGCGCTGGCGCTGCATGGTGACATGGAACAGCGTGATCGCGATCAGACGCTGGTGCGCTTTGCCAACGGCAGTAGCCGTGTGCTGGTGGCTACTGACGTCGCCGCGCGCGGGCTGGATATTAAAGCGCTGGAAATGGTGATCAACTACGAGTTGTCCTGGGACCCGGAAGTCCACGTGCACCGTATTGGCCGTACCGCGCGTGCCGGGCAGAGCGGCATGGCGCTGAGTCTGTGCGCACCAGAAGAAGCTCAGCGTGCGGCTATTCTCGGTGAGATGCTGGCGATTTCTCTCGACTGGCAATCCCCTGTTATCAGCAACAACATCAAGCCGCTGGAAGCCGATATGGCAACCCTGTGCATTGACGGCGGTAAGAAAGCCAAAATGCGCCCTGGCGATATTCTGGGGGCGTTGACCGGCGACATTGGTCTGGACGGCGCGGATATCGGCAAGATTGATATGCATCCGATGCATGCCTATGTTGCCGTGCGCCAGTCCGTGGCAAAACAGGCCTGGAAGCAACTCCAGCAGGGCAAAATCAAAGGTAAAGCCTGCCGGGTGCGTCTGCTCAAGTAAGACGGTGAACGGTAGATACTGTGAATGTCTTCAACCTTGTTAGTCACGGCTGACTCATTTTCCCGCATGACAACCACAGCGACATCTTTGTGCCTCCCTGGCGCAGAGCAGGCAGCAGGGCGGGAGGCGAACGCAGTGCGAAGCACCGATTTCTTTGCGGGGCCGCGGGGATTGTAAAGGGGAACGCGGTGTTCCGCTTTACCCGTTCACCGGTTCAGGAGGTCCATTTCGCCATGAACATATCGTGAACGGAACCCTCCTCCTGAGCCGCATATTCCCCTCACCCCAACCCTCCCCCGGGAGAGGCCCGGACAAGGCGTTACGCCACATCCGGGACATGCCGGCGATTATGGCATCCGGTTACCTTTCCTCATTAACCCAAATCCGCATCTCCCCTTCGCCGCGATTTGCCCAGGAGAACCACGGAATAAAGGTCAGCGTCTGCGCCTGGCGTTCCCCCGGTGTTTTGTCGTAACGCCACAGCGCCTGCTGCCCCGCGTCCGCCGCCGTTTGTTTATAGCCCGGTGCCTGAATCAGCATTTTGTGAGCAAAAATCCCCTTGCCCTCAAAAACAGTGAATGCCGCCTGCGGTGAGAGCCACAGGTTATGCAGCTCTTCCCCGTTATCTGCCTGCTCCAGGCAGTAGACCAGCGGCCCGCGCTGAATCGCCACTTTGCCTGCCACATGGCGCAGCAGCGGGTTGCCATACACCCGGCGCACCGGCATCGGCAGGGTGAGCGTCAGGGTATCGCCCTCCTGCCAGCGACGCTGAATATGCAAATAGCCTTTGCGGATATCCCTGACAACCTCCGTGCCGTTGAGCGCTACGTGCGGATCGGCGCACCAGTCCGGCAGACGCAGCGCCAGCGTGTGGTCAATTGCCTGCGGGGACTCGATGGTAATAGTGACCTGTTCCTGCCACGGATAGTTGCCGCTGATGCGCAGCCGTAGCGCCTGGTCACCCACCGGGATCTCCACACTGTTGCCAACGTAGAGGTTGATATACAGCGCCTCTTCGCGCGGCGTGTAGAGATAATGGCCAAGCGAGGTGAGCACGCGGGCAATATTGGGCGGGCAGCAGGCACAGCCAAACCAGCGCTGACGCACGGGCTTCACATGGTCATAGATGTGATTGAATTTCAGCGATTTTGGGTGCACTTCCAGTGGGTTAACGTAAAAGAAATGCTTACCGTCCAGCGCCATGCCGCCGAGCACCGTGTTGTAGAGTGCACGCTCCATAACGTCGGCGTACTGACTGTCGGCCTCCATCTCGAGCATTCGTCGGGCGAACATCATCAGACCGATGGAGGCGCAGCTTTCGGCATACACCGTATCGTTGGGCAGATCGTAGTCGCTGCTGAAGGCCTCGCCGCTGCTCTGCGAGCCGATGCCGCCGGTAATATATAACTGGCGCTGCGCCATGTTGTTCCACAGACGAAGACAATCCTGACGCTTCCCTTCATCCTGGCTTAAGCGCGCCAGATGCGCCACGCCGGTCATGAGGTAGACGAAGCGTACCGCGTGGCCGATAGCCGTTTGCTGTTCGGCCAGCGGCTGGTGTGCCTGACTGTAGGCTTTGTCTTTCACCATCCAGGCCGGGCCGTAGGTGTGCCAGTAAGAGGTGCGTCCACGTTTTTCATATTCGACATCATAAAAATGGGGCTGCGTGCCGCGCTGCTCAACGAAGTAATTCACCAGCGCCAGATAACGAGGCTGCCGGGTGACTTCATACAAACGCATCAACGCCAGTTCGATTTCCGGGTGTCCCGGGTAGCCGTGCAGCTGTTGTTCTCCGGGGCCAAAGACAGAATCGATATGATCTGCCAGGCGGCAGACCACCTCCAGCAGACGGCGTTTCCCGGTGCCCTGAAAATAGGCCACCCCCGCTTCAATCATATGCCCGGCGCAATAAAGCTCATGGCATTCGGCCAGGTTGGTCCAGCGCTCCTGCGGCGCTTTTACCGTGAAATAAGTATTGAGATAGCCGTCGTCACACTGAGCCGCGGCGACCAGTTCGATCACCTCGTCGGCGGTCTTCTCCAGCTCCTCATCCGGCTTCTGGCACAGCGACCATGCCACCGCTTCCAGCCATTTGGCGACGTCGCTATCCTGAAAGACCATGCCGTAAAACTCGCCCTCCTGCAGCCCGGCGGCGATACGAAAGTTTTCAATCGCATGGCTGGGGTCGGCTTCGGCGATACGGTCATTGAGCGCGTCCCACTGGTAGGGAATGACAACCTCGCGTACCAGTTGTTGATACTGACCGAGAAACGCATCGCTGACTTTCAGTTTGTGCAGATCGACTTCCATTACAGACTCCTTAAGACTGAACATGACGCTGGCGCAGATCGGTGGCAATGCGCGCCATCATGGGATTATTGAGCTTGCAGACGCGGATGGAGAACGCCAGCAGCAGATGGAACAGGGCGGGCAGCAGTGTCTCCATTGCGGTGATGCCTTGTAACGAGGCGGGTGTCTGATTTCCTGCGCCGGGTTGATAGGCGACGAAAATAAACACCAGGCTGATGATGACGGCGCTGGACGCCCACGCGAGCTTGATGCAGAAGAGGTTGAAGGCGAAGTTCATGCCGGACGAACGTACTCCGGTTTTCCATTCGCCGTAATCATCGGCGAAAGCCATCAATGAGAAGTGCAGCGGCAGAGTAAAGCCGAGGATGACCCCATTGCCCAGAATTACCGCCAGCCACAGGGTTTGCCAGGCCGGGCCGGTGGGCAGGAACCACATCATCACCGACAGCGCGGCCAGCGCCAGGTTGGTGTAGTAATAGAATTTTACCGTGTCGAAGCGCTTCGATAGCGGATTAACCAGCACCGAACCAAGAATCGAGGCGAAGGTCACCATGGTGAAAAACAGCGAGGTATAACCGGTGCTGCCTTGCAGGACATAGGTGATGAAGTACATGTAGCCGCCGCCGCGAATGTTGAACACATTGATCAGCAGGAATGACATCAGCAGCATCAGCAACAGCTGGTCGTTTTTGCGCAGTCCCGCCATATGTTCACGCAGCGTAAATTTGCCCATCGTCGACAGCGGCACCCGTTCGCGCACCCAGAAGAAACAGCACAGGAACATCACCACGGCGATAGCGCACAGCACGCCGACACCAAGCTGGTAACCCTGCGCGGCATTCCCTTTACCCAGCGTGGAGACCAGCCATGGCAGGCCGACCGAGACCAGAAAGCCCGCCACGCCGCATAATACAAAGCGCCAGGACTGGCAGGAGATCACTTCGCTGTGACGCGTGGTCATCGTATTGATCAGGGCGCAGTAGGGCACATTAATGGCGGTATAGCCCACAGAAAGCAGAAGATAAGTGCCAAACGCCCAGGCAATTTTCACGTTCATACTGGCTTCGGGGACGGTGAAGGTCAGTACGCCGATAATGCCGATAGGCAGGGCAATCCACAGTTGCCAGGGGCGAAAACGGCCCCAGCGACTTTGGGTGCGGTCAGCGATGATCCCCATTACCGGGTCAGATATGGCGTCAAAAACACGTAAGGCCATAAATAGTGTGCCCACCAACGCCGGGGTTAAGCCAAAAATATCGGTATAAAAAAAGGTCAGGAAATTCATGATTAAGCAGGTTATTACCGTTCCGCCTGCATCGCCCAAACCATAGCCTATTTTTTCACGTACGGATAATTTATCGTCCAGCGCCTTTTGCGCTGAATCGGTATTGGAAATTAATGTTGAAGTCATGGAAAACGCCTCACGGATATTCCAAAAGTAACCCGCTTATTTGCAGATTTTGTTTTGTAGTTTGCAAAGTACGTTATTTATTGTGCATTGAATTCACCACACAACAAGGGAAGGGAAAAGTACAAAAAGGTGACGATTCCGACCTGATGTGTAAAGTGTGATTTTGATCCAGCACAGGGTTTATATTTCGTTAATAATCAAAAACAAAATGCAGTTTTATTGCTCTCTGTTAGCGAGAATTGACATATTTATGCTTGAATTATCCATAGCGCTTCCGCTTCGTGTGCAAAATGGCGGCTTATTTATCTCTCGCGGTGTGGGGAGCCATCCATCACGGACTTTGCATTCCTGGGAGGTGATTTTTGTCGAAAAGGGGACATTAACGATCCGCGAAGAAGAGAAACTCTTTACGGTTAATGCCGGTGAAACGCTTTTACTCTGGCCGCAGCGACGACATGTTGGCGTAGGGGAATTTCCGACGGATCTGAAATTCTACTGGCTGCATTTTGAATTAACGGCTGCGGCACATAAAACAGGACAAAACAGCGTGCTTATGTTGCCACAACATACCGCATTAAATGATCCTCAATATATGACAGCGTTATTTCGCCAGTTTTTACATGAGCAGGAAAATGTCCATCGCAGCGTGGCCATGGAATGTATTTTACTGCTGATTCTGCAACAAATATCGGCCTCTGCACTCAGTGAGCGTGCCGTGGATAATCCGGGAATGGCCCTTGCCTGGAAAGCCCGGCAGATGATAGGCACGCAGTTTCATCTGCCGATTTCGGCCTCGACGCTGGCGAAAGAGCTGCACTGTAACGCCGACTACCTGGGACGAGTGTACCGACGCGCCTTTCGCCTGACGCTGACCGAAGCGATTCATCGCCAGCGGGTGCGGGCGGCCGAAAAATTACTGATCAGCGATTCGTTGTCGTTAAAAGAGGTGGCGGGGCAATGCGGATTTCACGACGTGGGCTATTTTCGCCAGATTTTCCGCAAGCATACCGGGCTGACGCCCGCCGCATGGAAGCGGCGGTATTGTAAGGAGCATATTAATTCGGGGTAAATGTCGGTGCGGTTTTTCCCCTCATCCTGCCCTTTTCCTTAAAGGGACGAGGGCACTGATCGAACCGTGACGGGGGAAAAGCGCAGAGTACTCACTGTCCGTAATAGGCGTTTGCGCCGTGCTTACGCAGATAGTGTTTATCGAGCAACTCATTCTGCATATCCGGTAACTGCGGTGCCAGTTGACGGGAGAACAGCCCCATATAGGCGCACTCTTCAAGCACCACCGCGTTGTGCACCGCATCTGCCGCATTTTTGCCCCATGCAAACGGGCCGTGGGAGTGCACCAGCACTGCCGGAACCTGCATCGGGTTCAGGTCGCGTTCTTCAAAAGTCTTGATGATCACTTCGCCGGTTTCGTACTCATACTCGCCGTTGATTTCCTCAGGCGTCATCAGTCGTGTGCATGGAATAGTGCCGTAGAAGTAGTCCGCGTGCGTGGTGCCCCAGGCGGGCAGATCCAGACCAGCCTGCGACCAGATAGTCGCGTGGCGGGAATGAGTATGCACGATGCCGCCGATTTCCGGGAAGCGACGATACAGCGCCAGGTGCGTGGGCGTATCAGAAGAGGGCTTTTTGCTGCCATCGACCACTTTGCCGCTGGCGATATCCACCACCACCATATCCTCGGCTTTCATCACGTCGTACTCCACGCCTGAGGGTTTAATCACCATCAGTTTGCGGGTTTCATCGACTGCGCTGACATTACCCCAGGTAAAGGTAACAAGCCCGTGGGCGGGCAGAGCCAGGTTTGCCGCCAGCACCTCGGCTTTCAGTTGGTCTAACATATGAATCCTCCTTCCTGCATACGGGCTTCAATCCAGCGACGGGCCTGGATGATCTCAAGCACCGGTTCTTTAGCTTTTTCGGTCCACATCTCAATCAGAAATGCGCCGCGATAATTCAGATTGTGCAACGTGCTGAATACATTGACGAAATCCACACAGCCTTCGCCAAACGGTACGTCGCGGAACTGGCCGGGACTGGTTTCGGTGACGGGCTGTGTATCTTTCAGGTGAATGGCGGCGATACGGTCGATGCCAAGCGCCAGCTCTGCCGGTACGTCGTTACCCCACGCGCTGAGGTTGCCCACATCCGGGTAGACGGTGAACCACGGCGAGGCGAGCATCTCGTCCCATTTTTTCCATTTGGTAATGGAGTTCATAAACGCGGTGTCCATGATCTCCACCGCCAGCATCACCTGCGCCCCTGCGGCCTGCTCAACGGCCCACGCCAGCCCTTCGGCAAAGCGCTGTCGGGTGCCCGCATCATGCTCTTCGTAATAGACGTCATAGCCCGCAAGCTGGATAGTGCGGATACCTAAATCGCGCGCCAGTTTGATGGCTTTGGTCATGATGTCGCGGGCGCGCTCACGCACGGCTTCATCGCGGCTGCCGAACGGGAAGCGGCGATGGGCGGAAAGGCACATCGACGGAATCGACACGTTGGTTTCGAGCATCGCCTCCACTAACGAGGCGCGCTGGGCAGTGGTCCATTCGAGTCGCGAGAGGCGTTCGTCGGTTTCGTCGACGGACATTTCCACGAAGTCGAATCCGCAGCTTTTAGCCAGAACCAGACGCTCCGGCCAGGATAAGTCTTTCGGTAACGCTTTTTCATAAATACCTAACGGATGGTTGCGCATGTTTACGCTCCCCAGATGTCGCGAATGCGGGCGTGGAATTCTTCGGCGACCTGCTGCGGATTCGCCGCGCCAGAGAGCGCGCGTCCGGCAATGAACGCCTTCACATTGATCGTTTTGAACAACGGCAAATCGGCAGGGGTAATGCCGCCGGTGACGGAGAGTTCGAGGCCAATATCGGATAGCGCTTTCATGCGCGCCAGGTCCGCTTCACCCCACTGCTGGCCGCTCGCCTGCGCGTCACGACCACGGTGATAAATCGCCTGACGCACGCCGGTGTTGTACCAGTCGCGGGCATCATCGAAGGTCCAGTTGCCAAACAATTCAATCTGAATTTCTCCCCCGCGTGCGGCGGCAACGGCATGGCCTTTTTCGATGGTGGCCAGCGGTGCGGCACAGATGATGGTCATCCAGTCTGCGCCCGCTTCCAGCGCCTGCCGGGCCAGGGTTTCACCGGCATCGGCCACTTTCCAGTCGGCTACGATCAGTTTTTCCGGGCACTGGGCGCGTAGGGCGCGCACGGCATTTAGCCCTTCACTGAGGCACAGGATGGTGCCCGCTTCCACGATGTCTACATGATCTTTTAGCAACGCAACGTCGCGCTGGGCGGCGGCAAGGTCGGTGTGGTCGAGCGCCAGCTGCAGTAATGGTCGGCTCATAAAGAGTGCTCCTTAATACGGGCGTGAAAGCCCTCAAGTGCTTCTATTAAAATCTGGTAACGGTGATATTTACGCTGGTAGGCGGCATGGGCGTTCATGTCCGGCGTCAGGGCGTGCATCTCGTAGTTGAGCGTTTGTCGGGCATCGCTAAAATTCTGATAGACGCCAGTGCCGACCAGTGCGGCGATGGCCGCGCCAAAGCAGCCGGTCTCTTCTACCTGCGGGAGTTCAACGGGCAGGCCGCTGACATCCGCCAGCATCTGCATCCACACCCTGGAATGGGCCGGGCCACCGGTGACACGCAGGGCACGCACTTCGGTAAAACGCTCACGCATGCGGTTGAGGTGGGTCATATGGCTGAATACCACCCCTTCGTAGACCGCCTGTAACAAATGCGCGCGGGTATGCAGCGCCTGCATGCCATAAAAGCCGCTGGTCATGTCGAGTCCGGCGTTACTGCCATAAAGGAAAGGTAAGAAGAAGACCTCGCTGCCCGCTTTCGGCAGGCCGTCAACGAGCTGGTTAATATCGGCAAAACTGATATCGCCCCATTGCGCGGTCAGCCATTCCAGGTTGCCGGAAGAGGTGGGGCTGGCTTCGTGCACGATGAATTGCCCGTCATTGACGTAGCGGCCATACACATAAGGATGCGCTTCGTTATCGCGCAGTCCTTTGGCAATACCGCTGGTAACAGCCCAGGTGCCCATCACGGCATTGAGCGTGTATTCGTCTTCCAGTCCGGCGCAGATCGCGGTGGAAACCACATCAAACAGACCGCCCACAACGGGTGTTCCCGCTGCGAGACCGGTAATGGCGGCTGCCTGAGCGGTGATTTCCCCGCTGACTTCTGCTGAACCCACAATCGGCGGCAACGCAGGGTCTACCTCGCTAATGCCCAGCCATTGTGTCAGGCAGGGGTCATACTGCCCGGTGGTCATATGGTAGAGATTCGATTCGGAAATATTGCTCTCTTCACACCCTTTCACGCCGGTCAGACACCAGCGCAGGTAGTCGTGGCCCATCATCACGCAGCCAATCTGTGCGTAGCGTTGCGGCTCGTTTTCTTTTACCCAGCGCAGTAGTGAGGCCGGATGCCCGGTCCACAGGGTCTGGCGCGTTAAGGGGTAGAGCTTTTGTGGAATGCCGTCCTGCTGCCAGCGCTTAACGATTTCCATGGCGCGGCGGTCGGAAGAGAGGATCGCCGTGCCCAGCGGCTGGTCATTTTTATCTAGTAAAAACAACCCCTTGCCCTGAGCGGAAATACCCACTCCCTGAATGCTTTTTCCGCTAATGCCGGTACGTTGCAACAGGCGGGAGATGGTTGCCGCACAGTGCTGCCACAGCTCCGCCATGTCGCGCTCCGCCCAGCCTGGATGCGGGCTAAGGGTGCGTACGGACTGGCGTTCAATAGCAAATTCTTTACCCTGGCTGTTGTACAGTCCCGCTTTCAGATAAGTACCGCCACAATCGATACCCAGCCAGAAGGTCTCTTTTTCACTCATCTTTTTTTCCTGGTTTTCACCCTCTCCCTGTGGGAGAGGGCAGGGGTAAGGGCATCAGACCGCACGTTTGGCCGTATTCGGTGCGCCCACGCTCGGGCTGTTGGCATCACACTTCGCAGGCAGCAGCAGGGCCATCAGCGCGGCAATGGCCAGAGACACCGCCAGGCAGTAGACGCCCGCATCCTTGCTGTACATGGTGATCAACACACCCACGGCATACGGACCGCAGAAGCCACCCAGGTTGCCCAGGGCGTTAATCACGCCGCGTGCGCCGCCGGCCATTTCCGCGCTGAACAGACGTGCCGGAATGGTCCAGAACACCCCGGCAGCGGATTGCAGGAAGAAGCCACAGCCGACCAGTGCGGCATACGACAGCCAGATGCTCTCTTTCAGGGTGACGGAGAGGAACATGCAGGTAGCGAAGCCAATCAGCGGCAGGGAGACGAACATCTTGCGTTTACCGGTACGGTCGGACAGAGAAGAGAACAGGAACATCCCGGCGATAGCACCGACGTAAGGCAGAATGGCAAGCATCCCGACCTGGCCCATGCTGGTGTGGGTCAACTCTTTGAGGATGGTGGGCAGCCACAGGGTGTAACCGTAAATCCCGGTCTGATAGAAGAAGTTCAGGGCAATTAACTGCCACATGGTACGGTCAGACAACACTGCGCCCAGCGAGGCATTAACGACGGTTTTACCCGCAATGGCACGCTGTTCAGCGGCCAGGGTTTCCACCAGATATTTCTTCTCGGCTTCGCTAATCCAGCGTGCTTCCTGCGGACGGTCATAAACGGTCAGCGCCCACAGCACCAGAACAACCAGTGACAGCAGACCTTCGATGATGAACAGCCAGCGCCAGTCGAGCGCGGTAATGATCCAGCCGGAGAGCGGGGCGGTGATGATCCCGGCAATCGGTACGAACATAATGACGATGGCGTTTGCGCGACCACGTTCGGCATCCGGGAACCAGTTGCTGATCATGGTGAGCACCACCGGCAGCATGCCGCCTTCCGCCACACCGAGCAGGAAACGCAGCACCAGCAACTGATATTGGTTGGTGACGATACCGGTAAGCACAGAGATGACCGCCCAGGCGACCAGTGACCAGCCGATGAATTTTTTACCGCTGCCGTGCACAGCGATTTTTCCGCCCGGTACCTGCAAGAAAAGATAACCAAGGAAGAAAATACCGCCAGCCAGACCGGCCATCGTAGCGGAAATACCTAATTCCTTATCCATACCGCCAGGCATTGCAAAGGCAATATTCACGCGGTCCATATACGAAATAATACACGCGATAAGAATGGGGGGAATAATTCTTAACCAACGTTGGCGCGGAATATCCGCAGATGTAGCGTAAGAGGAAGTGTTCATATTAATCTCTCGTTAAAAGTAACTGGCCTTGCGATTAAATTGACGCTTTATATTTATTGTCTGGATTGGTTTAGCGCGTTAATGCCATCGCGTAATATGGCTATGCGATGATTCGCATCAGCATTAGCATCAATTTCCAGTAACTTAATACCGGCAAACTGTAATTTTGCTGTGTCAGCCACATTAAATAATTCTTTAGCGCTTTCTACCGTGAGCAGGCTTTCCGGGCAGAAAGGGGCGAAAGGCGTATGCAGGTCAGTCCATTCACCATACGGCCCTTCGGTGGCGGTGCCAGAGAACATCAGCGCCCCCAGTTTTCCGGCGGCTTTCACCACCTGAGTATGTTCCAGCGGCAGGGTGGTATTACGCCCTTCAATTGCTGAACGCGCCCAGTTAATGCATACATCAATGTCGTAACCGGCAAGGGTTTCCAGCACGTTTTCCAGCGGCAGGAAACCTTTGCGCGGGGCGGGTCTGTTCATGGCATCGCAGTGTTCCAGTACGAGTGAGCATGACCAGTCCCAACGGGCGATTTCTTTGATGGAGCGGGCAAACGCATCGGTTGCCTGAGCCACATCAGCGTTACCGCCCAGCGGTGCAGCCTGTAGTTCAAGTGAAATCACTTTACTGGCGAAACTCTTGTTTACTGCATTGATTTTATTGAGCAAATGACGATGGAACTCGACGCATGCCCGACGTTGATCTTCATCGCTGGAGGCCAGACCAAATGCCAGATTACCGCCGCTGCGACGACGCATGGTCTCCGGGATGGCGGTGATCACCATCTGCCATTCGCCCGGTGTGTGCCGCAAGAGCCACTCATCGCCGTAAGCATGCAGATTCTCATGGCATGGCTGTTCCAGGCCACGAATGTGTGGTGTATCCGCGAGTAAACGCCAGAACTCCTTCTCTTCCTGTTCGCTTTTTTGGTGAAACGAAGGCGCACAGGGGTATGCGCCGATAATATAACCGGCGTCATTCGTTTTCATGTTTCGCTCCTCTTATTTATCTGGTATCGATAAATAAACAACGGATTAATTCAGTGCGGAAACCGCAACTTTAACGACTATTTTTCTGATCGCTGTTTCTCTGTGTTTATTACAGGCAGGACGATGTACATCCTGCGGAAAAAATATGGCGTAATTACCTGGCACCATTTCAATCAATGATTCGTTTTCACTGTCTTGATAGAAAATAATATCGCGTTGCTCAAGTAATTCTTCGCTCACGACGTTATTGCCGGTATCAATGGCGACACCAATTTGTTCTTCGCCGGAATATAAATATTGAATATCCAGATATCGGCGATGCACTTCCGGGCGCAGCTTATCGTGAGGGCGGGTCGTCAGGTCGAGGATCTGCGCGTATATAGTGCGCCCTTCGATTTCCACCACACCCGGCTCCAGCTTGCTGAAATCCGTTGTACGCAGGAACTCCAGTGCCTTTTCAATCGCTGCCGGATACCGGCAGGCGTTGGGTTGAGAAATATGTCCATAAATCATGATGAAACTCCTTACAGCGCCTTGATTTTCGCCCACACGCTGTCGTCAACGGTGATACCGTTGCGGCGGTTTTCTTCCAGCAGACGCGTAAATTCATGGCCCGGCAGACGTACAGGAACATTTTCATCGGCGCGTTCGGCGGTCGTGATGTAATCCATGATGCGTTGCAGCTTGGCATCGCGGGTGGCGCCATCGATCAGTTTGTCCACTTCGATGGCGATAAAGACCTGCGAAATGTTGAACTCGTCGCTGTTGTCTTCGGTGACGGCGGCCACAGAGGAGCCATCGGACAGCAGGGTGGCGATCATATCCAGCACGATAGAGAGGCCCGAACCTTTCCAGTAGCCCATCGGCAGAATGCGGCGGTTTTTCTCAATCGGCGCCGGGTCTTTAGTCAGGTTGCCTTCGTCGTCAAAGCCGCCTTCAACCGGCAACTGGCGGCCCGCCAGACGGTTCACTTCCAGCATGCCGTAGGAGAACATCGACATGGACATGTCCACCATGGTGATAGGTGTCGACGGAATGGCAACAATCAGCGGGTTGGTCCCGATACGGCACTCTTTCGCACCCCACGGCGGCATAACGGCGATGGAGTTAGTCCAGCAAATACCGATATACCCTTTCTCTGCGGCCTGCCAGCCGTAGCTGCCGCCACGCATCCAGTGGTTAGCGTTACGCACCGCCACCAGGCCGATACCGTGGTCGGAGGCCAGCTCAATCGCGCGGTCCATCATCTTTTTCGCGGTCAGGTTGCCGATGGAACGCTGGGCGTCCCACTGTTCAATCGCTCCCAGTGACGTAATGCGTTTTGGCAGTGCATCCGGGATGATGTCGCCGTTTTCCAGTTGCTGGATAAAGCGCGGGAAACGGTTTACGCCGTGTGAATAGACCCCTGATTCGGTGGTGCGGGCAAACATCTCCGCACAGGCATCGGCGGTTTCTGCCGCCACACCGCGTGCCAGCAGGACACGGTTAAACTCATTTTTAAGATCAGAAAAACTCAATAACATACGCTTTCTCCATCACATCTTCGTTTTGCATAGTGGAATGCCATTCCACTAAGCTATGTTGGGTTGTGAAAACGCGCCGGCAGGACCGGTGCGTTTCGGTATTAATCCTGTTTATCCCTGAATACGGGAGGGGGCGATGGTCACCCGGTAAAGCGATGTGGTCGCGGTAATAAACAGCGTATTCCCGTCGGGCCCGCCAAACGTGCAATTAGAGACGCGCTCCGGGACGGGAATAGTGTCCAGCAACGTACCCTGCGGCGAGAAAATCAAAACCCCGGTCTCACAACTGCAAAAAATATTCCCCGCCGGATCGACGCAAAAGCCGTCCGGAATACCCGGCGCAACCTGGGTGATCACGTGGGAAAATAGCGCGTTATCGCCGTCGAGACGGTAAGCGCGAATTTCCCGGCGGCCCTGCGTTGGGAAATCGATAATCGACATATCCGCCACGTAGAGCCATTTATCATCCGGCGAGAAGGCCAGTCCGTTAGGACGCTGGGTATCGCTGATGGCAATCGTCGTCCGTTTGCCCGCTTCATCAAAACGATAGACATAGCAGCCGATCACCTGGCTTGCCGCACGATAACCCTCTTCGTCACCAACGATGCCGTAAGGTGGGTCGGTAAACCAAATCGACCCGTCCTGGCGCACTGCGATATCGTTAGGCGAGTTGAAGCGAAGCCCGTCGATTTTGTCCACCAGCAGGGTGTGATTGCCCTGTCTATCCGTACGGCTGATGCCACGCCGACCATGTTCGCAGGTCAACAAGCGTCCTTCGTTATCCAGCGCGTTGCCGTTGGCAAAGTGGGACTCGGCGCGAAATACGCTGACGCCGCTTTGCGCATTCCAGCGGTACATCTTGTTGCCCTTCACATCGCTGAAAATCACGCTCTGCTGGTCTGCAACCCACACCGGGCCTTCCGCCCAGATGGCCGGAGAACACAGGCGTTCAAAACTGCCCGCGACGGCTAACATCTCACTTCACTCCCCAGATAGCTTTGTAGTGATCGCGATACTGGTTGCCCGGGTCGAATTCATTGTTCTGACCACCATCGGCACTGATGTTCTCTTTGGTTACCAGGTGCGCCGGGGTGACGTAGCCAGAAGGTTGTTTTCCGGCGAAGGCGCGGTTGAATTCATCCAGTAACTGCCAGCCATGCAGTTTCAGCGGCTCAGGTACGGTCGCGACCTGTGCTTTACCGTCGCGTACGCGCTGGTAGGCGGTGACGGAACCGTCGCCTGCCGAGATGTTGTATGGCGGCTTGCCGTCTATGCCTTTACCTGCGGTTTGCAGGGCCGGAGCCATAAAGTCAAAGTACAGGTCGTTAATGGCCAGGGAGTATTCGAACTTATCGCCATATTTTTGCATCAGACTGTAGGTCATGCCCGGCATGCGGTTAGAGGTGTCGGCAAGCGGGGTATCGATAAATTCCACCACCTGGCAGCCGCTGCATTGCTCTATCACTTTCTTCATCGCGTTGGCTTTATCCAGGGCGATTTGGTAGAGCGAGTCGGTGAAAATCAGCACCTTTGCCGTGCCGTTGGATTTCGCAACGGCGTAGAGCGCCGCCATGCGTGACACTTCGTTAGAATCCGAAGTCACGTTGTAGAAAATGTTGTAGGCCGGAACCGGGCCCGGTGCTGGAACTGCGTGCCATGCGGTCAGCACGATGCCCTCTTTTACCGCTTTTTTCAGCGGGATTTTGGCGACGTTCGGGTTCCAGCCACCAATCACAATCCCGTCCGGTTTGCGGGCAATTGCCTGATTCAGCGCCGCCAGTTGGTCTTTCACCGAACCCGCGCCGTCCAGCACATCGAGTTGCCAGCCCGCGATTTTTGCCGCTTCTTCGAGACCCTCTTTAACCCCCAGCACGCCGCCGTTTTTCATGTCTGACGCGATGAAGATAATCTTTTTGTTCGGCTGCAACGCCGGGCCCTGTGTTGGGCCATCCCACACGGTGACAGGCGCGGTCGCTTTGGCGATTGCCGCCTGCGCCTGCTGAACCCAGGCGTCATCGGCCAGGGCGAAACCGCTTGCCATTACTAACCCGGCAGCCAGACAGCATTGAACTATTTTGTTATACATTTTCAGTTCCTTACGCGAGAGTCATTGGGTAACAGAGGAGCCCGGTGCGGTCGTTTGTGCACGCTGCACCAGTTTTTTATTTAATGCCCGGCGGCGCTGTGCATAACCAGCCAGGGTAATCGACAACAGCAACGTCGCACCGTTAAACAGCGGTTCGACCCAGAATGCGCCGCCAAACTGCTGAATACCGGCGATACCAATTGCCAGTACCGCAATACCCACCACCGTGCCCCAGACGTTCACCCTGCCCGGACGAATAGTGGTACTGCCAAGGAACGCCCCCACAAGGGCAGGCAGCAGATAGTCCATGCCGACGCTGGCCTGGCCCACCCCCTGCTCGGCGGCAATGATCACTCCGGTGAACCCGGTTAAGGTGCTGGAGGCGATGAACGCGCCGATGGTGTAACGGTTAACGGCAATACCGTTGAGCGCAGCCGCGACCGGATTACCCCCCACCGCATACATGCAGCGGCCAATCGGGGTATGTTCGGTGATGATCCACAGCACCACGGCGGCGAACAGGACATAAAAGGCTACGATCGGAATACCAAAGAGGTCTGAGTGGTGCAGGGCAATAAAGGCGTCAGGTAAGTCACCGACGATCTGACGTCCGCCGGAGTGCCAGAGCGCGATGGCATAAAGCACAGTGCCGGAACCGAGCGTAGCCACGAAGCTGTCGATATCCGCCAGCGCCACCAGAATGCCGTTCAGCAAGCCATACAGCGCGGAGAGGGCCAGCACGATTGTCACGGCCACCGGCCAGGAAAAGCCATATTCCACCTGCAACGTGATGGCAAGGATGTGCCAGAGCACGATGCCAAAGCCGACGTTAAGGTCAATTTTCCCGACGATCATCGGGATGGTAGCCGCCAGCGCCAGCAGGGCGATTTTCGATTTACTGTCGAGAATGGCCTGTAAGGTCAGCAGCGAAGCGAATGAAGGCGTCGTCAGCGAAAAAACGATAACCAGCACCACACAGATCACGGGCAGACCGTAACGGGTGGTTAATTGCCCAAGCCATGCGGCGGCACCGTGTTCATGAAGCGATACGCGTGATTCAAGGGCCGTCGATTTCATTGATGTTTTAGCCATAACTAACGCACTCCGACTTAATGTAGTGTGCCGCTGCCGGACGCCAGTTCGAGCAATCTGGCGAACGTGACATCCTGGTTAAGAAGCTCGCCGACAATCTGCCCACGGTTAAACACCAGCGCCCGGTTGCAGATATGCGCCACCTCTTCCAGGTCATTGGAGATGACCAGAATGGCAACGCCGTTTTGCAGCGCCTGATTGAGCAGGTCATAGATTTCCGCACGCGCGCCCACATCGACGCCCGCAGACGGGTCTTCCAGAATGAGCAGTGGAGCATTCAGGGAAAGCCAACGCGCCATCACCACCTTTTGTTGGTTACCGCCTGACAACGCGCTGATTTCAATGTTGATTTGCGCTGGCCGGACATCGAACTGGCGGATTTTCTCCCAGCTCATCGGCGCTTCGCTTTTTTCGTTATAGCGGGACAGCGGGGCGTGACCGTGTTTACACGGGTTCATAAACAAGTTTTCACGCACCATCATGCCCGGAATCAGACTTTCATGAAGGCGATCGCCTGCGACAAAAGAGACGCCTGCAGACATCGCCTCCCCTGGTGTTGTCGCCGTAAACGGCACGCCATTTAATGTGATTTGCCCGCTTTCCTGCGCACGGCAGGCAAACAGCAAACGTCCAATTTCTTCTTGCCCGGCACCACGCAGACCGGCGAGCGCCACCATCTCACCGGCACGCAGCTCGAAAGAGACGGGGCCGGTATCACCCACTTTGACGTTGTCCATCTTTAACAGTACCGGCGCGTCCTTACCGGGTAAGGCCTGACGCTGGTCGTCACGCAGACTTTCGCCAACAATCAGCTCGACCAGGCCACGCAGGGTGTAGTGGTCGATATCACCACCGCCTGCATAGCAACCGTCGCGCATGGCACAAACGGAGTCGGCCATCTCCATCACCTCATCCAGACGATGGGTGATATAAATCATGCCGACCTGTTTTTCCCGCAGGATGTTCATCACCCGGAACAGATGGCGAACATCGTCCGCAGGAAGGGAAGCCGTCGGCTCATCGAGCACCAGTACCGAGGCATCGACTGCCACCGCACGGGCTATTGCCAGCAGGGACTTTTCAGTACGGGAGAGGTCGAACACGCGGTCATCCGGATCAAGCTGAATACCGATGTCTTGCAGCGCTTTTTGTGCCTGACGGCGTGTTGCCGCCCAGTCGATCAGCCCAAAGCGACGGGGGAAACCCATCACCAGCGCCATGTTTTCCGCAACGGTCATCCACTCCACCAGACCTAAATCCTGATGGATAAAGGCGATAGGTTGTTCGTTGCCCTGGCGCAGTGCGGCGGCAGAATCCACCGGTTCACCGCGAAACAGGATTTCGCCACCATCGCGTGAATAGACACCAGCCAGCACCTTGATCAGCGTGGATTTGCCCGCACCGTTTTCTCCCAGCAGCGCCACAACCTTGCCCGGATAGATATCCAGGCTGACGTTGTTGACCGCCACATTTCCCCCAAAGCGCTTAACGATATGGCGCATGGATAACAAAGGAGATAACACTGCTGCTTCTGCCATTTAAGATGACCTCCCGGTGAGGGAAAGAGAACGTTGTGCAACCTGTAAATTTCACTATGCGAAATCTGATTTCAAATATAGCGATCATGATTTGACAAATCAATTGCCGGATATATTTTTGAAATGTAATAAAAACAATAAATTACAAAATTTCTGTTCAGATCGTGAAGTGAAACACACTTTGCGCTACCATCAGGTCGCCACAAAAAGGAGGCGGAAGCGATGAACCTGAAAGAGAGTGAAAACACGCAGGAGAAAGAGAGGCCGGCAGGAAGCCAGAGCTTGTTTCGCGGCTTGATGTTGATAGAGATACTGAGCAACTACCCGAACGGTTGTCCGCTGGCGCATTTGTCCGAACTGGCGGGGCTGAATAAAAGTACCGTGCACCGGCTACTGCAGGGGCTGCAATCTTGCGGCTACGTTACCCCCGCGCCCGCCGCCGGAAGCTACCGCTTAACCACAAAATTTATCGCTGTCGGTCAAAAGGCGCTCACGTCGCTGAATATTATCCATGTTGCCGCGCCGCATCTGGAAGCGCTGAACCTGGCGACCGGGGAAACTATCAATTTCTCCAGCCGCGAAGACGATCACGCCATTCTGATTTACAAACTGGAACCGACGACGGGCATGTTGCGTACGCGGGCCTATATTGGTCAGCATATGCCGCTGTACTGCTCGGCGATGGGGAAAATCTATATGGCCTTCGGGCAACCCGACTATGTGAAAGAGTACTGGGAGACGCATCAGGATCAGATCCAACCGCTGACGCGTAACACCATTACCGGCCTGCCCGCGATGTATGATGAACTGGCGCAGATCCGAGAAACCAGTATGGCGATGGACCGGGAAGAGAATGAGCTGGGCGTCTCCTGTATTGCCGTACCGGTGTTTGATATTCACCACCGCGTGCCGTATGCCATCTCTATTTCGCTTTCTACATCACGCCTCAAACAGATTGGCGAGAAAAATCTGCTCAAACCGCTACGCGAGACGGCGCAGGCTATCTCTAACGAGCTGGGATTTACGCTGCGCGTGTAGGCAGAAGGCCAGATGTGCTCTGGCAAATGAACGATTTATCCGCTTTCCCCATCGGGATCAAAGCGAAGACGGTTCGTTCTCTGGCACTCTGAACGGAATTTTTCTGTATCAGGGGTGTGGAGAATGAACCGTTTTATCCTTGCGGATTCGACCAAATGTATCGGCTGTCGTACCTGCGAGGTCGCCTGTGTGGTCTCACACCAGCAGGATCAGGACTGCGCAGCTATCTCCCCGAAAACCTTCAGCGCACGTATTCGCGTGATAAAAACGGGCTCTTTTTCCACGGCGGTCACCTGTCGTCACTGCGAAGACGCGCCTTGCGCTAATGTTTGCCCGTCCGGGGCCATCAGCCGGGTCAATGGTGCTGTGTATGTGGAACAGGCTTTATGTATCGGCTGTAAGAGTTGCATGCTGGCCTGCCCGTTCGGCGCCATGCAGGTAACAATGGAAAATGAGCGGGTAGAGGCACAAAAATGCGATTTGTGTCTGCACCGCGAAGCCGGTCCTGCCTGCGTGGAAGCCTGCCCGACCAGCGCATTAGCCTGCATTGATCCCATCAGGTTGCGACAAAACCGCCTCAACAGTTATTTAGCGTAACGCATTGACGTTTCTGGTTAAGAGATTAGCCATGATGAGGCCCTCATCAGGAGGGCCGCATTGCCTGTTACGCGTGGTCACGCCAGGCGTTTTCGATTTCCTCAGCAAGGATTTTCACCCCGGCTTCGATTTTTTCCGGGTCCGGCACATAGTTCATGCGCATACACTGATGCGTATGCGGCCATGGCTTATCAAGTCCCGGGAAGAAATAGTCGCCGGGAACCATTAACACGCCGCGCTTTTTCAGCCGTTGATACAGCAGTTCGGTGGTGATCGGCAGGTCTTTAAACCACAGCCAGAGGAATATCGCCCCTTCGGGCTTATGAATCAGGCAGCGCTCTTCCGGCAGGTAGCGGCGAATAATCGCGATCGTTTCCTGCACGCGCTGGTAGTAAAACGGCTTTATTACGGTTTCCGACAGGCGCAGCAGATCGTTGCGCTTAATCATTTCACACATCATCGCCGGGCCAATACCGCCAGGCGCGAGACTGATGATGCCGTTCATATTACGGATGGCGGATATCACTTTGTCGTTGGCGATGATAATACCGCAGCGGCTTCCCGGCAGACCGAGCTTCGAGAGGCTCATGCAGAGGATAATATTCGGATTCCATAAAGGCCGCGCTTCGCTAAAAATGATGCCCGGGAAGGGGACGCCATAGGCATTATCGATAACCAGCGGAATGCCGTGCTGATTGGCCAGAGCATCCAGTTTGATCAGTTCTTCATCGGTAATGACGTTCCCGGTTGGGTTGGTGGGACGCGATACGCAGATCATTCCGGTCTCTTCACCGATATGCAGGTGTTCGAAATCGACATGGTATTTGAACTGGCCGTCCGGCAGCAGTTCAATGTTCGGGCGCGCGGAGACAAACAGATCTTCTTCCAGCCCGGAATCGGCATAGCCGATATACTCAGGAGCCAATGGAAACAGTACCTTACTGGTCGTTCCGTCGGCACGGCGGCCAGCAAACAGATTGAATAAGTAGAAAAACGCGCTTTGGCTACCGTTTGTCAGTGCAATATTTTGTGGCTCAATGTCCCAGCCCAGCTCATCGCGCAGCATGTTTGCCAGCGCCGTCAGCAGCTCAGTCTTCCCTTGCGGGCCATCGTAGTTACACAGCGCATCAGTCGCTTTGCCGTTTTCGACCATTTCTGCCAGCAGGTTATGGAAGTAGTCGGTCATCGCCGGAATTTGCGCCGGATTACCGCCGCCGAGCATGATGGCGCCGGGTGTGCGCAGGCCGTCGTTAAGGTCTTCCATCAGGCGGGTGATACCTGCGTGACGGGTAAATTTATCGCCGAAAAGTGAAAATGTCATAGCTGATGTTCTGTCGGGCCGATTTTAAAAATGGCTAACCATAGCGCTACATACCCTGCTGTGCAAATCGGATGAGATGGGGTGCGGTAAAGTTTTATTTTGTGAATTTATGATTTGGTGGGTTTTTATATTGCAGGATATATAAGTTTGTCGCCCGGTAAGCGCAGCGCCATCGGGGAATGACCCGGATGCGGCGTAACGCCTTATCCGGGTTACGTTATAGGGTATGCTCAGCGATTCCCCGCCCACACCACCATCACCTTGTCGCCGTTATGCTCGCGAACGAAGCCGTATCCTTGCGGCAGGCTAAGCGTTGTTTGCTTACCCGCACCCAGGGCCGGGTGACGGGCACGGAATTGCCCCAGCGTTTGCCAGTGTTGCAGGGTTGGCGCCGCCTTGCCGTTGATATCCTGCCAGTTCATGTCCGAACGCGTTCCCTGTAGCGGGTCAGAGCCGGTCGGCCCAAAAGGTCGGCTGGTTTCATCGCCATAAAAAATCTGTACCGCCCCTGGCGCCAGCATCAGCAACTCTGCCGCTTCCTGGCCACCCTCGCGAAACAGGCGGGTGTCATGAGATGAGAGGTAGCTCAGCGCGTTGAACCCCTGTAGCTTCTCCGCCATCTGCTGCCAGACGAGATCCATATTCGCCAGACATTTCACCGCGCCTGCGGCCTGTTCCTGATAATCAAAATTGATCATCGCATCAAAGCCATGGTTGTAATAATCGCTGCGCATGACGCCGTGCCCCCAGGATTCTCCGGTCATCCAGAACGGCGCATCGTCGAGTTTTTTCTGCGGGTTCGCTTTTTTCCATTCAGCCAGCGCGTCGGTGGCCTGGGTTTTCAGCTGCTGCCAGGCGGCAAGTTCGACATGTTTAGCGGTATCGACCCTGAAACCATCGATGCCGTAATCACGCACCCACTGACTTAGCCAGTGGGTCAGGTAATCCCGCGGCGTGTAACCGGGGATTTCACGTGCGGCGGTATCAGGTTTATGGCGATAGAAGTTAGGTAATCCTGACGGCGTGGTGGATTCGGTTTTTAAATCCGGCAGGAAGGCCAGCGACATGGTCAGGTCATCGAAGCCGGGGTTGTCGTAGTCGCCAATGTCGGTACGGATCCACTTTTTGCCCCACCAGTTCTCCCAGGCGGCTTTGTCGCTGAAATTAATAAAGTCGTTAAAGCTGTGCCAGCTTTGCCCTGGTCCTGGCCGCCAGTCTGTCCAGTGCTCGCCGAGTACTTTTTTGCGCTCTTCGCCCTGAACGTACAACGCGCCGAATTGATATTCCTGCATATCTGCCAGCGTCGCATAGCCCGTATGGTTCATGACCACATCAAAGAGGATGCGGATACCGCGTTTATGGGCTTCATCTACCAGAGTACGCAAATCTGCCTCGCTGCCCATATTAGCGTCAAGGCGGGTCCAGTCCTGCGTGTAGTAACCATGGTAGGCGTAATGCGGAAAATCGCCTTTTGTTCCACCTCCCACCCAGCCGTGGATCTGTTCGAGCGGTGAGCTAATCCACAGTGCGTTGACGCCAAGCTGGTGCAGGTAGTCCAGTTTGCTGGTGAGCCCTTTCAGATCGCCGCCGTGAAACGTGCCAATCTCCTGCATTCCATCTTTATGGCGTCCGTAGCTGTTGTCATTCGACGGATCGCCATTGACGAAGCGGTCAGTAAGCACGAAATAGACCGTCGCGTTTTGCCAGCTAAAAGGGGCTGGAGTGGTGGTTTCAGCCCGTTCGAGTAACAACAGGCCGCCGCTGCCTTCAGCCGGTTGAAGCGTTATCTTGCCGTTTTGCACCATCGCTGTTTTCTGGCTGTAGAAATCGCGCACCATGCTCCCTTCCGGGAACGTCTTGCTGACATCCAGCGTCAGGGGCTTACCGTCCCAGGTGGGGCACTGACGCACGACATTGACGGCCTGGGCGGCGGCTTCGCTTTTCACTGACAGCATCAGTGTTGGCGTGCCGGAGCGGGTATCGAGTTGAATCTGATAATTCCCTTCACGGAAAACGCGCCACTGGGGGGCATCACCTGTACAGGGTTTGAGGGAGAGCATCTGGTTGAGTTTGATATCGGCGGCAGGCTGCCAGCATTGCTGATCAAGGTGCAGCGTCAGCGGGTATGAACCTTTCTGTAATGTGCTGTCGCTGCGCCAGACTCCGGTGCCATCATCGGAAAAGGCAGAAAGACCGGGAGCCGACCAGTTGGCGCTGGCGAAGGCCGGTATAAGCAGGAGAAAAAGGGCACTGTAATTCATCTGATCCTTCCCGTCGCATCCGTTTTTACCATTGTGTCATTAGCACAGCGCGGGCAACTCATCCCGTGAGCGTAATTGCCAGGGCGGAGATCGCCGGGTGAGTGATCGTGCGCAAATTTTGCGCAGAATTTGCGATAACCGCCACAAATCTATGCTGTTGCTTTCGTTACGTAGCAGGTTTGAGATGACAGGCTTTCGGAATTGGATTATTTCTGTACGTGCCCTGAAGCGCTATTTTTGATATGATTTGAGATTCAGCTCTCAAAATTGTGTAAAAAATAAGGTGTTGGAATGTTTATATCCGACCAGGAGACTTAATGATATCGACTCCCTTACGACGAATAGGGGCTACGATACTCATGTTACTCACCGTCGCATTTTCAGGTGAGGTGCTTGCGCAGACGCACAGCAAAACAGCGAGTCACAAAGCCCCAGTCTTAAAGACGACCGGTAAAAAACAGGCAATCAGTAAACAAGAGTATTCTCGCAATAGTGTAAATAGCAGTTCACTTCCTGACTTGCGAAAATACCCTTCCGGAGCACCAAGAAAGAAAGCGTTTCTCCGGACGGTCATGCCTTACATTACCAGTCAAAATGCAGCGATTACCGCTGACCGTAACTGGCTGATGGCACGTCAATATAGCCAACAATGGTCGACGGCCGATCGTGCACGTTTAAAGGATATTGCCAAACGCTACAAAGTGAGCTGGTCTGGCAATACCCGCCGTATTCCGTGGAATGCGTTGATGGAGCGCGTGGATATTATCCCGGACAGCATGGTCGCAACCATGGCAGCGGCAGAAAGCGGCTGGGGTACTTCAAAACTGGCGCGTACCAACAACAACCTCTTCGGTATGAAGTGCGGGAAAGGCAGTTGTAAAAACGGCCCAGGTAAAGTGAAAGGTTATTCGCACTTTGAATCGGTGAAAGAGTCTGTGGATGCCTATGTGGTGAATCTGAACACTCACCCGGCTTATGCATCTTTCCGTAAGTCCCGTGCGCAGTTGCGTAAAGCGGACCAGGAAGTGACAGCCAGCAACATGATCCACAAGCTGAAGGGTTACTCCACCAAAGGCAAAAGTTACAACAACTATCTGTTTGCCATGTATCAGGACAACCAGCAGCTCATCGCCTCGCATATGTAATTGCATAAACGCCTTCCCGTCGGAAGGCGTTTTTCTTTCCTGCATACCCCGTTAAATCAGTGCCTCACCGTAGCGTTTACGGTAATCCTTCGGCGTGCTGTCGTACTCTTTGCGAAACACTGAATAGAAGTATTGCAGGGATGGATAGCCACACATCTGCGAAATTTCGTTGATGGAAAGGGAGGTGGAAACCAGCAGACTGCGTGCTTTTTCCAGCTTTTCCGCGTGGATCACCGCATGGATGGTTTCGCCCACTTCCTCTTTAAAGCGTTTTTCGAGATTCGAACGTGAAATCCCGACGGCATCCAGCACTTGCTCGACCTTGATCCCCTTACAGGCGTGATTGCGTATGTAGTGCATCGCCTGAATAACCGCCGGGTCATTCAGAGAGCGGTAATCCGTTGAGCGTCTAGCCACCACGCGTACCGGCGGAACCAGCAGGCGCTGTAGCGGCATCGGCTCGTTGTCTAACAGGCGATGCAGCAGTTTCGCCGCCTGATAGCCCATCTGTCGGGTTCCCTGGGCAACCGACGAGAGCGCCACGCGTGACAGGTAGCGGGTCAGCTCTTCGTTGTCGATACCAATCACGCAGAGTTTCTCTGGTACCGGAATATGCAGATGGTCACACACCTGGAGCACATGGCGGGCGCGGGCGTCGGTAACGGCAATTATGCCCGTCTGCGGTGGCAGCGTTTGTAGCCAGTCCGCCAGCCGGTTTTGCGCGTGCTGCCAGTTCTCAGGCGCGGTGGTAAGTCCCTGATAGACCACGCCGCGGTATTTCTCCTGAGCGACCAGCTGACAAAACGCATGCTCCCGCTCAACGGCCCAACGTTTACCGCTGGAGGTGGGCAGTCCATAAAAGGCAAAGCGGTGCACCCCTTTCTCTTTGAGATGCAGAAAGGCCTGTTCGACCAGGGCAAAGTTATCGGTAGCGATGTAGTGCACCGGCGGGTAATTTTCCGGCGCGTGATACGAGCCGCCGACGCCGACAATCGGCACGTCGACATCGACCAGCAGGCGCTCAATTTCAGGATCGTCATAGTCAGCGATGACGCCATCGCCGAGCCACTCTTTGATGTTTTCGATGCGGGTGCGGAAATCTTCTTCGATGAAAATATCCCACTCAGATTGTGACGCCTGCAAATATTCGCCAACTCCTTCAACCACCTGGCGGTCATAGGCTTTGTTGGCATTGAATAACAACGTAATGCGGTGGCGTTTCTCGAACATATCGGTTCCGTCGTTGGTTAATCATTAGTTCTGATTATCATATTCGGCACACTGCCGGAGAAAAATCTTCCGGCAGTGTGATCGCTCCTGGTTTCAAGCCCGACGTTTGGTGGCGGAATCCATCCACACCGCCAACAGCAAAATGGCCCCTTTAACGATGTACTGCCAGAACGTGGGCACATCCATCATGCTCATACCGTTATCCAGTGACGCCATGATAAATGCACCCATCACCGCGCCCGCCACGCTACCAATCCCGCCTGCGAGACTGGTGCCGCCAATAACGCAGGCGGCGATGGCGTCCAGTTCGGCAATATTACCCGCCGAGGGTGAACCTGCCCCCAGACGTGAGCTCAGAATCAGCCCGGCAATCGCTACCATCAGGCCATTGATGGCGAAAACCGCGAGCTTGGTGCGTTCCACGTTGATGCCGGAGAGGCGTGCGGCCTCCAGGTTACCACCGATAGCATAGATGCGACGACCAAACGCGGTGCGCGTGGCCATAAACATCCCCGCCAGAAGCAGGAAGACGAGCAGCAATACCGGCGTCGGGACACCGCGATAATCATTGAGCAGCCAAATGGCACCGAGCACCAGCACGGCGATGAGCGACTGGCGTCCTACGACGGAGGTGGATGCGGTGGTGTTCAGCCCCATCGCCTGGCGGCGCAGCCGTCCACGCCATTGCCACAGAATGAAGGCAACAAGCCCCAGCGCGCCTACGCCGAAACCTACGCCATCAGGCAGATAGCTTTGCCCGATTTGCGACATGGCAGCGCTGGTGGGAGATACGGTCGTGCCGTTAGTGATGCCAATCAACACGCCGCGAAACGCCAGCATCCCCGCAAGGGTGACGATAAACGACGGCACCTTACGGTAGGCGACCCACCAGCCATTCCAGGCGCCCAACAGTAAACCCAGCACCAGCGTGACCACAATGGTCAGCGGTAAAGGCCAGCCCAGCCAGACGTCGAAAATAGCCGCCGCGCCGCCCAGCAGGCCCATCATCGAACCTACGGAGAGGTCGATTTCCGCCGAAATAATGACAAACACCATGCCCACCGCCAGGATGCCGGTGATGGCTGTCTGGCGCAGCAGGTTTGAGACATTACGCGCGCTCAGGTAAGCGCCGTCGGTCATCCACGTAAAGAACATCATAATCACGGCGATGGCCGCAATCATAACAAAGACCTGTAAATTCAGGGATTTCAACCCTGCGAAGGCACCCGGTATCGGGGCGGATAGTTTCATTTCAGACGGGTTGCTTTTCGACATGATGTTCGCTCCTCAGCGCCGCTTCCATGACCTGCTCCTGGGTCAGTTGATGATTAATTAGGTCGGCTTTTAGCTTGCCTTCATGCATCACCAGTACCCGATCGCTGAGCCCCAGCACTTCGGGCAATTCGGAAGAGATGACAATAACGGCAATCCCCTGCTGTACCAGTTGATTGATTAATTTATAAATTTCGTACTTCGCGCCGATATCAATCCCACGCGTAGGTTCGTCGAGGATCAGAATGCGCGGGTTGAGCAGCAGGCAGCGGGCAAGAATGGCTTTTTGCTGATTCCCACCGCTCAGGCGGCCAATCGCCAGGTCGGGGGAGGAGGTTTTCACTTTCAGACGCTGCAGCGACTGCAAAATGCAGTGCTGCTCTGCTGCATCGTCCAGACTGCTCAGCGTTCCGGAAAACTGATCCAGCGCCGCGAGGGTGATGTTTTTGCCGACGGCCATTACAGGAACGATGCCATCTTTTTTGCGGTCTTCTGGCACCATCGCGATACCACTGGCAATCGCCTGCTGGCAGTTATGGATGTGCACCTGTTTACCATCAAGGAAGATGTTGCCTTCCCAGCGCCCCGGCCAGACGCCAAACAGGCACTGCACCGCCTCGGTTCGCCCGGCCCCCACCAGCCCGGCAATACCTAAAATTTCGCCACGTTTAAGGGAGAAGGAGACGTCATTGACCCGCTTGATGTGTTTGTTGACCGGATGCCAGGCGGTTAAATGCTCGACACGTAAGATCTCATCGCCAGTGGTGTGCGGTTCGTTGGGGTAGAGTGCGGTGAGCTCGCGGCCCACCATCATAGTGATGATGTCGTCCTCGCTCATCCCTGTGGCATCGCGTGTGCCAATATGCTGACCATCGCGGATCACGCAGATGATGTCAGAGATGGCTTTCACCTCGTTGAGTTTGTGCGAGATATAAATACAGGCGATACCGTGGTTTTGCAGATCGCGAATAATATCGAGCAAGACGGCCGTTTCCTGCTCGGTGAGTGAGGCGGTCGGTTCATCAAGAATGAGCAGACGGACCTGTTTATTCAGCGCCTTGGCGATTTCCACCAGTTGCTGTTGACCAAGCCCGAGATCGCCGACCCGGGTATTGGGAGAAATCGTCAGACTGACCTGGGCAAGCAGCTTTTCACAGCGTAGCGTCATGGTGTCGTAATCCATCACGCCATGATGGGTTATTTCGGTACCGAGAAAGATGTTTTCCAGTACGGTCAGATGCTTAACCAGCGCCAGTTCCTGATGAATTATCGCAATACCTTTACGCTCGGTATCACGGATATGGCCGGCCTGCAGGGTTTCGCCAGCAAAGATAATTTCGCCGTCATAGGTGCCCCAGGGATAAATGCCGCACAGTACTTTCATCAGCGTGGATTTGCCGGAGCCGTTTTCACCGCAAAGAGATAATACTTCGCCTGCATTGAGCCGCAGACTGACATTATCGACGGCCTTGACCGCGCCAAAGGCCTTGGTGATGTTCTTCATTTCAAGTAAATAAGGCATAACTGCTCCACGTAATTCGAGGTATTCACAGTGCCTGAAGACATGTTCCGGCGTGTCTCCTGTCGGGAGGCACGCCGCGAGGCTTAGAGCTGATCTTTCTGATGGAACCCGTCTTTGATGACCGTGGCGTCGATGTTGTCTTTGGTGACTTCAATCGGCGTCAGAAGACGAGCGGGTACGTCTTTCAGACCGTTGTTGAGGGAGGAGTCCGCTTTCGGTTGTTTGCCATTACCAAGCTCAACGGCGATTTCTGCGGCAGTGTTAGCCAGTTGAGTGATGGGTTTATAGACCGTCATGGTCTGGCTGCCGTTGATCAGGCGTTTAATCCCGGCGAGGTCGGCGTCCTGGCCTGAAATGACGACTTTGCCAGCCAGGCCCTGGGCGCTCAGTGCCTGAATTGCGCCGCCTGCGGTAGCATCGTTAGACGCCACGACAGCGTCGATTTTGTTGTTGTTCGCCGTGAGCGCGTTTTCCATGATTTTCAGCGCATTTTCAGGCAGCCAGCCGTCGACCCACTGATCGCCGACAATTTTAATTTTGCCGCTATCAATGTACGGTTTTAATACTTTCATTTGGCCTGCGCGGAACAACTTGGCATTATTATCAACGGGCGAGCCGCCCATTAAAAAGTAATTGCCCTGGGGCACTTTGCTGACCAGACTTTGAGCCTGTAATTCACCAACCTTTTCATTATCGAAGGAAATATAAAAATCAATGTCGGCATTATTGATCATACGATCATATGCCAACACTTTAATCCCTTCTTGTTTGGCCTCTTTTACAACATTACTTAATACCTGACCGTTGTAGGGAATAATAACCAGAACATCGACGCCGCGGTTGATCATATTTTCAATTTGCGACATCTGGGTTTCTTCATTACCGTTAGCTGACTGGACAAA
Source organism: Phytobacter palmae (assembly GCF_039409775.1). Lineage (NCBI taxonomy): Bacteria > Pseudomonadati > Pseudomonadota > Gammaproteobacteria > Enterobacterales > Enterobacteriaceae > Phytobacter > Phytobacter palmae. Next base: position 300,075 of record NZ_JBCIVJ010000002.1, on the reverse strand, counting down.
AACTGTAGCACCCAGTGATTCGGCTTTTTTTACAAAAATATCACGGTCTTTCTGCCAACGTTCGAGGCGTAAGTCATCAATCGCCATACCGATTTTTACTTCTTTTGCGTGACCGGCCATGCTGGCGAGCAGCAAAGAAGCACACAAAGTAAGGCAAAGGTTCTTTATCTTCATAATAGTAATACCTTTTTGTAGGGTGACGAAGCGAGATAAAAGAAACATGCACTGCGATGATCGTTGCAAATTTTTAACGCGTAAACGATGGCTGGCAATTGCTGGTTTTTATCCCGGCGTTATGTTTTTTGGTTTATTTGTGGAAGTTTGACCGCGATCTGATTTTAAAATAAGCGGAAACGGTTTTGCAGGTAGCAAAAATTAAGAAAAATGCCTGCCTGTGGCTTATTTTGCGAGATGGCGCACATTTGCGTATTCTCTTAATATCAGTGTGAAATAACGTAATTGAGCAAGGCGAGGAGAGAATCCAGTATTACCTGGAAAATGAATCTTTGCCGCCACCTGATTATGGAGCTCATTATGCATGCTTATTTCGACCAGCTCGAACGTGTCCGTTATGAAGGCCCGAAAACAACCAACCCTTTAGCGTTTCGTCATTACAACCCGGACGAGTTAGTGCTGGGTAAGCGAATGGAAGATCACCTGCGCTTTGCCGCCTGTTACTGGCATACATTCTGCTGGAACGGTGCGGATATGTTTGGTGTGGGCTCATTCGACAGACCGTGGCAACAGCCGGGCGACGCACTGGCGCTGGCTGAGCGCAAAGCGGACGTGGCGTTTGAGTTCTTCCACAAATTGAATGTGCCGTATTACTGCTTCCATGATGTCGATGTCTCGCCGGAAGGTGCTTCGCTGAAAGAGTACCTGAATAACTTTGCTCACATGGTAGATGTGCTGGCGCAAAAACAGCAGCAGAGCGGCGTGAAACTGCTGTGGGGTACGGCCAACTGCTTTACTAACCCGCGCTATGGCGCTGGTGCTGCCACTAACCCGGATCCAGAGGTGTTTAGCTGGGCTGCCACCCAGGTGGTGACCGCTATGAACGCAACTCACAAGTTGGGCGGCGAAAACTACGTGTTGTGGGGTGGCCGTGAAGGCTATGAAACCCTGCTCAATACCGATTTGCGCCAGGAGCGCGAGCAGATTGGCCGCTTCATGCAGATGGTTGTCGAACATAAACATAAGATCGGCTTCCGCGGTACGCTGCTGATTGAGCCAAAACCGCAGGAACCGACTAAACATCAATATGATTACGATGTGGCAACGGTGTACGGCTTCCTCAAACAGTTCGGCCTGGAAAAAGAGATTAAAGTGAATATCGAGGCGAACCACGCCACGCTGGCAGGCCACTCTTTCCACCATGAAATTGCCTCTGCTATCGCGCTGGGCATCTTCGGTTCGGTCGATGCAAACCGTGGCGACGCGCAGTTGGGCTGGGATACTGACCAGTTCCCGAACAGCGTGGAAGAGAACGCGCTGGTGATGTATGAAATCATCAAAGCGGGCGGCTTTACTACCGGCGGTCTGAACTTTGACGCCAAAGTGCGTCGTCAGAGCACCGACAAATACGATCTGTTCTATGGTCATATTGGCGCAATGGACACCATGGCGCTGGCGCTGAAAGTGGCCGCGCGGATGAGTGAAGACGGTGAGCTGGATAAACGCGTCGCGAAACGCTATGCCGGCTGGAATGGTGAACTTGGCCAGCAAATTCTGCAGGGTCAGCTAACGCTTGCTGAACTGGCGAAGTACGCTGAACAGCAAAACCTGGCGCCACGCCATCAGAGCGGGCATCAGGAACTGCTGGAAAATCTGGTTAACCATTATCTGTTCGACAAGTAACCGGCGCTGGCCTGCATTCGGGCCTGCACACCGACCAGGCCCGGTACGCATAGCGTTACCGGGCTGGGTTTTTTAAGGAGCCATCTATGTATATCGGGATTGATCTTGGCACATCAGGGGTAAAAGCAATTTTGCTCAGTGAGCAGGGCACCGTACTGGCCTCACAAACGGAAAAGTTAACGGTGTCGCGCCCGCGCCCTTTGTGGTCGGAGCAGGACCCGCTGCACTGGTGGCAGGCCACGGATCGGGCGATTCGCGCCCTCGGCGAACAGCATTCATTGCAGCAGGTGAAGGCCATTGGCCTGGCCGGGCAGATGCACGGCGCCACGCTGCTCGATAGCGAAAATCAGGTGCTTCGTCCGGCTATTCTCTGGAATGACGGACGCTGCGCCGAAGAGTGCGCATTGCTGGAAGCGCAGGTAAAAAACTCGCGGGCGATAACCGGCAACCTGATGATGCCGGGGTTCACCGCGCCAAAATTATTATGGGTGAAGCGTCACGAACCTGACGTGTTTGCGCGCGTGGCGAAGGTCCTGCTGCCGAAAGACTATCTGCGCTGGCACATGACCGGACAGTACGCCAGCGATATGTCGGACTCCGCAGGTACGATGTGGCTGGATGTGGCCAAACGCAACTGGAGCGATGAGATGCTCGCTGCCTGCGCTCTGACCCGCGATCATATGCCTGCCTTGTTCGAAGGCAGCGATATCACAGGAACCTTACTGCCAGAGGTGGCGGAGCGCTGGGGGATGGGGCAGGTTGCCGTCGTCGCGGGCGGTGGCGATAACGCGGCGGGTGCCGTCGGCGTTGGCATGGCGGATGCCGGGCAGGCAATGCTTTCCCTGGGAACGTCCGGCGTCTATTTTGCGGTCAGCGAAGGTTTTCTTAGCAATCCCGAAAGCGCGGTACACAGCTTCTGCCATGCATTACCGGGACGCTGGCATCTTATGTCGGTCATGCTGAGCGCCGCTTCTTGTCTGGACTGGGCCGCTAAGTTGACTAATTTGAGTTCTGTTCAGGCACTGATTGCCGCGGCGGAACAGGCGGATGACAGCGCGGGCGATCTCTGGTTCTTACCCTATCTTTCCGGTGAGCGTACGCCGCATAACAACCCGGAAGCTAAAGGGGTATTCTTCGGTCTGACCCATCAGCACGGCCCCAATGAACTGGCAAAATCCGTGCTTGAAGGGGTGGGCTATGCGCTCGCCGACGGGATGGATGTGGTGCACGCCTGCGGCGTGAAACCGCAAAGCATCACGCTTATTGGCGGTGGAGCGCGCAGCAGTTACTGGCGACAAATGCTGGCGGACATCAGCGGACAACAGCTTGATTACCGCACGGGGGGAGATGTCGGCCCGGCTTTAGGTGCGGCTCGTCTGGCGCAAATTGCTGCCAACCCGAATGTCCCGGCGACCAGCCTGTTGCCACAGCTACCGATTGAACAGCAGCATCTGCCGGATGCCGCACGCCATGCGTTGTATCAACCGCGTCGTGAAACCTTCCGTCGTATTTATCAGCAGCTTTTGCCGCTGATGTCGTAATGTCCGTGTCCTCCTCGCCTTTGCGGGGAGGACGTTCGTCTGTAATCACCCTGATGATGTCCCTTTTTGGTCTTAGCACCTTGCTCGCTCCTTGCCAGAATAGCCATACACCCACTGCGCAAGGAGTCCCAAAATGTCACGTACCGCCCTTATCAATATTGATACTCAGAACTCTTTCCTGCATCGCGACAGCTGGCAGGAGGACGATTTCCCCGCTTTTCGCGACGCCATGTTGAACCTGATTGCCGGTTGTGTTGCTCGGGATGTCCCGGTAGTGGACATTTTTCACGTCGCTGATGGCGGCCCGTTTGCGCTGGCAAGTGGTTATGTCGCGCCAATGGGCTTTTTGCAACATCAGCCTGCGGTAGCCTTCCATAAGCACGTGCATAATGCCTTTACCGATACCGGGCTGGACCACTGGCTGCGTGAACGAGATATTAATCATGTGATTATCTGCGGAATGCGCACCGAACAGTGCTGTGAAACCACCGCCCGCGTAGCGTCTGATCTTGGCTACAGAGTGACCTTTGTCAGTGAGGCGACGTTAACCTTCCCGATGACGCATAAAGGTATTACGCTGGACTGCGACGCGTTGCGTCATCGTACGGAAATGGTGCTCGAAGGCCGTTTCGCCACCGTGAAAACTGTCAGTGAAACACTGGAATCTCTATGACCACCGATGTCTGGTTCGTAATGTTACCGGGCGTGCTGGCGCTGGATATGACCGGCCCGGCAGAAACCTTTTCTCTGGCGGGTGAGGCCTTTCGCCTGCATTACATTGGACCGGACGCTGAGGTGTCGACCTCTATCGGCCTGACGATGGGCAATATTGCGCCGTTGCCGGACAGCCTGCCGGAAGGCAGTCTGCTGGTATTGCCCGGCGTTCATCAGTCCGCACACTATTTTGCCACGCCCCAGGCTGAGACTGTCCGCCACTGGCTGATGCGTATGCAACCGTTGATCCACAGCCAGAAGGTGCTGCTGATGTGTGTCTGTTCCGGTTCGCTACTGGCGGCAAAAGCAGGGCTGATGACGGGGATTCAGTGCACCACGCACCATGATGTGATTGCTCGTCTGAAAGCGGCGGCACCTGCCGCACTGGTCAAAGAGAACCGGATTTTCATTGAAGACCGGGGGATCTGGACCAGTGCGGGTATCACCTCCGGTATTGATCTTACGCTGCACATTATTCATCGGCTTTGTGGGCCGGAAACGGCGCTGGCGGTGGCTCGCGAGATGGTGGTCTGGTTCCGTCGTTCCGGCGATGATCCGCAGCTCTCACCGTGGCTGCGCTATCGCAACCACCTTCACCCGGCAGTGCACCGCGCACAAGATGTTCTTACCGCCGAGCCGCAAAAACCCTGGCAACTGGTGGATATTGCTGAGCAGGCGCACGTGAGCCCACGGCATTTAACACGTCTGTTTCAGCAACATCTGGGCATTAGTGTGCGCGATTATCTGGAACAACTGCGTCTGGCGGTGGCCGAACAGTGGCTGTTACAGGGGCGGGGGATGGAGCAGGCCGCGATGGCAGCCGGATTTTCCTCACCCCGCCAGTTGCACCGGGCGCGTCAGCGCGCTGCCGCGTAAGGTCACTCTTGGCGTTTTCCGAAAGACGGTCCTCTCTCTCCCGCTTTGCCCCCGTGCCTTTACTATGGGTTACCAAAAAACGGAGGGTATAATTGATGGAAAAAAATAGAGTACCTGTTTCTCCCGCGTTCAATATCGTGTCGTGGGTTGCCCTGATGGCGGGCGTGGCTTCCTATCTGGTAGGCCTGTGGAATGCCGAAATGCAACTGAACGAGCGGGGTTACTACTTCGCGGTGCTGCTTCTGGGCCTTTTTGCCGCCGCCTCTTATCAAAAAACGGTAAGAGACCGCTATGAAGGCATTCCCACTACGCAGATTTATTATTTTATGTGCCTGATGACATTCATTATTTCCATCGGCTTGCTGCTAGTCGGACTGTGGAATGCGACACTGCTGCTCAGTGAAAAAGGGTTTTACGGTCTCGCCTTTTTTCTTAGCCTGTTTGGCATTGTCGCCGTGCAAAAAAATGTCCGCGATGGCTGGGATAAAACTGAGCCGGAAGTCCTGCCTCCTGAGATCCCGGAATAACTCATTGCCCGGCGCTACTGGCCGGGCTGCTTGCTTTAACTCACATAGCGCCGCGTATCAATACGCTGTAACAGCATCGACAATCCCAGACTGATAATCAGCGTTGCGGTAAAAACCCACAGGATATCGAGCACTGGCCAGGCCTGGATTTCGACGCCGCGGGTGCGTAGCGCATGAATGATCAGGGCATGAAAACCATAGATTCCCAGCGAGTGGCGGGAGATGATCGCCAGCCCCGGCAGCGCCCGCGCGGTAAGGGTGTTTTTGACGAGAGTGAACAGCGACATGGCGCAGATAAACACCAGCGGCCCGCAATATACATACCAGGTGTCGGCGAAATTTCCACGCCATTTCAACTCATGCAGGGTACCGCGAGAAATGGCAAACGCGGCGACGACAAAAACGATCGCGCTTAACACGGTAAGCGATTTTTTCTGCGTATCCATCATCCCTAATGCCCGGCCGAGCATGCCATACAACACGTAATAGAACGTGTCGCCATTGATATACAGATTGACGGGTAACCATTCGAAATGACCGATTTTTTGCGTCACCATATTGGGATTAGCAAGAATGCCAATGACGACCATCAGCGCCAGCAGCATCTTCCCGCTCACCGCTTTTACCTGGATAAGTGGCGAGACGAGATAAATAACGATAATCGCAAAGAAAAACCACAGATGATAAAACACCGGTTTTTGTAGCAGGTTTCGCAGTGATAGCTCGCCATTAATCGAGGTAAAAAAGACAATATAGAGAAAAGCGAGCGTACTGTAGAACAGCAGGCATAAACCGATGCGCAAGAAATGGCGCGGTTGGGCGCTGCGTTCGCCAAAAAAGAGATAGCCCGAAATCATAAAAAAGAGCGGTACGCTGACGCGAGAAGCGGAATTGAGGAGGTTGGCGACACCCCAGTCGACGGTACTCACGCTGGCTGCGTTAGTCACGTACCAGGTGGTGGTATGGATCATCACCACCATCAAACAGGCGATCCCTCGCAGATTATCAATCCAGTAAATTTTCGACGACATCTGTTCCTCAATTTTCCCGTTAAATACCCTCTGACTTACGATTTAACGCACTTTCTTTCTGGATAAATCCGAGTTTGCCTGCTCATACTTGTGATGTTACGGCAGATTTGCAAAATTCGTTGCTTATCACGCCCACCTTCTAAAAATAACAGCAGCTTAGCCTGGCGGTAAAAAAATGATGATCAAAAGTATGGCGTCAGCCTTGTTGTTTCTGCTGGTGGCCGGATGCAGCGCGCCGCAAGAAATGCCCGCCCAACGCGCGCAAAAAGCAAAAGTGAGCCCGGCGCACTCCCTGGAAATGGAACAGCTCTGCAAGCAATCTGCGGCGCACCGCTACAATACCCAGTCGCAAGAGATCGCAGTGACCAGCTTCGAACAGTTCCAGAGTAGCTATGAAATGCGTGGTGTTACCCCCCGGAAGGAGGGTTTTGTCTGCTCTTTTGACCCGGATGGCCAGTTTTTGCATCTCTCGATGCGCTAGTTCTTCAATTTTCCATAAACAGACCCGTTTCATACTGTATATCTTCCGGTCAGCGGGTATACTGGCCCCTTCCTTTAAATCCACACGTATCCAGCACGAAATCATATGCAAAAGTTTGATACCAGGACCTTCCAGGGCCTGATCCTGACCTTACAGGATTACTGGGCTCGTCAGGGCTGCACCATTGTTCAACCTCTGGACATGGAAGTTGGCGCCGGCACATCTCACCCAATGACCTGCCTGCGTGCATTGGGGCCAGAACCGATGGCGACTGCCTACGTGCAGCCTTCCCGTCGTCCAACCGATGGCCGCTATGGCGAAAACCCGAACCGTTTACAGCACTACTATCAGTTCCAGGTCGTGATTAAACCGTCTCCGGACAACATCCAGGAGCTGTACCTCGGGTCTCTGAAAGAGCTGGGTATGGATCCGACCATCCACGATATCCGTTTCGTGGAAGACAACTGGGAAAACCCGACGCTGGGTGCCTGGGGTCTGGGTTGGGAAGTGTGGCTAAATGGCATGGAAGTGACGCAGTTCACCTACTTCCAGCAGGTCGGTGGTCTGGAGTGTAAGCCGGTTACCGGTGAGATTACTTACGGCTTAGAACGTCTGGCCATGTACATTCAGGGCGTAGACAGCGTTTACGACCTGGTCTGGAGCGACGGCCCGCTGGGTAAAACCACTTACGGCGACGTGTTCCATCAGAACGAAGTGGAACAGTCCACGTACAATTTCGAGTACGCAGACGTCGACTTCCTGTTCTCCTGCTTCGAGCAGTACGAAAAAGAAGCCCAGCAGTTGCTGGCGCTGGAAAACCCGCTGCCGCTGCCTGCGTATGAACGTATTCTGAAAGCCGCTCATAGCTTCAACCTGTTGGATGCGCGTAAGGCTATCTCCGTCACCGAGCGTCAGCGCTACATTTTGCGCATTCGCACGCTGACCAAAGCGGTAGCAGAGGCCTATTACGCTTCCCGTGAAGCCCTGGGCTTCCCGATGTGCAACAAGAATAAATAAGAGGCGGCCATGTCTGAGAAAACTTTCCTGGTGGAAATTGGCACCGAAGAGCTGCCACCAAAAGCCCTGCGCAGCCTGGCTGAATCTTTTGCTGCGAACGTGACCGCTGAGCTGGATAACGCTGGCCTGGCGCACGGTAAAATCGAATGGTTTGCCGCGCCGCGCCGTCTGGCGCTGAAAGTGGCGAATCTGGCGGCGTCTCAGCCAGACCGTGAAGTCGAAAAACGTGGCCCGGCAATTGCCCAGGCGTTTGACGCGCAAGGCAATCCAAGCAAGGCTGCTGAAGGCTGGGCGCGCGGCTGCGGTATCACCGTTGACCAGGCCGAACGTCTGACCACTGACAAAGGTGAATGGCTGCTTTATCGCGCGCATGTGAAGGGTGAGAGCGTCGAGGCGCTGCTGCCAGACATGATCGCCACCTCGCTGGCGAAACTGCCGATTCCTAAACTGATGCGTTGGGGGGCGTCTGACGTGCATTTCGTGCGTCCGGTGCACACCGTGACTTTGCTGTTGGGTGACAAAGTTATTCCGGCCACCATCCTGGGTATCCCGTCCGATCGCGTGATTCGCGGCCATCGTTTTATGGGCGAGCCGGAGTTCACTATCGACAATGCCGATCAGTATCCACAACTCCTGCTGGAGCGCGGCAAAGTGGTGGCGGATTACGAAGCCCGTAAAGCCAAAATCAAAGCCGATGCCGAAGAAGCGGCGCGTAAGATTGGTGGCAAAGCTGATCTGAGCGACAGTCTGCTGGAAGAAGTGACCTCGCTGGTGGAATGGCCGGTTGTGCTGACCGCGAAGTTCGAAGAGAAATTCCTGGCCGTTCCGGCAGAAGCGCTGGTGTACACCATGAAGGGCGACCAGAAATATTTCCCGGTTTATGACAATGCGGGCAAGCTGCTGCCAAACTTTATCTTCGTGGCCAACATCGAATCGAAAGATCCGACCCAGATTATCTCCGGTAACGAGAAGGTAGTGCGTCCGCGTCTGGCGGATGCCGAGTTCTTCTTCAACACTGACCGTAAAAAACGTCTGGAAGACAACCTGCCGCGTTTGCAAACCGTTCTGTTCCAGCAACAGCTGGGTACGCTGCGCGACAAGACCGATCGTATTCAGGCGCTGGCGGGCTGGATTGCTGAGCAGATTGGTGCTGATGTGAATCACGCCACTCGCGCGGGCCTGCTGTCCAAGTGCGACCTGATGACCAACATGGTCTTCGAGTTTACCGACACTCAGGGCGTGATGGGCATGCACTACGCGCGTCACGATGGCGAAGCGGAAGATGTGGCCGTGGCGCTGAACGAGCAGTATCAGCCGCGCTTTGCGGGCGATGACCTGCCGTCTAACCCGGTCGCCTGCGCGCTGGCGATTGCTGACAAGATGGATACCCTGGCGGGCATCTTCGGTATCGGTCAGCATCCAAAAGGCGATAAAGACCCGTTTGCGTTGCGTCGTGCCGCGCTGGGCGTGCTGCGTATCATCGTTGAGAAGAACCTGAATCTCGATCTGCAAACGCTGACCGAGGAAGCGGTGCGTCTGTATGGCGACAAGCTGACCAACGCGAAAGTAGTGGATGACGTTATCGACTTTATGCTGGGCCGTTTCCGCGCCTGGTATCAGGACGAAGGTTATACCGTTGACACCATCCAGGCCGTGCTGGCACGTCGTCCGACTCGTCCGGCGGATTTCGATGCGCGCATGAAAGCGGTATCTCACTTCCGTACGCTGGAAGAAGCCTCTGCGCTGGCTGCGGCCAACAAGCGTGTGTCTAATATTCTGGCGAAATCTGACGAGACGCTGAACGACATCGTGCATGCTTCCGTACTGAAAGAAGCGGCAGAGATCAAACTGACGAGCAGTCTGGTCGTTCTGCGCGACAAGCTGCAGCCGTACTTTGCCGAAGGCCGTTACCAGGAAGCGCTGGTTGAACTGGCATCCCTGCGTGAGCCGGTAGATGAGTTCTTCGAAAACGTGATGGTGAATGCGGAAGATAAAGACGTTCGTCTGAATCGTCTGACGCTGCTGTCCAAACTGCGCGAGTTGTTCCTGCAGGTTGCGGATATTTCCCTGCTGCAGTAATTGCGTGGTCGATAAATAAAAACCTGCCTGCGGGCGGGTTTTTTTATGCCTGAATTAATAATAAGAGAACAAGTAATCATATTCAGATAAGGATATTTTTATGCTGGTATTTAGTCCGCTGGATTAATTTAAGAATCGGTTAGCGTCGGTGATAATGCTATTTGCATTTGAACGCTGGCGGGTTGCGGAGACTCATCATCCCGTACAGGATGATGAAAATTTAATCTTGAAATCCTGCCTGCTGTACGGCTATCCTTTGTTCCGACGAACTTCTCGTCTCACTGAGGCCCACTGAAAATGGGTAAACACACCTGCTGACTTCGAATCCTTGCATCGCGCTTATGGCGAGCAGGGGATGTTTTGATTTCACTCAGGAGTGCTTATGGCTCAGTGCGCCCAATCCCCCTTGTTTATTTTGCATCAGGTCACCTGTCAGTTTGCGACGGGCGTGACGCTTTTTGGCCCGATTTCTCTTTCGCTCGAACCCGCGTTGTGCGGTCTGGTCGGGCGCAACGGCTGTGGTAAAACACGTTTACTGCGCCTGCTGGCGGGGGTGGATCACCCTGCCTGCGGACATATCGAACGTTTTGGTTCTGTGGCCTATGTTGCCCAACAACACGTGATTTCCCCGTCGACAACGCTGGCTGAATTACTGGGTTATGACGCGGTGTTTGCTGCACGTCGACGTATCGAATCGGGTGATTACTTACCAGAAGATCTTGAACGTATGGAGGGCTGTTGGGATCTGGAAGAGCGCCTGAAAGCGGCTTTTCTGGATGCCGGTCTGCTTCCATTTATCCCCGAGCGGCCCGCCGCAGAACTGAGCGGCGGCGAGCGTGTACGCGCACTGCTGTGCGCGGCGTTGATGACAGACGCCAATTACTTACTGCTTGATGAACCTACCAACCATCTTGACAGGCAAGGGCGTGAATGGCTTTACGCGCGACTTTCCCTTCGACAGGGTGGGACGCTGGTAGCAAGCCACGACCGTGAACTGCTGGCATTGATGCCGCGCATCGTTGAATTATCCCCCGCCGGGTTACGCAGCTATGGCGGTCATTATGCTGATTATCAGCGGCAACGCGAAGCCGAGCAGCAGGCCGCCCACGCGGCGCTGGAACATGCGGCCACCGAGCGTCGTCGGGTGCGTAGTCGGCAGCAAAAGGAGCATGATGCCAGCCAGCGGCGTTCAGCCCAGACCTTGCGTACCGTGGATACGCTCAATATTGCCTCGTTCGAGCGGGTGAAATACAAAGGGGCAGCGAAGGAGCGGACAGGCACGTTGCGTCGACAGCACCGCGAACAGAACGAGGCGCTGAATACCGCAGTGGCACAGGCCCGGGAGCGAGTTGAAGAAGAGGCGCCAGTCATGTTTACCCTGCCGGGCAGCCAGGTGGCCGAGGGGAAACAGGTGCTGGTCATGGATAACCTGATCTTACCCTATGGTGTGCCGTCTCCTCTCAACTGGCGAATGGACGGACCGATGCGTGTAGCCCTGCGCGGGCCAAACGGTTGTGGAAAATCGACCCTGCTGCGCGTAATGTCCGGAGAAGAAAAACCCCTGGCTGGCGCGTGTCAGGTATCGGTCGCTACGGCGTATCTCGACCAGCATTTGTCACAGTTGGATCTTTCCCTATCGGTGTTGGAACACCTTAACGCCGGCGATACGCCGCTGGAGGAGGGGGTGCTGCGAACTCGTCTGGCACAACTGCACCTGAGGGCAGATAAAGTGACATTGCCGCTGGCGGCATTAAGCGGTGGAGAGCGCCTGAAAGCGGCGCTGGCCTGCGTGCTCTGGCGCCGTGAGGCGACACAATTGCTTTTACTTGATGAACCCACGAACCACCTTGATTTGGCCTCGATGCAGGCGATTGAACTGGCGCTGTCGACCTTTCCGGGCGCAATAGTTGTGGTTTCACATGATGAGGCTTTTCTGCGGGCGTTAAATTTAACCCACCAGATAGAGTCGCGAGGAGAAAAATGGCATTGTGGAAGGAAGTAAGAGGGTATTGACCCCCGTCGTTGCGGGGGTTTTAACAGTTATGTTTATTCCATTAACTGTTTACTGAGCATCGGATTTGAATGGATCAGGCGCATCAGTTTCATTTCGGTCGCTGAAGGGCGAACACGTTTTGATTCCCATTCATGAACCATTGCTACGCTAACACCCATTGCGCGTGCAAAATCATCGATCTTTAACCCAGTGCCACGGCGTAATTGTTCAAACTCATTAAAAGAATTAGGCTTTTGGGTCAGGGTAACCGCCTGCGCTACATCTTTTTTAAAGACAATCTGTTCCAGACTGCTCAGCAGCTCAAACATCGGATCTTTATATTCCATTGAGAACTCCTCTAAAAACACACAGCGGATAGTGATACAGCACTATTAAGAATAGTCGGTAAAACCGCTGATGTGGGGGCGCAACAAGGATATATCGTGGATAAAAGCGCTTTTCATACCTTTGAAATGCATATTCAAACGTTTCGCTAAACGTTAATTGCTTGATTACGCAAGCCCAGGAATAAATACGTATTTTTTTGTAAATCGTTAGCAAAAAATCGCATGACGAAACGGCGTGAGGTTCACCCCGGCGTTAATAAGAAAGCATGGAAAAGGGTATCCTGAGACGCCGACCTGGACTATCCTTGTAAGCCGTCAGGCACGCGTGTTTCGTTGTGCGCATTTTTGGGTGAAAGGAGTATTAAAATGGCGACAGGTAAGTCCTGCTCTCGCTGGTTTGCGCCTCTTGCGGCGTTGTTAATGGTAGTTGGCCTGAGTGGGTGTTTTGATAAAGAAGGCGATCAGCGCAAGGCATTTATCGATTTCCTGCAAAATACGGCGATGCGTAGCAGTGAACGTCTTCCCGCGCTGACGGCCGACCAGAAAAAACAATTTGGCCCGTTCGTCTCTGATTACGCCATTCTGTATGGGTATTCCCAGCAGGTGAATCAGGCGATGGATTCCGGTCTGCGTCCGGTGGTGGATAGCGTGAACGCGATTCGCGTACCGCAGGATTATATGACCCAGCGTGAGCCGCTGCGTCAGGCAAATGGTTCTCTTGGCGTACTGAGTCAACAATTGCAGAATGCGAAAGTGCAGGCCGATACAGCTCATGCCAGCCTGAAACAGGCGGATGACCTGAAACCGGTCTTCGAGCAGGTATACTCGAAAGTGGTTACCGCTCCGGCTAACGCATTGCAACCGTTGATCCCGGCGGCACAGATCTTCACGCAACAGCTGGTGCAGGTGGGCGACTTTATCGCTCAGCAGGGGACGCAGGTAAGCTTCGTTGCTAATGGCATCCAGTTCCCGACCTCACAGCAGGCCAGCCAGTATAATGCGCTGATTGGGCCTCTGGCCTCTCAGCATCAGGCGTTTACACAGGCCTGGACTGCCACGGTGAATGCGACGCAGTAAGCGTGGCATTTCGAATAAAAAAAAGAGGCGATGTAATCGCCTCTTTTTTTGTTTTTGCCGAGGAGAATTTACTTCATCACCTGCGGGTTAACACAGTTTTTCTCAACGTTGCCATTGAGCGCATCGATGAGGTTATCCACCGCGCAGGCGGCCATACCGTAGCGTGTTTCATGAGTGGCAGAACCGATGTGCGGCAGTGCGACTACGTTGGGTAACGTCAGCAGAGGGGAGTCCACCGGCAAAGGTTCCTTCTCAAACACATCCAGACCGGCTGCATGAATCTCGCCATTTTTCAGCGCCGCAATGAGGGCTTCTTCATCGACAACCGGACCGCGACCCGCGTTCACAAAAATCGCTGATGATTTCATGATGGCGAACTTCTCTGCGTTGATCAGATGGTGCGTTTCCTGGGTATAAGGCAGGACGAGAACCACATAGTCAGACTCTTTAAGCAGTGTATCCAGATCGCAATAGCGGGCCTGGAAACGGTTCTCTGCTTCCTGATGTTGACGGCGCGCGTTATAGAGAATCGGCATACCGAAACCAAAATGGGCACGTTGCGCCAGCGCCAGGCCGATGCGTCCCATCCCTACGATGCCAAGCGTTTTGTGGTGTACGTCAACGCCAAACCAGTCCGGGCCAATGCTCTTCGTCCATTCGCCTTTCTTCACGCGTTCCGCCACTTCCACCACCCGGCGTGCGGAACTCAGCACCAGCGCCATGATGGTATCGGCCACGGTTTCAGTCAGCACGGTCGGGGTGTGCATCAGCAGAATATTTTTCGCATTCAGCGCGTCCACATCAAAGGTGTCGTAACCCACGGAGATGGTCGATGCGGCCCGCAGTTTCGGCATCTTTGCCAGCAATGAGGCGTCCACCTTTTCACTGGAACCCAGCAGGCCTTCGGCACTGGCGAACGCGTCGGCGTGTTGCTCCACCGTTTCAGGGCGCAGATTGGCCACCTGCGTGACGGTGAAATGCTCTTCCAGGCGACGTTTCAGATCATCAGGCAATGCTTTGTACAGGATGATGGACGGCTTCATGAGTTCTCCCTCGTTGAATTTCAGGCGTGACGAGCGCCTGTCGGAATTGTTTTATCATTAGCAGGCTTAACAATTAAAGTAAGCCATACAGATGCAAAAAGTGCCACCCCCATAAAAATGTACGATGCCGCCGGGCTGCCCGTCGCGCCATTGAGGTAACCAACGAACCAGGAGCCAAAGAAAGAGCCGAGCGCACCCATACTATTGATAAGCGCCATGGCACCGCCCGCAACGTTACGCGGCAGCATCTCAGGAATGATGGCAAAGAACGGGCCGTAGGGGGCGTACATGGCTGCACCTGCGATCACCAGAAGGGTGTAAGAGGCCCAGAAGTGGTTTGCCCCGACCGCCCATGAGCCGATAAAGGCAAAGCCGCCAATCAGCAACAGTGGCCAGACAAACAGCTTACGATTTTGCAGCTTGTCCGACGCCCAGGAGGCCAGAATCATCGCAATGGTCGCGGCGAGGTACGGAACAGATGAGAGCCAGCCCACTTCGACCATTCCGAGGTTGGCTCCGCCGTTACGGATGATGGAAGGCAGCCACAGAACAAAACCGTAAACACCAATACTCCAGGCAAAATATTGCATGCAAAGCAGAATAACGTTACGAGAGCGGAAGGCTTCGCCGTAATTGCGTACCGCTTTGATACCTTGCTGTTCCTGGTCAAGCTGTGTTTGCAGGGCAGACTTTTCGCTCTCTGACAGCCAGCCAACCTGCGCAGGTTTGTCACGGACCAGCATCCACCAGGCGAAGGCCCAGATAATGGCAGGAACCCCTTCGATGATGAACATCTCGCGCCAGCCGAGCGCCTGGATCAGATAACCTGAGACCACAGACATCCACAACACGGTGACCGGGTTACCGAGGATCAGGAAAGTGTTGGCACGTGAACGTTCTGATTTGGTAAACCAACTGCTGATATAGATCAGCATGGCGGGCATTACCGCAGCTTCTACCACGCCGAGAATAAAGCGAATGGCGGCGAGCATGGGGATATTGGTGACCATCCCGGTCAGTGACGCACAGCCACCCCACAGAATCAGGCAGACAAAAATCAGTTTGCGAACGCTGCGGCGCTCCGCATAAATCGCGCCGGGGATCTGGAAAAAGAAATAACCCAGAAAGAACAGCGCCCCGAGAAGGGAAGAGACCCCTTTGGTAATACCTAAGTCGTCATTGATCCCGGCGGCGGAGGCGAAGCTAAAGTTCGCCCGGTCAAGGTAGGCCAGACTGTAAGTGATGAAAACAATCGGCATGATGTAAAGCCAGCGTTTTGCTGCATTTGTCGAGCTTTTCATAATGTTGCCTCTATG
This sequence comes from Phytobacter palmae, assembly GCF_039409775.1. NCBI lineage: Bacteria > Pseudomonadati > Pseudomonadota > Gammaproteobacteria > Enterobacterales > Enterobacteriaceae > Phytobacter > Phytobacter palmae. The sequence goes on along the minus strand of NZ_JBCIVJ010000002.1, from coordinate 284,176 downwards.
GTTGAGGTTTGCGCCGCCTGTTTGTAGGGTCCAGGAGGGCTTTGTTACGTTCTCTATTACCCTCCCCCCTGTCTTCTCCCCAAAGGGGGCGAGAATGAGGCTATTTCCTCTCTGGAGCGAGAGAGTCAGGGGGAGGGAGGAAACTCGTTATTCATCCAGCTGTTCACGGGTTGGCAGTCCCTCGCTGTCACCCAACACCTGGATGGCAAGCGAGCCAATCTTGTTGCCACGCCGTACGGCCTGTTGCATTGTCTTACCTTCCAGCAGGGCGCTAATCACACCGACGGCGAAGCCATCCCCTGCACCGACGGTATCGACCACGTTATCCACTTTTACCGGGGCGACCGCGCCTTGTTCGCCACTGGCGGTTTTATACCAGGCGCCATCCGGGCCGGTTTTAATCACCACCGCTTTTACGCCGCGCTGCAGGTAAAAATCCGCGATGCCCTCCGGCGACTGCTGCCCGGTCAGGATCACGCCCTCTTTCAGCCCCGGTAACACCCAGTCGGCCTGGAAGGCGATGCGGTTAAGTTTCTCCACCATCTCAGCTTCGCTTTTCCACAGCACCGGGCGCAGATTCGGGTCGAAGGAAATGGTCTTGCCCTGTGCTTTCATTGCCGCAGCCGCGTGTTCCAGCAGTTCATACGATGTTGAAGAGAGCGCGGCTGCCACGCCGCTTAAATGCAAGTGACGCGCTTCGTTGAATGCCGCGGCATGAAAATCCTCCGTTGAAAGGTGGCTGGCCGCCGATCCTTTGCGGAAATACTCCACAATGGGATCGGTTCCATTTTCGGCTTTCGACTTAAGCTGATAGCCCGTTGCGTAACGTCCATCGATGGTGACGCCGCGAGTATCAATATTCTCTTTTTTCAGTGAGTTAAGGACAAAACGTCCAAAACTGTCATTGCCTACGCGACTGATCCAGCAGACATTCATACCCAGCCGCGCCAGGCCTGTAGCAACATTCAGTTCGGCGCCCGCAACGCGCTTCACAAAATGTTCTGCATCGGCAAGTTCGCCGGTTTCTGTGGCGACAAACATGGCCATGGCTTCGCCAATCGTGATGACATCAAGCGAGTTATGCATGGCGTTACTCCTCACGTAATAAATCGACGTAGTGACGGGTGACGGCGGTCAGGTCGTCGCCTTCAAGTGGAAACTCAATACCACGCGGGGCATCGGGCGGCAGCTGGTTTAACAGGGCAAGCCAGCGTTCATCGGCTTTGTCTGGCGCCACGGCGCGAAAATTCTCATGGTGTGGAATGGCAGCCTTCACATGAATATAGCTCACTGCGGGGGCCAGAAGATGCGCCGCCGCTTCCGGCGACTCGCCTACCCATACCCAGTTGCCGGTGTCGAAAGTGAGCGTCACCGGCAGCGCCAGTGCATTGCAGGCGGCTTTGAAGCGTTGCATCGGCGCCAGTTGGCCGCATTCGGTCTGATCGTTTTCCACTACCAGCGCCATGCCGCTCTCTGTGAGCCAGCCGCGTAAGGTTTCCAGTACGTTTTTATGTTGATAATGGCCGAGGGAGACTTTAAGCCACAGCGCCTTAAGCGTGCGTGCTTCTTCAAGCAGGGCAGGCAAATGGGGATTAAGAGAACCATCTTGCAGGCACAGCGCTTCGGGCGCGGAGTAACAGGCCAGTAACCGGTGGTCTTCAATGGTGGCGGCAAGCGTTGAGAGGCTGCTCAATTCCTGATCGCTTAACAGTTCGCGGCGTATCTCCACGCCGTCTGCGCCTGCGTTGGCAATCAGCGGAAGGACGGCTTTCTGACCGCCCATCGCGTTAATTTGTTCGCTGCCATAGGCGGCGGTGACAACGATGATTTTTCTTTTCATCTTCCGGCTTCCCAGGAGTTAAAGACAATTTGCTTGTCTGTAACGCTAGATGGAACCGGTTCCAAAGGAAAGCGCAGTGCATCGAATTTATGATCGTCATCACGAAGGTTAATTATCGCGCAGTTGAACCACGCACGATGAGCTCCCCGGAAAAGACCCGCTCGCGGACGGTATCGCTATTGCCTTCGATACGCTCCACGACTTGTTCGACAGCGGCATAACCGATTTGCCAGGTCGGTTGCTTGAGCGTGGTGATGCCGACACCCGCCAGTTCAGCCCACTCCAGTTCATCAAAGCCGAGCAGGCCGATATCGCTACCCCAGTGCAGACCAATACGTTTCATTGAGCGGGCGACCTGTAGCGTCAATGCGCCATTGGCAGAGATCACCGCTTTGCGCATCCCGCGATGGCGGGAGTGGAACTGGCGCAGGGCGTTATCGATCTGGCTGGCTTCGTGTAGCGGTGTTTCGGCGTTTTCAGCCACCACGCCGGGGTAGCGGGCGAGCGTAGTATGAAAGGCGTCCAGTCGTTCCCGGCGCGTATTCACCGTGCCCAGTGGTTCGCTGAGGAACAGCAAAGCTTCAAATCCCTGTTCAATCAGATGTTCCGTGGCGGTAGTGGCGGCCTGGGTGTTATCTAACCCCACGACGTCACAGGCGAAATCGGGGATTTTACGGTCAATCAACACCATTGGCAGGGAAGATTGCTGCAGGCGGTTTAACCCCTCTTCGCGCATTCCCACCGCGTTTACCACGATGCCCTCCACCTGGTAGCTACGCAGCAGGTCCAGGTAATGCAATTCCTGATCGACTTCATTGTTGGTATTACAGACCAGCGGGGTGAAGCCCTTTTCCCGGCAGGCCGCTTCGATACCGCTCAGCACATGCACGGAATAAGGGTTGGTGATATCGGCGATAATAAGACCAATCAGGCGGGTGCGACCATGCTTGAGGTTGCGTGCCATCAGGCTTGGGCGGTAATCGAGTTCGGCAATGGCATGTTCAATTCGCGCCAGCAAGGCATCCGACAGGAGATGTTTTTCACCGTTCAGGTAGCGTGAAATGCTGGTTTTGCCCGTTTTTGCCGCTTTCGCGACATCGCTTATCGTCGGGCGCGTCGTTTTTGCCATAAGTGCTTCCCTCGCGGTAGTTTTGAGACCACACGATAGCGCGAAAATCCGCACTGGCAAGGGGGAACATCCCGCTTATCGCCTTCTGCATGGCCATCATGCCGTTTAATTCTTTGCCAATTTGCCGTGCGTGTGGATGATAGAACGCGACATTCCTTATTTCACAAGGCAGCGAGACTACGCTGTCGCCACCTGCATGCATCAGGAGCGCGCTTTGGCAAACTCTGCAGTTAAAACAGTTCTTACGGCAGCCCACTGGGGGCCGATGTTGGTCGAAACCGACGGCGAAACGGTGTTGTCATCACGCGGGGCGCTTCCCACGAACCACCCTAACTCGCTGCAAACGGTGGTGCGCGACCAGGTTCACAGTAAAACCCGCGTCCGCTTTCCTATGGTCCGTAAAGGCTTCCTGGCGTCGCCGGACAGCCCGCAGGGTGTTCGCGGAGAAGATGAGTTCGTCCGTGTCTCCTGGGATGATGCGCTCGCCCTCATCCATCAGCAGCACAAACGTATTCGTGATGAGTATGGTCCGACATCCATTTTCGCCGGATCGTATGGCTGGCGTTCGAACGGTGTGCTGCATAAAGCGGCGACGCTGTTGCAGCGTTATATGAGCCTTGCCGGTGGCTATACCGGCCATCTGGGTGACTACTCTACCGGTGCGGCGCAGGCCATCATGCCCTACGTGGTCGGCGGCAACGAGGTGTATCAGCAGCAAACCAGTTGGCCGTTAGTCCTCAGACACACTGATGTGGTGGTGCTGTGGAGCGCTAACCCACTGAACACACTGAAAATTGCGTGGAATGCCTCGGATGAACAGGGTATCGGCTATTTTGATGCCTTACGCAAAAGTGGCAAACGGCTGATCTGCATCGATCCGATGCGATCGGAGACCGTTGATTTCTTTGGCGACAGCGTGGAGTGGTTAGCGCCGCATATGGGGACCGATGTGGCGATGATGCTCGGTATCGCCCATACGCTGGTGGAAAATGGCTGGCAGGATGAAGCTTTTCTGGCCCGCTGTACGGAAGGCTATAGCATCTTTGCTGAATACCTGACCGGAAAAAGCGACGGCGTGGCAAAAACGGCAGAGTGGGCGGCGGAGATTTGCGGTATTCCGGCGGAGAAAATTCGCGAACTGGCAAAACTTTTCCACGAAAACACCACAATGTTGATGTCCGGCTGGGGGATGCAGCGTCAGCAGTACGGCGAGCAGAAACACTGGATGCTGGTGACGCTGGCGGCGATGCTCGGCCAGATTGGCACCCCTGGCGGCGGCTTTGGCCTGTCGTACCATTTTGCCAATGGCGGTAACCCCACGCGCCGGGCAGCGGTACTGGCATCGATGCAGGGTTGCGTTAAAGACGGTATTGAGGCGGTCGAAAAAATCCCCGTGGCGCGCATTATTGAAGCGCTGGAAAAACCGGGAGCGTTCTATCAGCACAATGGTATGGACCGACACTTCCCGGATATTAAATTTATCTGGTGGGCGGGTGGCGCCAACTTTACCCACCATCAGGATACTAACCGGCTGATTCGCGCCTGGCAGAAGCCGGAGCTGGTGGTCATTTCCGAGTGTTTCTGGACCGCAGCAGCAAAGCACGCTGATATCGTACTGCCTGCCACCACATCGTTTGAACGTAACGATATGACCATGACGGGCGATTACAGCAACCAGCATCTGGTGCCGATGAAGCGTGTGGTTCCCCCGCGCGATGAGGCGCGTGATGATTTTGAGGTATTTGCCGATCTCAGTGAGCTTTGGGAGCCGGGCGGTCGTGAGCGCTTTACAGAAGGGAAGAGCGATCTGGCGTGGCTTGAAACCTTCTACGACATCGCCCGACAGCGCGGTGCGAGTCAGCAGGTCACGCTGCCGCCATTTGCGGAGTTCTGGGAAGCGAATGCTTTGATTGAAATGCCGGAAAGCGAAGAGAATGCCCGCTTTGTTCGCTTCGCTGATTTCCGCCGTGACCCCCAGGCGCATCCGCTTAAAACTGACAGTGGCAAAATCGAAATCTATTCGGCGCGCATTGCCAGCTTTGGTTATGCCGACTGCCCGCCGCATCCGATGTGGCTTGAACCGGATGAATGGCATGGCAACGCCCGACCGGAGCAGTTGCAGCTTCTTTCTGCTCATCCGGCGCATCGTCTGCACAGCCAGCTTAACTATTCGTCACTTCGCGAGCAGTATGCGGTGGCGGGGCGTGAACCGGTGACGTTGCATCCGCACGACGCGAAAGCGCGTGGAATTGCTGATGGCGATCTGGTTCGTGTCTGGAACCAGCGCGGACAGGTACTCGCTGGCGCGGTGGTTAGCGAAGGGATCAAACCCGGTGTGATTTGTATCCACCAGGGCGCGTGGCCGGACCTTGAGCGTGCCGAAGGGGGGATCTGTAAAAACGGCGCGGTTAACGTGCTGACAAAAGATCTCCCCAGCTCAAAGCTGGGGAATGGCTGTGCGGGGAATACCGCACTGGTATGGATGGAGAAATACAGCGGTCCGGCGCTTACGCTGACGGCGTTTGATCCGCCTGCCAGTTCATGATCCAGGTCGGGTGCTGTGTCTCTTCCTGCCAGGCGCTGTCCTCTATGCGAAAGCCCTGTGCGTGATAGAATTTCACCGCCCGCTCGTTTTTCTGATACACCTCCAGGCTCAAGGCATCAAAACGCTGCTTGACGTGATCAAGCAGCGCGGAGCCAATCCCTTTGCGTAGTGCGTCAGGGCAGACGAATAACGCCCCGATATACTGTGCATCCATCACACTGACAAAACCGTACAGCTTATCGTCTTCCTCCCAGACCCAGGTACGGGCCGACGGGAGGTAAACTTCGCGCACCAACATCTCGCTCTCTTGCCAGTACGCTGGCGTAATAAACGGGTGCGCATAGGTGGTGCTTTCAAGCCACAGGCGCAACAGAGGAGTAAAATCTTTACTGTGCCACTCGCGGATCATGCCGACCTCCGGGATGACAGAAACAGCCCGTAATATGGTCATTAACCAGACCGCAGGCTTGCATGAAAGAGTAGCAAATGGTGGTGCCGACAAATTTGAAGCCGCGTTTCTTAAGCGCCTTTGAAAGTGCGTCGGACGCAGGTGTTGAGGTAGGTATATCGCCTGGCATGGCGGCCCGGGTAACCTGCGGTTCGTTATCGACAAAGGACCAGACAAACGAGGCAAAAGGTTCGCCATTTTGTTCCATTGCAAGCCAGGCGCGGGCATTGCCGATAATTGCCTCAATTTTACCGCGATGGCGAATAATCCCGGCATCCAGCAGCAGGCGCTCGACATCATCTGGCCCCATAGCGGCCACCTTTTCAGGATCGAACTGATGAAAGGCATTACGGTAGTTTTCACGTTTTTTAAGCACCGTAATCCATGATAAACCCGCCTGTTGTCCTTCAAGGCAGATCATTTCAAATAGCTTCTTACCATCCATTTGCGGGACGCCCCACTCTTCATCGTGATAAGCCAGATAAAGCGGGTCTTGAGTCACCCAACCACAACGCTGCATATCCTTCTCCGTTGCTGATGTTGATCAAAATTATGTAAGTTGCAGGCTTGACGTGCCTGCGAAAAAGACAATAGTTAGGTAAGGGATATTTACCCCTCCTTTGCCCAACAAAAACGATAACAATTACGCCGATTTGGCTCTTTTGTGGAGTCGCATTGATGAAAATTAAATACAGTGGCCGTTTGATAGCGGTAGTGCCTGCTTGTCTGCTTTTCAGCCATTCGGCATTTGCCTGGCAACAAGAATATATCGCGATCGATTCGCAAAATAATATGCCGCAACGCTATACATGGGATAGCGATCACCAGCCGCGTTATAACGATATCCTGGAAGAACGCATTCGCTCAGCGCAGAGTGGGCCCGGCGTTGCCTTCAATCTGCCGGATAAAACGCCGATGGATGCCGTCAGTACAATGAGTATTGGCCTTAATATTCCATTATCAGCGAATGTGATGACCGGGCCAGTGGCAGTCTGGCATTACGATGGTTCAACGACATCAATTTACAATGAATTTGGTGACAGTGCGACCTCGCCGCAATATAGCGATCCGCTCTGGCACGCCACCGTCAGTTCGCTGGGGTGGCGCGTGGATAGCCATATTGGCGACCTTCGTCCATGGGCGCAAATTAGTTATAACCAACAGTTCGGTGAAAATGTCTGGAAATCACAATCCGGGCTGAGCCGTCTGACAGCAGCGAATCAGTACGGCAACTGGCTGGATGTGTCAGTCGGCGCCGATATGCTGCTTAATCAACATTTTGCTGCTTATGCTTCAATGTCACAGTCAGAAAACTGGCTAACCGGGCCAAATTACCTTTATAGCATGGGAGTCAGCGCGCGTTTTTAAAAACATCTACTACAAGATGTTCACAATTGAGAAACAATAAACACGCGCTCTGCATTGATAGTATGTACTAACTCACTCCATAAATTGTGGCGAATCCGTTTTTCGTTATGTCATTCATTCCGGCCTGAATGCATTTCATTCCTCGCTTACTGCATTTCATGCCTTTTTAGCCCTGGCATGAAATGCGCTTCGTTATTGTTGTCAGCAGTGAATTCCTTTAATTTCCGCTGCAGGACAACTGCCATGAATACATCATCCTTGAATCGCACTCGCTGGCTCACGCTGGCTGGCACTATCATCACACAATTTGCGTTGGGATCTGTTTATACCTGGAGCCTGTTTAATAGCGCGCTGGCAGATAAGCTGAGCGAGCCGGTAAGTCAGGTTGCCTTTTCATTTGGCCTGTTAAGCCTTGGGCTTGCGTTATCCTCCTCTGTGGCCGGGAAACTGCAGGAACGCTTTGGCGTTAAACGCGTGACCGTAGCCTCTGGCGTATTGTTGGGTATCGGCTTCTTCCTGACCGCTCACTCCAGCAGTCTTACCATGCTGTGGCTGAGTGCGGGCGTACTTGTGGGTCTGGCAGATGGCGCCGGATACCTGCTCACCCTTTCCAACTGTGTGAAATGGTTTCCGGAACGTAAGGGGCTGATTTCAGCCTTCGCCATCGGTGCTTATGGCCTTGGCAGTCTGGGTTTTAAATTCATTGATAGTCACCTGCTGGCAACCGTTGGCCTGGAACAGACTTTCATGATCTGGGGAGCGATGGCGCTGGTGATGATTGTGTGTGGCGCGATGCTGATGACTGACGCCCCGCAGCAGAAAACAGCTACGGTCAATGGCGTGGTGGAGAATGACTTCACGCTGGCGCAGTCCATGCGTAAACCGCAATACTGGATGCTGGCAGTGATGTTTCTGACCGCCTGCATGAGTGGCCTGTACGTGATTGGGGTGGCGAAAGACATTGCGCAGGGCATGGTGCATCTGGATGTGGCAACGGCTGCCAATGCGGTAACGGTTATCTCTATTGCGAATCTGAGCGGTCGTCTGGTGCTGGGCATTCTGTCCGATAAAATCGCCCGCATCCGTGTTATTACGATTGGCCAGGTGATTTCACTGGTTGGGATGGCGGCCCTGCTGTTTGCGCCACTGAATGCGGTTTCCTTTTTCGCGGCGATTGCCTGCGTGGCCTTCAACTTCGGCGGTACCATTACCGTATTCCCGTCCCTGGTCAGCGAATTCTTTGGTCTGAACAACCTGGCGAAAAACTACGGTGTGATTTACTTAGGCTTTGGTATCGGCAGTATTTGTGGTTCGATTATCGCTTCGCTGTTTGGCGGCTTCTATGTCACCTTCTGCGTCATCTTCGCGTTGCTGATTGTCTCACTGGCGCTGTCCACGACCATCCGCCAGCCGCAGCGCAGTGTTTATAAACCGGCGCATGCCTGATTCCATCCTGTATTCTAAAAAGCCGCCGTCAGGCGGCTTTTTTATTACCCTTATGTGCTCCTTTTCCGGGACACTTTCTGTCAACGGCTATCCTTAATAGCAGGTCTTCCAACAGAGGAGTCGCGTATGTCATTAGAAAAAGTTGTTTATCGGGCGAAAGCGAAAGCCACCGGAGGCCGTGATGGCAGAGCCATCTCGTCAGATGGCGTTCTGGATGTGAAACTGGGCGTGCCAAAAGAGATGGGCGGTGCCGGCGGGGAGGTGACGAACCCGGAACAACTGTTCGCCGCCGGGTATTCCGCCTGTTTTCTCGGGGCGCTAAAACATGTCGCGTCGGTAGAAAAACAGCCCCTGCCGCAAGAGGCTTATATTGAAGGTACAGTAGGCATTGGCCCTTTGCCGACCGGATTTGGTATTGAAGCACAACTGGATATCCACCTGCCGGGCATGGATCATCAGGTAGCGCAGGAGCTGGTGAAAAAAGCCCATATAGTTTGCCCTTATTCCAACGCTACTCGCGGCAATATCGACGTTAAACTGAACGTGATCACCGCCTGAATACGTTTGATGCGGTAATTCACGTGTTTCCGGTTATATATTTTTGTAAATGTATGACCGGATCACAACTCGGGCAGACACTTTTCTCTGCCCTTGTGGTCTACTTATCCACGCTCAAGAAGTTCCTCGATTAACTTCCCTTGCGTTTAATGCCCGATCGGCGCTGATACGTGCGCTGAATGTTGTTGTTTTCCCTTTTTCCAGGGTTGCTTGCATGAGTTATATAAAAATGATGACTCAGCAGAAATTGAGTTTTCTGCTGGCGTTGTATATTGGCTTGTTTATGAATAGCGCAGTTTTCTACCGTCGGTTTGACGGTTATGCGCAAGCGTTCACCGTCTGGAAAGGACTCTCTGCGGGTGTCGAACTGGTTGCCACAGTCCTGGCGACCTTCTTTTTATTACGTGTACTCTCATTGTTCGGACGCCGTGCCTGGCGTGTGCTGGCATCGTTGGTGGTACTGTTTTCAGCCGCGGCCAGCTATTACATGACCTTCCTGAATGTGGTTATTGGCTATGGCATTATCGCTTCGGTGATGACCACCGATATTGATCTCTCCAAAGAGGTCGTGGGCTGGCAGCTCTTTGCCTGGGTGGCGATTGTCAGTGTTATACCGTTGCTCTCTATCTGGAATAACCGCTGCCGCTATACCCTGTTGCGTCAGTTACGTACTCGTGGTCACCGCGTGCAGAGTGTGGCGCTGGTGGTGATGGCCGCGCTGCTGGTATGGGGGCCAATTCGTCTGCTGGATTTACAGCAAAAGGAAGAAGAACGGACTTCGGGCGTGGACATGCCGAGCTATGGCGGCGTGGTTGCGAACTCCTATCTGCCTTCTAACTGGCTTTCTGCGCTGGGTTTGTATGCCTGGGCGCAGGTGGACGAGTCCTCGGATCATCACTCCTTGTTCAACCCGGCGGCGAAATTCAGTTATGTCGCGCCGGATGACATCAATGACACCTATGTAGTGTTTATCATCGGTGAAACAACGCGCTGGGATCATATGGGGTTACTTGGTTACTCCCGCAACACCACACCGAAGCTTGCCCAGGAGAAAAATCTGGTCGCTTTCCGGGGGTACTCATGTGATACCGCCACCAAACTGTCGTTGCGTTGTATGTTCGTACGTGAAGGCGGGGCGGAGGATAATCCCCAGCGTACGATAAAAGAGCAGAACGTTTTCTCGGTACTCAAACAGATGGGGTTCTCTTCCGACCTGTATGCGATGCAAAGCGAAATGTGGTTTTACAGCAACACGATGGCAGACAACATTGCCTACCGCGAACAGATTGGTGCGGAGCCGCGCAACCGGGGTAAGAATGTCGACGATATGCTGTTAATTGATGAGTTACAGCACTCGCTCAATAACAACAAGCAGGGCAAGCACCTCATTATCCTGCATACCAAAGGTTCACACTTCAACTATACCCAGCGCTATCCGCGTAGTTTTGCACAGTGGACGCCGGAGTGCGTGGGGGTGGACGATAAATGCAGCAAAGAAGAGTTGATTAATTCGTACGATAACTCTGTCACTTATGTGGACTACTTTATCGACAACGTGATCGACAAACTGCGCGATAAAAAAGCCATTATCTTCTATGCGGCGGACCATGGCGAGTCGATTAACGAGAAGGAACATCTGCACGGTACGCCGCGTAAGATGGCGCCACCGGAGCAGTTCCGCGTACCGATGATGGTGTGGATGTCGGACAAATATCTGCAAAATCCGGATAAGGCGAAGATGTTTGCGCAGCTGAAACAGCAGGCGGATATCAAGGTTCCGCGCCGCCATGTTGAACTCTACGACACCATTATGGGCTGCCTGGGATATACCTCGCCAAACGGCGGGATTAATGAAAATAACAACTGGTGCCATCTTCCTTCCAACAAGGTAAATTGAGGGGCTGGCGGCTTTCTCGCCAGTCAGTTTGCTTTTTTACATTAAGGGATTGACGGTCGATGTGTGTGGCAGTAAGATGCGCCCCGCATTCGGTGATTGGCGCAGCCTGGTAGCGCACTTCGTTCGGGACGAAGGGGTCGGAGGTTCGAATCCTCTATCACCGACCAAATTCGAAAAGCCTGCTCAGCGAGCAGGCTTTTTTGCATCTGCGTTAAAGAGGATGAGAACCTCCGGGGGCAGGGAGGTTCGACCCGAGCGAAGCGAGAGAACGTTGCGTCAGCAACGGCCCGCAGGGCGAGCCACGTAGTGGCGAGTAATCTCTATCACCGACCAAATTCGAAAAGCCTGCTCAGCGAGCAGGCTTTTTTGCATTTGCGTTACAGAGGATGAGAACCTCCGGGGGCAGGGAGGTTCGACCCGAACTGGAGGAGTAGCCCGGCTAAAGCATTTTTTACGCTGCATCCGGGCTGGCGAATGCGCTTCGCTTATCCGACCTGCGAGTTTTCCATCTCACCTTATTTCACCCTGCCATGTCACGGTTTTGTGACATAATCCATTGTATTTTTTTATATATAGTTCGATCTTTTTTCGCGTTGCTTATGGATAGGGTTAGCATTTTACGCTGTGCGTTTTAACGTTCACGGTATTAATCGCTCAGATATTCAGCATTCTGCAAGAAATTTTTCATAATCTGCTCAAACGTTAAACACCAACCTGAGATGATTCTCAAGCTTATTATTCTGCTCATAACGGCATAGCACAAATTTACCTGCTGAAAATAGCGGCTTGAACTTTTTTTTAACTTTGTTTGTTGATTCTCATCAACGATGTAAATCCCCGTTACCTGTATTGACGTTTTGACATTCTATTGACAGATTGTAGGGCATGAGGGGCATTTCATGGAGAATCTGCACTGCAACTCAGTCAATCTTGTGAAAGGATTTCCCGTCTCTCATAACTTCCGATAAGTCCAGGCAAAAATCTAATAACGGCCTGTCGGATAACCCAGCGCAAGGGTAACAACACATATCACATTGGAGCAGAATAATGAGTATTTCCTTGAAGAAGTCAGGGATGCTGAAGCTTGGTCTTAGCCTGGTGGCTATGACTGTGGCGGCCAGCGTGCAGGCAAAAACCCTGGTTTATTGTTCAGAAGGCTCGCCTGAAGGCTTTAACCCACAGCTTTTCACTTCTGGTACTACTTACGACGCCAGCTCTGTGCCGATTTATAACCGTCTGGTTGAGTTCAAAACCGGTACTACTGAGGTCATTCCGGGTCTTGCTGAGAAGTGGGATATCAGCGCCGATGGCAAAACCTACACTTTCCACCTGCGTAAAGGCGTGAAGTGGCAGGACAACAAAGATTTCAAACCGACGCGCGAATTCAACGCGGACGACGTCGTGTTCTCCTTTGATCGTCAGAAAAACGCCCAGAACCCGTACCATAAAGTTTCTGGCGGCAGCTACGAATACTTTGAAGGTATGGGCTTGCCAGACCTGATTAGCGAAGTGAAGAAAGTTGACGACAACACCGTTCAATTCGTGCTGACCCGTCCGGAATCGCCGTTCCTGGCTGACCTGGCAATGGACTTCGCGTCCATTCTGTCCAAAGAATATGCCGATAATATGCTGAAAGCCGGTACGCCGGACAAAGTTGACCTGGATCCAATCGGTACTGGTCCGTTCCAGCTGCAACAGTATCAGAAAGATTCCCGCATTCTGTACAAAGCGTTTGAAGGTTACTGGGGTACCAAGCCGCAGATCGATCGCCTGGTCTTCTCCATCACGCCTGACGCTTCCGTACGTTATGCCAAATTGCAGAAAAACGAGTGCCAGGTTATGCCGTACCCGAACCCGGCTGACATCGCTCGTATGAAACAAGACAAAAACATTAACCTGATGGAACAGGCTGGCCTGAACGTCGGTTATATGTCTTTCAACACCGAGAAGAAACCGTTTGATGACGTGAAAGTGCGTCAGGCGCTGACTTACGCGGTAAATAAAGAAGCGATCATCAAAGCCGTTTATCAGGGCGCAGGCGTTGCCGCGAAGAACCTGATTCCGCCAACAATGTGGGGCTACAACGACGACGTTAAGGATTACACCTACGACGTTGAGAAAGCGAAACAGCTGTTGAAAGAATCTGGCCACGAGCAAGGCTTCACCGTTGAGCTGTGGGCGATGCCGGTACAGCGTCCGTACAACCCGAACGCTCGCCGTATGGCTGAGATGATTCAGGCTGACTGGGCGAAAATCGGTGTTCAGGCCAAGATCGTCACCTACGAGTGGGGTGAGTACCTGAAACGCGCCAAAGCAGGTGAGCACCAGGCTGTAATGATGGGCTGGACCGGCGACAATGGGGATCCGGATAACTTCTTCGCGACCCTGTTTAGCTGCGCTGCGGCGAAAGACGGTTCTAACTACTCTCGCTGGTGCTACAAGCCGTTTGAAGATCTGATTCAGCCTGCTCGCGCAACTGACGACCACAACAAGCGTATTGAACTGTACAAACAGGCTCAGGTAGTGATGCATGACCAGGCTCCGGCACTGATCGTCGCCCACTCCACCGTGTATGAGCCGGTGCGTAAAGAAGTTAAAGGCTACGTGGTTGATCCGCTGGGCAAACACCACTTCGAAAACGTATCAATTGAATAACAGGCACGATGCCTGAGTCCCTCCTCCCGTTCCGGGAGGAGGGTTTTTGTTCCTTATTCCTCCGGGAAAAGGGCTGGGTAGAGGGGATTTTCCCGTTTACCCAAATATTTGTGAGCAATACAGACGCACTACCGCCAGGTGCATGCGTCACTACAGAGAATCCGGGTTATGTTGCAGTTCATCCTCCGACGTCTGGGGCTAGTTATCCCGACGTTTATCGGTATCACCCTTCTCACCTTTGCCTTCGTTCATATGATTCCCGGTGACCCGGTGATGATCATGGCAGGTGAGCGTGGTATCTCTCCTGAGCGTCATGCCCAGCTGCTGGCAGAGCTTGGTCTCAACAAGCCGCTGTGGCAGCAATACGTCAACTATGTGTGGGGCGTATTGCATGGTGATTTAGGAATCTCTCTTAAGAGCCGTCTTCCGGTGTGGGACGAGTTCGTACCGCGTTTTAAAGCGACGCTGGAACTCGGCGTCTGCGCCATGATTTTCGCTGTGGCTGTCGGTATCCCGGTGGGCGTAATGGCTGCCGTGAAGCGTGGCTCCATTTTTGATCATACCGCCGTAAGCCTTGCGCTGACCGGTTACTCCATGCCTATCTTCTGGTGGGGCATGATGTTGATCATGCTGGTGTCGGTACACTGGAACCTGACGCCAGTATCCGGGCGCGTCAGTGACATGGTGTTCCTTGATGACAGTAACCCACTTACCGGTTTTATGCTGATCGACACAGCTATCTGGGGTGAAGAGGGTAACTTTATCGATGCCCTGGGGCATATGATTCTGCCTGCTATCGTGCTGGGGACTATCCCTCTGGCGGTTATCGTCCGTATGACCCGCTCCTCGATGCTGGAGGTACTGGGCGAAGACTATATCCGTACCGCGCGTGCCAAAGGGTTAACCCGTATGCGCGTTATCATCGTCCACGCGCTGCGTAATGCGATGCTGCCGGTGGTGACCGTTATCGGTCTGCAGGTCGGGACATTGCTGGCGGGGGCTATCCTGACGGAAACCATCTTCTCCTGGCCGGGCCTTGGCCGCTGGTTAATTGACGCGCTGCAACGCCGTGATTATCCGGTTGTGCAGGGTGGGGTATTGCTGGTCGCGACGATGATCATTCTCGTCAACCTGTTGGTCGACCTGCTCTACGGCGTGGTGAACCCGCGTATTCGTCACAAGAAGTAAGGGGCCATCATGTCACAAGTTACTGAAAATAAAGTTATCTCTGCACCGGTGCCGATGACCCCGCTGCAGGAGTTCTGGCACTATTTCAAGCGTAATAAAGGCGCGGTTGTTGGTCTGGTTTACGTGATACTGATGCTGCTTATCGCCGTTTTCGCGAACGTGCTGGCGCCGCATAACCCGGCGGATCAGTTCCGCGATGCGCTGCTGGCGCCGCCGGTATGGCAGGATGGCGGCACGTGGTCGCATATTCTGGGTACCGATGACGTAGGTCGCGATACCCTGTCGCGTCTGATGTTTGGTGCGCGCCTGTCACTGCTGGTCGGCTGTCTGGTGGTGGTGCTGTCCCTGATCATGGGGATTATCCTCGGTCTGGTGGCTGGCTACTTTGGCGGTGTCGTGGATAACATCATCATGCGTATTGTCGACATCATGCTGGCGCTGCCGAGCCTGCTGCTGGCGCTGGTGCTGGTGGCGATATTCGGCCCCTCGATAGTCAACGCATCGTTAGCGCTCACCTTCGTAGCCTTACCGCACTATGTACGTCTTACCCGTGCTGCGGTGCTGGTGGAAGTTAATCGCGATTACGTTACGGCTTCCCGCGTGGCGGGTGCTGGCGCGATGCGTCAGATGTTCGTCAATATTTTCCCTAACTGCCTTGCGCCGCTGATTGTTCAGGCGTCGCTCGGTTTCTCGAACGCCATTCTCGACATGGCCGCCCTCGGCTTCCTTGGCATGGGCGCGCAGCCGCCAACACCGGAGTGGGGCACTATGCTCTCTGACGTGTTGCAGTTCGCGCAAAGCGCCTGGTGGGTCGTGACCTTCCCCGGTCTGGCGATCCTGCTGACGGTGCTGGCATTTAACCTGATGGGTGACGGCCTGCGTGATGCGCTCGACCCCAAACTGAAGCAGTAAGAGGTTCGAGATGGCGTTATTAAATGTTAATAAATTATCGGTGCATTTCGGCGACGAAGGCAGCGAGTTTCGCGCAGTAGATCGCGTAAGCTACAGTGTGAATCAGGGTGAAGTGGTTGGCATCGTGGGCGAGTCTGGCTCTGGTAAATCGGTCAGCTCGCTGGCGATCATGGGGTTGATTGACTTCCCGGGCCGCGTGATGGCGGAACATCTGGAGTTTAACGGCCAGGACCTGAAACGCATTTCGGAAAAAGAGCGCCGCAGTCTGGTGGGTTCCGAAGTAGCGATGATATTCCAGGACCCGATGACCAGCCTGAACCCCTGCTATACCGTTGGTTTCCAGATTATGGAAGCGATCAAAGTGCATCAGGGCGGCAACAAACATACCCGCCGCCAGCGCGCGATTGACCTGCTCAACCAGGTCGGTATTCCTGACCCGGCATCAAGGCTGGACGTTTATCCTCATCAGCTCTCCGGTGGGATGAGTCAGCGTGTCATGATTGCTATGGCCATCGCGTGTCAGCCGAAGCTGCTGATTGCCGATGAACCAACTACCGCGCTGGATGTGACCATTCAGGCACAAATCATCGAACTGCTGCTTGAACTGCAGCAGAAAGAGAATATGGCGCTGATTTTGATCACCCACGATCTGGCGCTGGTGGCCGAAGCAGCACATAAAATCATCGTCATGTATGCAGGACAGGTAGTGGAAACCGGCGCAGCGAAAGATATCTTTCGCGCGCCGCGTCATCCATATACCCAGGCACTGTTGCGTGCGCTGCCGGAGTTTGCGCAGGATAAAGCCCGTCTGGCGTCGCTACCGGGCGTCGTTCCCGGTAAGTATGACCGCCCGAATGGCTGTCTGCTGAACCCGCGTTGCCCCTATGCAACGGACCGATGCCGTGCCGAAGAGCCTGCGCTGAATACCGTCGATGACGGACGCCAGTCGAAATGTCACTACCCACTCGATGATGCCGGGAGGCCCACACTATGAGTACGCACGAGGCCGCCACGCAACCGCTGTTGCAGGCTATCGACCTGAAAAAACATTACCCGGTGAAGAAAGGGCTGTTTGCTCCGGAACGCCTGGTAAAAGCGCTGGACGGGGTATCGTTCACCCTGGAACGAGGCAAAACGCTGGCGGTGGTGGGCGAATCCGGGTGTGGTAAATCCACGCTGGGCCGTCTGCTGACGATGATTGAAACCCCGACCGGTGGTGAGCTGTACTACCAGGGGCAGGATCTGCTGAAACACGATCCGCATGCGCAGAAACTGCGCCGGCAGAAAATCCAGATCGTGTTCCAGAACCCGTACGGTTCGCTGAACCCACGCAAGAAAGTGGGACAGATTCTGGAAGAACCACTGCTGATTAACTCCTCGCTGAGCAAGGAAGAGCGTCGTGAGAAAGCGCTGGCGATGATGGCGAAAGTTGGCCTGAAAACCGAGCATTACGACCGCTATCCGCACATGTTCTCCGGCGGTCAGCGCCAGCGTATCGCTATTGCCCGTGGCCTGATGCTGGACCCGGACGTGGTGATCGCCGATGAACCGGTCTCCGCGCTGGACGTTTCTGTCCGTGCGCAGGTACTGAATCTGATGATGGATTTACAGCAGGATTTGGGGCTGTCCTACGTCTTTATCTCTCACGACCTGTCAGTAGTGGAACATATTGCCGATGAAGTGATGGTGATGTACCTGGGTCGCTGCGTGGAGAAAGGCACCAAGGACCAGATTTTCTCTAATCCGCGCCATCCGTACACCCAGGCGCTACTCTCTGCGACGCCGCGCCTGAACCCGGACGATCGCCGCGAGCGCATTAAGCTCACCGGCGAACTGCCCAGCCCGCTGAGTCCGCCACCGGGTTGTGCGTTCAACGCACGCTGCCGTCGCCGCTTCGGTCCCTGTACCCAGCTGCAGCCGCAGTTGAAAGACTACGGTGGCCAGCTGGTTGCCTGCTTCGCGGTCGATCAGGATGAAAACGGCGAGAAGCCACAGGCGTAACGCGCTAAAAAAACCGGAGCTATGCGCTCCGGTTTTTTTATACCTTCCCGGATGTGCTGACGCTTATCCGGCTACGATTTTCAGAGCTCGATAAACGCAGCGCATCGGGGAATTGCCTGCTCCGGATTCAGTTCATCGGCTCACTGTCGTTATCAATCGGCGACCAGTCGAGCTTGCCCTGCTCACGCACCTGACGCCAGGCGAGGAAGGTTAGCATCACCGTCACCACCGCATAGGCGAAGGTCACCGTCGGCGAGGCGTTAACCGCCATCTGGTGTCCGTGAATAAACCCAAAGAAAGAGAGCACCGTGGCGGCAGCAGCATAAACAGCCGCCCAGTTAAAACGACGATCAATGATAAACGCGGCAATCGCCCCCATCATCAATCCCGCCAGTACGGCTCCTCCACCGGTGGTTGCCATGCCGTTATAAAGCACGCCGTTGTTGGCCATATTAGCCATCACCTCAGCAGGCAGATTCACCGTATTGGCGCCTGCCGCATTCAGTGCGCCGTCGACCTGCGTTTTCGCCCATTCCGCGATATTGGGTACCAGCGCCAGAATAATGGCTGGCGCATGGCGTTTCGGCGACACCTGGAATGCCTGCGCGCCAATCACCAGCCCGATAAACAGCAGAATCGGCACAATCGCAACCAGCGGAATAATCGACAGCAGCAGCGCAGTAAGCCCAAGGAAACAGACAATTGCCATCGCAATACCTGTCGCCAGCGAATAACCGATGCGTCCGCCCATCGCTTTCCAGCCAGGGTGACCGATATAGACTGCAGGCGGGAACGGCGAGCCGAGCAGTGCCCCGACAATCGCGCCCACACCATCTGCCGCCAGCACCGCACGCAAGTTATAGCTGTCGCCGCCCACTGCCGCCGACTCCACATTATTCAGAATCTCGGTGAAGTTGAAGATACCCAGGGGGATCGCCGTCACCAGCAGCGGCCAGACCATTTCCGACGGCACACTGAACACATCGCCAGTAATGGAAGGCAGGTGTAATGCAAAATTGCCCGCGGCTTCTTTTACTGCAGCCGGGTTCATAATATTACTCAGGCCCAGCAGCGTTGCACCCCAGCCCAGTACGCAGCCAACGATAACCACCGCCAGCCCACCCGGCAAACCGAATGGCAGGCGGACATTACCGACCCAGTTGAGCAGGATAATGGCGAAGCAGATAACGCCTATCCATGCGGTATCAAACATCTGATAAGCCGGGCGCATTGCGATAAAGGCGATCGCGATCCCGGCCAGCGTCCCCAGCATGGCGGCACGCGGGGTGTATTTCCGGATAGTTGGGCCAACGACGACGCCGAGCAGAACGATAACCCCGACGATCATCGCCCAGATAAGGCCCAGCTTCCACGCCAGCATCCAGTCTTTATGAATCAGTAATGTAGGCAGCATCACCACAAAGACCACGATAAACATATGCGGTACGCTGGGGCCGTAAGGCAGGGCGGTGACATCATTACGGCCTTCGCGCTGGGCTAATTTCCAGGCGAGCCAGGCGTAGAAAAGATTTCCGAGGGGAAGTGCAATGCCCAGAGCGGGCAGGATACGACCATAAACCGTTGTTGCCGGGATTTGCGCGACGTACAGTGCCAGACCTGAGAGCACCAGCACATTCAATAACACATTCGTGAACAGACCAAAAAAAGCATTTAAATCGCCCGCGACCCAGAGCTGTGGCCGATGAGCGAGATTTCCTTGCGCCATGATCCTACTCCTGACGTTATCAAGCTGTCATATAGTGGCCGGTATAAGCTCTCCAGCCTCCCAAAGAGGTAATTTCTTTTTGTCCTTCCACCAGCCAGGGTTCGGCCAGCACACCCAGTACTTCACTACCGTCACTTAACTCCACTTTGCCAACGCATAACCCGGCCGGTTCTTTTTGCAGAATGTCCCCCAGTCCGGCAGGGGGCACGGCCCAAATTTCCAGCGCAATCCGCCCGCCCTCTCCGGGTGTGCGAATCATGCCTGGGTGGTTATCATTAATGCTCCAGCAACGGTAGCAGGCGGCGGTAGTGTCTTCACGAACAAACTCAGCCTGTGCGGCAATCATATTAGGATTGAGCGCAAGGCCACGCATTAATGTGCCATTAACGGCGAGTAAAATCTTATTATTTATCATGAATTTTTGCTCTGGAAAGCTTATCAGTATTAGCAGGTAAAACGAGTACCGCCATTGCCACTTAGCGCGCGGGAAATGCCCTGCGGCGTGGTAATCAGGCCCAGCCCCTGCGGTTGAGCGCGCAAGTAAGTCAACATGGCCTCAATTTTTGGGGCCATGCTGCCCGCGCCAAATTCGCTGCTTTGCAGCAGCGCTTCTGCTTCGGCGAGTGAAAGCTGGCTAAGCCAGCGCTGCTGCGGTGAACCAAAATTGACGGCCACTTGCTCGACGCCCGTCGGGATGAGCAGCATGCCAGCATTTAGTTCACAGGCTAATAGCGCCGAGGCGCGGTCTTTATCAATCACTGCCTGCGCCGCAACCAGCATGCCGTTACTATCGCGCCAGACCGGAATGCCGCCGCCACCGCAGGCTATCACCACTACGTTCTGTGCCAACAGGTCGCGAATGATGGGGGTCTCGATAATTTCCAGCGGCGCCGGGGAGGGGACGACACGTCGCCAGCCGCGTCCTGAATCTTCGGCAATATGCCAGCCTTGCGTTTCTGCGAGACGGGTTGCCGTTTCGTGGTCCATCCAGGCACCGATAGGTTTATCCGGCGTTGAGAATGCCGGATCGTTTGGGTCAATACGGGTTTGCGTCACCAGCGCCACAACGCGAATAGCGGAAAAACCCTGAGCCGCCAGGGCATTGCACAACGCGTTCTGGAACATAAAGCCAATCGCGCCCTGTGTATCGCCAACCGCATACTCCAGCGGTACGGTGGGCGCTGCATCTTTAGCGACTTCACTGCGGCGCAGGATAAACCCCACCTGTGGGCCGTTGCCGTGTGTTAATACCACTCGCCAGCCAGCGGCAATCAACGCCACTACATGGCTGGCGGTCTCTTTTACTGCTTCATATTGCTGCTCAAGCGCATTTTCGCCCGGCGAGCGGATCAGTGCGTTGCCGCCGACAGCGACGACAGCTATCTTACCGCTACACACGATCGTTCCCCTGCGACAATGCGTTCAGCCCGGCAATGAAGCACGCCAGCGGTGCGGTAGTGATACCCGCGCCAATTTGTCCGACGCCCGCCAGTTTATGGGCGATACCGGTATTGATAATGGGCAGAATATTGCTGTCAACAACGCGCCGCGCGTCAATGCCGCAGCCACTACCGACAAAATTAAGGGCTGGCAGGGTAAACGCCGGCTGGGTGGTTAAGGTAATTTCATGCATGGCCTGACTGTGTCTCACCGCATCAGCCGGGCTGCCGCCAACAAATTTAACGATGGCTGGTGACGCCGCCATGGCAAAGCCGCCAATGCCTGCGGTTTCCGTAATCGCGGAGTCGCCCAGATCTGCTGCCGCATCGTTAATGCCAAAACCAGGAAAAAACAGGCCATCAACCGGGTTTGCCGGTGCCTGGAACCAGCGATCGCCGGTACCGGAAAGACGGATACCGAAGTTGACGCCGTTGCGTGCCATCACCGTGACCATTGAGCTGTGCGGGACATCACTGGCGGCATCAAGCATCGATTTACAGGCCGCCATGGAAAGATTCAGGAAAAAGTGATCGTTGGCCGCGATAAACTCCAGCACTTCCGGCCCCTTTTCAAGACGCGCCAGATGGGAGGCAAGGCGGCGAAAGAACAACCCGCTGGCCGCGACGTTGCGGTTATGGCATTCATCACCCATATGTAGCGCCTGGGCAATCATTGGCTTAAGTTCTATATCGCCACTCATGGCGAGTGCCTGCTTGAGCACAGGAGCCAGCACATCGGCCATCCAGCGCAGACGGGTCAGGACATCCTCGTGGTTGGCGCCAAAGCGCAGCACTTTCCCCAGCCCTTCGTTGAAATTACAGTAAGCCCGGTTGCCATGCGTTTTATTCTCTACTATCCATACAGGCATAGAGGGGCTGATAATCCCCGCCATTGGCCCGGTGGCGTGGTGGTGATGGCAGGGTTCCAGCGCGACCTCGCCCTTTGCCGCCATTAGCATGGCCTGCTCAACGTTGTCGGCCCAGCTCTCGAGCACAATCGCACCGGCGATCGCCCCCTGCATGGGGCCACACATATCTGCCCAGGCGATGGGCGGGCCTGCATGCAGAATTTTGCGTTCTGCTGCCAGCGCCGGAATCGCTTCCTGCGCTGTACTGATGCCGATCAGCACCGGTTGCGCATCCAGGTAGCGCTGCAACGCGATGTCGTTTGCCGCATCCACGCGGGTATCCGCCATTAATTTCGCCAGCATCCAGTTAGCCTCTTCGTCACCGAATGCTGCGGGCTGCCATTGCAGATGCAAAACGTCCCCGCCTGCATCACGCAGATTATTGGCGAAACTCTCCAGGCCCAGGTTGAGCACGCTGAGCGGTTGTTGAAATAACGTCGTCATAATCTATTTCCGTTGAAGGGCTACAAAAGCCGCCAGCCGCGCGGCCTCGATATTGCTGTTTGCCACCAGAACGCCAGCCTGTTCCAGACGTTCAATTTGCTGCTGACGATTCTGAGGATCGTCTTCGGTCCCGCAAACGTGAGCAATCAGCAGAAGATGCCGCTGTGCTTGTGCGGCTTCTTGCTGCAAAGTGTCGAGCACGGGCAGCAATGTGGCGCAAGGATCTGCGCTGGCGCCGTAGCCCAGTACAATGTCAAACAGCAGGACGGCCGTGGCAGGATCGCGACCTTCCGATAACAGGCGTGCATTGCGCAGTTCGGGGTCAATCATGGGATGCGGTCGGCCCTGGGTGAATTCATCATCCCCCATATCAACCAGACTATGTCCGGTACCCTGCTGGCGGCTGCGTAATTCCGTGGCCCCACGGACAGGGACGTTGGATTCACATGACAGCCCCGCCGCCAGCAGGGCCAGTTGTGCTTCGTAACAGAATGTGCCACCGGCGAAAACGCCGCGAATGTCTTTTTGTTGTGCCGCCATTGCCCCGATGCTGTCCCGGGCTTTGGTAAGGAGAGATTCCCTGGTGTTGGTCTCTTTGGGCGCCTTTTTGCCCTCTAACGTGGCTACCGCAATCTCCGCTGCGTGACGCAGACTGAGTGCGGGCAGGACGCCTTCATATTGCAAACTGTGCTCGTCGGCGCCAAGGAAATGGACGACGACGGGTTTTTCACACTGGCGTGCGCAGGCCAGTACTTTTTGCATAATCCCTGGTGCTGGTGGTTTAGAAATGAGAACAATAAGTTGTGTTTCAGGGTCTTCTGCTAACAGGGTTATTCCCTGAATCATGCTCAGACCGCCGATTGCCTCGTGCAGATCCCGTCCGCCCGTGCCGATGGCCTGCGACACGCCAGCGCCAAGATGGTGAATATGGCAGCTGACCTCTTGTAATCCTGTCCCGGATGCCGCCACCAGGCCAATGGTGCCGCGGCGTACCACGTTGGCAAAGCCCAGCGGTAGACCGTTGATAATGGCCGTGCCGCAATCGGGTCCCATGACTAACAGCTGGTTTTGACTGGCGTAACGCTTGATGGCGGCTTCTTGCTCTTCCGGGACGTTATCGCTGAATATCATCACGTGCAGACCGTTACTCAACGCCTTAAGCGCTTCGGCAGCAGCATAGCGGCCTGGCACAGAAATCAGGGCAAAATTGGCCTCCAGCGCATCATGCAGACCCATTGCGATGCTGACAGGTATACGTTGTGTCGTACCGGAGACGGGTTCTACTGCGGCCGGGCGCAGTAATGAAGCCGCAAGTTCCAGCGCCGCTTGCGCAGCGGCTTCGCTGGCGTTCAGCGCAATTAACAGATCGTTAGGACGTGCGTCGATGACAATGTCCAGGCCTGCATCACGCATGCGTTCAATGTTAGCCGGGGTCGCCATGGCGACAGATGCCTGTTCTACCCCATCCAGCGCGTTGAGTTTGGCGGAGATCTGCATAAGGGAAACGGAGTCCTTATACAGGTTCGGAAAACATTGATAGTGCAGTGTCATCTTTTATCCTCGGGCAAAAACGGTACTCGCTTTGCTGCTTACTACGTTGTATCGGTGTACCGGAGCATCATGGGCGCAGTGCCGCAATGACCTCCGTTGAATGGCTCACCCAGCCGACAATGGCGCCCTGGGCTTTGATCATCGCCAGCGCCGCCTGATGAAATTCCGGAAAGTAGGAGGCACAGCAATCTTCTGGTATCACTAATTCATAGCCGCGATCGTTGGCTTCACGGGCGGTACTCTGCACACACACTTCGGTGGTGACGCCGCAGATAATGAGAGAGGAGATGCGCTGAGATTGCAGAATCAGATGCAGGTCAGTGGCGTAAAACGCCCCTTTACCCGGTTTATCAATCACCGGCTCGCCGGGCTGTGGCGCGAGTTCTGGAATAATGTCGTGGCCCGGCTGGCCCCGCACCAGAATGCGGCCCATCGGTCCTGGCTCGCCAATAAAGGTTTTGCCACCACGGGTGCGTTTGGCGGGCAGGCAATCGCTGAGGTCATCACGGTGCCCTTCCCGGGTATGAATAATCAGCAGACCCGCTTCGCGAGCGCTTTTCAACAATGCGGCACAGGGTTCGATAGCACGGCGAACGAGGGAGACGTCATTGCCAAGGGCTTCGCCAAAACCACCGCGTTCAACAAAGTCGCGCTGCATATCAATAACCACAAGTGCGGTGGTGGCGGGATCGAACTGAAAGTCAAAAGGTTGGGCTTTAATCGAGCGCATAAACGTCCCCTTGTTGATTCGCCTTTAACTGGAGTGTACGGAGTGATAACGCCGTTTGCGCAAAAAGGTTTTCTGCCTGAACCTCAAAAAATATGAGGCATATCTGTACGCGAAAACGCCATAATGCGTAAGTCGTGTACTGGCGAGGCTTTAGGCGTACAAGCGTCGGACTGGAATAAAAAAATGACCCAAAACAAGATAGCGGATTTGTGACCTCGCACCTATTAACTGGAGTGATAATGAGCTCAGGACGGGACGTTGTGGCGACACAACTTTGCGATGTGTTATTACCATGGTTCCCGGCGGTTTCCTGGCTTCGGGTGCATTCGGTTTTTCAGCGTGCCTGTAACATACAAACGCCGCAAGGGAGGTTATGGGTGGTGCAGGCGCGTGACATGCCTTTAGCCCCGGCGGGTATAGTGACTGACTGTGCTGATTTACGCCCTCTTTTTACCGTGGGGGAAAGGTTGCGCTGGCGCGATGAGACCTGCCTGTATGGTACAAAAGCGAGTATCGAACTGCGCTCAGCCAGGCCTGTTTCCACGCGGCTCGACCCCTGTGGCGAAGCACAAACGCTGGCGCGTCTGGCGGCAGAGATCGCGGCCTTTTTTAGCTATCAGCCGAAAAAAGGTATTCGCCTGGCGCTGCTAACGGACGATACGTTAATAGACGCACAGGCATCTCTGGTTCACTGGCTGCGCACCGGCGAAGGGGAGCTGGATGCACTGCTTATTCGCTTTATTGGTCGGGGGGAGGGGCTCACCCCCGCCGGGGATGATTTCCTGCTGGGCGTGTCACTGGTATTGAATCACTGGCGCTTTGCGCACGCAGCGGCATTAAACGCGGCGTTGCCCCCCTTACTTGACCGTACGACCGATATCAGTCGCGCCATGCTGGAGCAGGGCTGTGATAGCCGTTACAGCGCCCTGTTGCTGGCGCTGGCGACAGGCGCCAGCGAAACATGGCCTCAGGCGATTGTCCGTGTCGCCACTTATGGGCACTCTTCTGGTCACGATATGCTGGCCGGTATTCTCACGGCAGCGCATGCGTTAGCTTAATGCTGTAAATAACGCTTTCTGCACGTCCGGTTGTTTTAACTGCTGCAACCACCAGTTAAAACAGGGGCGCGGCGGCCTGCTTTGCCAGGCCAGAAACAGCGGCGTCGGTTGCTTACTCTCTTCAACCTGCAGGTGTACGAGTCGGCCATCATCAATATAGTGCTGGCAGATATGGCGCGGCAGAAAACCAATGCCCAGCCCTTTGAGATGCATAGTGATTTTTGCGTGGTAATCAGGCACGACCACCGCTTTTTGTCCCCGTAGTTGCCAGGCGACTTTGGGTTCAAGTTTTACCGAGGTATCCGGGATGCAAACTGCGGGATAACGACGCAGGTCGTCGGCACGCAGTGGACGATGAATGGCGGTAAGAGGATGATCGGGCGCGATGGCAAATAGCCATTCGGCCGTGCCTATCTCCAGGCAGCATATTTCTCCGGGTAATGCGACCTGGTTCGGCGCGGCAATAGCAATATCAGCCCGTTTTTCCAGTAAGGCATCCCAGACACCATCATGCACATCAATCGCGATATGAATCTCGGTTTGCGGGAAAAGCAATTCACTTTCTGACAGCAGCGTGTAAATCGGCCGCAGGCTGACGATATTATTAAGGGTGATATTGAGGCGTGTCTCTACCCCGGCGGCAATACGCTGGGTGGCAAACTGCAGATCGTCCAGTTGAGACAGGATAATCTGCCCCTTACTAATGAAATAATGGCCAGCCTCTGTTAATTCCAGCTGTTTCCCGAGGCGTTTGAATAACTTAAGTCCCAATTCGCTTTCCAGCTTATGAACCGTATAGCTGAGCGCTGTCGGTACTTTATGCAGTTCCTCTGCGGCTGCAGCGAAACTACCACAGCGTGCAATGGTGATAATCACATTCAATGCTTGTGCACTAATCAACATGCCGTCTCCCTTGCCGGATAGCGCGCTATTATTATTTAACGCATTACATGCCTCCAGACCGGCTTGCTCATCCGGCCTCTGCTAAAAACAGGCTTGTTGCGCTAATTCTCACAGTACTGGTGAGTTGTCGTTTTTTATCCTGGTTCTAAATCAAATATTTATTTCTAAATATTTCTGTAGGTTACTAATAATTAAAATGATCACTATTCATACTGGCGTAAAATCCTGTATAATATCTATTATTTAGGTTTTTATGTTAGTCATTCACATTAGGATGATTCTTGTATTGTTGTTCAATGCGGCGAATCGCTATTAACTACTTTAATGATTTTTAGAGAAAAAAAAGATAGCATGTGTACAGCTGAACTTTATATATTTGCTTGAAATAAACAGCGTGTTAGCACTGGTGTAATTTAACCACGCGATAATAAGGCGCATCGTTAATAGCCAAAGCACCTACGTACCCACATGACAGGCGAACAGCCTAATTATAAAACGAATCTGCCAATAACTGATCGCTCAGGTTATGCAGGTGGTGGGTATATAGTTTTTTGTAAATCATGAGTATAGCCATGAATCATTATGATGATTTGCAGAGGTTTAAGGATAAGACCCGCAACCAAAAATACGAATTTAAGGATCTTTCGGCGCAGAACCTCTCTCCTGACCATGGAAGTTGGGCGATCATGAATCAGCTCGCTCCTGCGTCTGAGGCGTCTAAACTGGCGATGGGTGGCCATGTCTCGCTACCGCAGCCGCAGGCTATTGCGCCGGACGTCTTTGCGAGCGCTGAGCGCCATGAGATCGTCGAACGCACTGAAAGTATCGATAGCACCGAAAATATCGAAAGTGCCGTAAGTACCGACAGCACCGAAAGCAGCATTGAAAGCGTGCTTCCTCCTGTTGACGCAGAAGTACCGGCGGTGACCGCACCGTCTATTTTCCGTGATATTGCCGGACAGCTTGCATCACAATCGGAGGCACCCGTTGCGCCTGTGGTCCGACAGGCGCCTGACCCGGTTTTACCCCCGGCAACGACCCCCCCAGCCTCGTCTGCGACAGTCTCTACTGATTACTCCCGGCTGTTTGCAACGAAAGCGACAGAACCAAAACCCACCGTAGAAAAAAACCAACCTTTACAATCTTTGCTAGAAAGGATCGCTGCATGCCGTTGATTTGTGTTTGTTCACCGAAGGGTGGTGTTGGGAAAACGACGCTTACGGCTAATCTGGCTTATGCCCTTGCGCGATCTGGCAGCAAGGTCCTGGCGCTGGATTTTGACGTGCAGAACGCGCTGCGCTTGCATTTTGGCGTCCCTCTGTCTGACGAGCGCGGTTTCGTCGCCAAAGCGGCAGAATCCTCGGACTGGAGCCAGTTTGTTTTGACCGCAGGCGGGAATATCTTTGTGTTGCCTTATGGTGAAGCCAGCGAAGAGCAACGCCTGTTTTTTGAAGAGCGTCTGACGAACGACGAACATTTTCTGATTCGTGGCCTGAACACGTTGCTGAATTATCCGGGCCTGATCATTGTGGCCGATTTTCCTCCCGGCCCGTCTGCTGCATTAAAAGCTATGTCGCGTCTGGCAGACCTGCATCTGGTCATCATGCAGGCGGATACGGCCTCTCTCTCACTGTTGCCTCATGTTGAAAATCACCGTCTGACCGGGGATGTCCTCAATCGAAAAGCGGGCCATTATTTTGTGCTCAACCAGAGCGACAACCGCCGTCAGGTCAGCCGGGATGTCACCGCATTTATGGAACAGAAACTAGGTAATCAGCTCCTGGGCGTTATTCATCGTGATGAGAGCGTCATAGAAGCGAATGCCTCGCAGCAATCGGTTTTCGACTTTAGTCCTGCATCCGCCGCTGCATTCGATATCGAACTCATTGCAAAAAGAGTCGCCGGAATCTTAGGCGTAAAAATCGGAGACGGCACGGTTCACAGTAAACCGAAAATGTCTGGTTTCTAATTCGCGCAGGGCAACCTATGAAAAAGTTCCTTTATGTTTTGCTGGTACTGGCAATGCTACCTGTTGCGCTGCTGGTCATCATTACGCCTATGGACAGCCAGAAACAGTATATTTTTGGTCTGCTCAGTATCGGTGTGCTGTTTTTGATGGGTTTCAGCAAAAAACGCAGCGTGTCGGTCATTATGGTGGTTATGTCGATTTTATTATCGACGCGTTATATGTATTTCCGCCTGACGCAAACCCTGCATTTTAATTCCGAAATTGAAACCATTCTTGGGATGGGTCTGTTTCTGGCAGAGGTCTACGTCTGGATCATGCTGCTGCTGAGCTACCTGCAGACGGTCTGGCCGTTAAAACGTGAGATCGTTCCACTGCCGGATGATATGAGCAAGTGGCCGACGGTAGACGTCTATATTCCTACCTATAACGAGCCACTAGATGTGGTGCGCGATACAGTGCTGGCGGCACAATGCATTGATTATCCTCGTGATAAAATGAACATCTATCTGCTGGATGACGGCAAGCGCCGCGAGTTTGCGGTGTTTGCCGCAGATGTTGGTGTTGGGTACATCACGCGTAACGACAATAATCACGCCAAAGCCGGTAACCTCAACCACGCCATGAAACTGACGCAGGGTGAGTTGATTACTGTGTTCGACTGCGACCACGTTGCCACACGCATCTTTCTGCAGGCGACGGTTGGCGGCTTCCTGAAAGATCCGAAACTGGCGCTGGTGCAGACACCCCACTATTTTTATTCGCCGGACCCGTTCGAACGTAACCTCTCCGTTGGCCGTAACATCCCTAACGAAGGGACGCTGTTCTACGGGCCAATTCAGCAGGGTAACGACAACTGGAACGCCACGTTCTTTTGCGGCTCCTGTGCGGTGATTCGCCGTAGCGCGCTGGAAGAGATTGGCGGTTTTGCCGTAGAGACTGTTACCGAAGATGCCCACACCGCGCTCAAGTTGCAGCGCCGTGGCTGGGGATCTGCGTTCCTGGATATCCCGCTGGCTGCTGGCCTGGCGACTGAGCGTCTGGTGCTGCACGTTATCCAGCGTACCCGCTGGGCGCGTGGTATGACGCAGATTTTCCGTCTGGATAACCCGCTTTTAGGTCGGGGCCTGACCATCCAACAGCGCCTGTGCTACCTGAGCGCCATGCTTTACTACCAGTTCGCGTTGCCGCGTATTGCGTTTGTGACCGCGCCGCTGGCCTATCTGCTGTTTAACCTCAACATCATTCACTCCTCCGCGAGTCTGGTGTTCGCCTATGCGCTCCCGCATCTGTTCCTCGCGATTTACGTTAACTCGCGTATGAACGGGCGGTATCGCTATAGCTTCTGGGGGGAGATCTACGACCTGGTACTGGCCTTCCACATTGCACTGCCGACCGTGGTGACGATGATTTTCCCGAAACGCGGCAAGTTCAACGTGACCGACAAAGGCGCGCTGCTGGACGTGGGGTACTTTGATTTTAGCGTGGTGCGCCCGCATCTGATTATCGCCCTGCTGCTGGCGGCCGGGGTGATTGCCGGTATCGTTCGCGCCTGTGCCCATGACTACTTCGGCGTGGATCCGCGCGTTATCGCCCTTAACGTCGGTTGGGGATTGTATAGTCTGATCTTTTTGTTGGCCGCGATTGCCGTTGCGCGAGAAACCCGGCAGACACGTAAAACCATTCGCATCGATGCTGAAATCCCGGTGCTGCTCCACCATGCCAGCGGCGTGGTGACTCGCAGCCATACCGCTGACCTGTCGATGGGCGGCTGCCGCATTGTGGCGCCGGATGATCGTCATCTGGATGATGAGATTGAAGAGACTGAATTGCTGCTGCAATCCGGCGCGATCCTCATTCCGGTGAAAACCATCGCCACGGATGAAGAGTCGATTCGTCTGATGTTTGAAGATATCCCGCTGGCCCGCCGTCGCGAACTGGTGCGCGTGGTGCTCTCCCGTGCGGACGCCTGGATTCACCCGCCGAAACCTCAGGACAACCCGTTCCGTTCGTTGGGTACCATTATGCGTTGTGTGTTCGACCTCTTCTGGCTCACCTGGAAAGACCGTCGTGAAAAGCGCCGTTTGCGCGCCGGACAGGATCAGGCCGCTTCTCAGGAGGAGGGCAACGCATGAAACGTCTGACAACACTGGCTGTGCTGGTCGGCTCACTCTTTATGATGCCGCTGCATGCCGAAGATACCTCCATCGAGTCGCTACTGAAATTAAACGAGCCGGCGGATACGGCACCCGTGCCTGTGCCACCGCCCGGAGCACCGGTATTTATTCCCTCGGTGGTTAACAGCATTAGTCTCGCACAGATGGGTTTTCCGGAAGGGATTTCCCTGACGGGGGGCCAGCTCCAGGGCGGCGCGTCCTTTACCCTCCCTGTGGACCAGGTAATCACGACGGCGCGGCTTGAACTGAACCTTAAAATATCGCCCGCGATGGTGGCGAAAAATGCCACCATGCAACTGATGCTCAATGGTCAGCCGCTGGGGACAGTACCGCTTACGGTGACCGACAGCGATACTGCGCGTTATCAGCTGGATATCCCGTCGGCGTTGATGGTATCGAGTAACAACCTGAGCTTTAAAATCAATGATGGCGATGCCATGCAGTGCCAGCGCGACCTGAGCGATAAATATCGCGTCACCATCCTGGCGGATTCCCATTTCGAGCTGGAAGGGCAGCAACTGGACATTGGCGCCGATTTAAGCCACTTCCCGCGCCCGTTCTTTGACAGCATGCAAATGACCCCGGCGGCGATCGCCATGGCCTTCCCGGCGAAACTGAGCCCCGATGCCTTAAGCGCCAGTGCGCTGATCTCATCATGGATGGGTATCCAGGCGGACTACCGTGGCGTGTCGTTTGCCGCCTATCATGACCGTTTGCCGGAAAAGAACGGCATCCTGATTGGTCATCCGGGTGAGCAAATTGGTGGCCTGACGCTACCAGATACCGAGCAGTCGTTGCTGAAAGTGGTCGATAACCCGGCTAACCCGGTTTATAAGCTGCTGTTGGTGGTGGGTAAAGATGATGCCAGCCTGCGCGCGGCGGCATGGCGTTTGACCCGGGGAAATTTCGCCTTTCAGACGCCGTCGGTGGATGTCACCAGCCAAACGATCCCGATGAGTAAGCCTTATGATGCGCCTCGCTGGATCTCCACCGATCGTCCGGTAAAACTTTCAGAACTGATCCGTAAGGATCAGAGCCTGACCACCACGGGTCTGTGGCACGATCCGTTGCGCGTGGCATTCCGTGCAGCACCCGATCTGTTCCTGTGGGATGGCGAAACGATTCCTCTGCATATTGGTTACCGTTTCCCGACGGAAAGCTGGATTGATGAAGACCGTTCGTGGCTCAGCATGACCATGAACGATACCTTCCTGCATAACCTGCCGGTGAATAAGCAGGGGGCGCTGGAAACGTTGTGGCATAAACTTGGCGGCGATGCGCGTCAGGAGAAGTTTGATATGCCGCTGGAGCCGTACATGATTTACGGTGACAACCAGCTCTCTCTGTACTTCAACATTCAGCCAAAGGCGAACGCGCCATGTAGCGTGCTGCTGAACAATAACATCAAGAGCCGTATTGAAGATGACTCGTGGATTGATCTCAGCCACACGCGACACTTCGCGCTGTTGCCGAACCTCTCCTATTTTGTGGGCGCTTCCTTCCCGTTCACCCGGCTTGCCGATTATTCGGAAACGGTGCTGATGCTGCCGCAAAACCCGACTGAAACGCAGATTGCCACCCTTTTGGATATGGCGGCCCGTTCCGGTAACGCGACGGGAACAGCGCTGGGTCACAACCGGGTGGTGCTCGGCGTACCCACTGGCGGGGCGGGGGCAGAACTCCTGAACGACCGCGATGTGCTGGCGGTCACGGGCCTGGATCAGCATGACTTTAACCGCGCGATCCTCAATAGCTCGCCGTTCGTGATGCATGACAGTACGTTGGGCGTACGCGAGCCGACAACCTGGGAGCGTATCAAACGCTGGATAACGGGGGACTGGGCATCAGACGGACTGGAAGCTGACCGCTACTTCTCCTCCAACGAAGCCTGGCGAGGGTTTGTCAGCTTCCCTTCACCGTGGAATAACGACCGTCTGGTGGTGCTGGCTATCGGCAGCAATGACGACCAGCTCTCACGCCTGCACGGCGACCTCGCCTCGGCGAAGATTAACGCCGGGATCCGCGGCGATGCAGCGGTGATCACTAATGAGAACGGCGTGCGTAGTTTCCGCGTGGGTGAGCAGTTCCCGAGTGGCGAGATGCCAGTGCAGATGCGGGTGATTTGGTATGCGAATCAGCACTCGGCGCTGCTGGCGATTTTGGGACTGCTATTTGGCTGCATCGTTGGTTCAGCAAGTTATGTCCTGCTGAGAAATCGCGCGAAACGACGTCTGGATCTGGACAACCGCAAATAAGAGGGTGACAAGAATGATGATAAAAACCGCCCGCCGTTTGACGACGCTGTGCCTGTCCAGCGTTCTCACTTTCGGTATACCAGGGCTGGCACATGCTGCCGCGAATGATGCCGCGCTCAAAGCCTTGTTTGATCAGGCGAATTACTGGCATGAGAAGTCCCACGATGACCTGGCGATGGAGTCGCTGCGCAAAGTGTTGATGGTGGATGCCAATAACACCCAGGCAATGTATCTGATGGCGTTATGGGCGCAGCAAAATGGCGATCTGCAAACCTCGTCCCAGTGGCGTACGCGTCTGGCGCAGGTTTCCCCTGATGATCCGGGGTTGCAGGCGCTGGATAATGCCAAACAGCTGACGCAGGTTCCGCAAGGGCAATTAAGCCTTGCCCGCCAGCAGGCGCGCAGCGGCAACGTACCGGCGGCGCTGGCGACCTGGCGCAGTATGTTTAATGGCGATACTCCGCCACCCAGCCTTGCCCCTGAGTACTATCAGACAATGGCGGGAGACAAAGCTCTTTATCCGCAGGCCGTAGCGCAACTGAAAAATTTCGTGATGCATAACCCGCAGGATACCGCTGCGCGTATTGCCCTCGGCAAAATCCTGACCTGGCGTGAAGAGACGCGTCGCGACGGCATTTTGTTGCTCGAACCGATGGCCAGCGGCAGTAAAGAGGCCGACGATGGGTTGCGTCAGGCGTTGCTGTGGTTAGGCCCGCAGGCGGGCGATGAACGCTTCTACGACACCTGGTTACAGCGCCATCCGCAGGATACGGAGGTTCAGAACTATTACCGTAAAAATGTCGGCGGCGCGGCGAAAGGTGAAGGCTATACCGCGCTGAACAGCGGCGATAACAGTGCGGCAAAAAGTAAATTTGAGCAGGTACTGCAAACCAACCCCAATGATGCCGACGCTCTCGCCGGGATGGGCTATATCGCCCAGCGTAGCGGTGATTACAAAGCGGCGGCACAGTACCTGAGCCGGGCAGCCAGTCAGGGCGGCGATGCCTCTGAGGAGCGTAAAAATCAGGCTGCGGACGCGGCGTTTTACGGCCAGCTCGCCCAGGCACAGCAGGCACTGAAAGAGGGCAATATCAGCCAGGCGCTGGCGCTTTCATCTCCGCTGGCACAAGAGAGTGGGGAGCGTGGCACGGCAGGGAAACTGTTCCGTGCCGCCGTACTGCGTCAGAACAAAGATTTTGCGCAGGCTGAACAGGCCCTGCGAGGTATCCTCAACGAGCAGCCGCAGAACGCCCCGGCGCGAGAAAACCTATATTACGTTCTGCGCGACCAGAATAAAACTGAGGAAGCTCAGGCGATGTTGCGTACTTTACCCGCCAGCCTGCAGGAAAAACTGCAGCCGCGCGTGGTGGCAGGCGCGCCTGGCGATCCGATTCGTCGTCAGGCACAGCAGTTGGTCCAGGCAGGTAACACTGACCAGGCGATTTCGGTGCTGCGTCAGGGGGTTGCA
Organism: Phytobacter palmae; assembly: GCF_039409775.1. Taxonomy (NCBI): domain Bacteria; kingdom Pseudomonadati; phylum Pseudomonadota; class Gammaproteobacteria; order Enterobacterales; family Enterobacteriaceae; genus Phytobacter; species Phytobacter palmae. The sequence goes on along the minus strand of NZ_JBCIVJ010000002.1, from coordinate 249,564 downwards.
CGCGTGCCGGATGATCCGTGGCTGCGTCTTGACCTTGCCCGTCTGCTGCAAAAATCCGGACAGGAAGGTGAAGCGGCAACGGTAATGATCCCGGCCGGGCGCGACGGCGCCAACAGCAACTCACTGTACGCCGCTGCGCTATATGCCAGTGAAAGCGGTGCCTGGCAGCAGGCCAGCTCTCTGCTGGCGCGTATTCCTCCGTCCAGCCGTAATAGCCAGATGCGCGATCTGGCGGAGAGTGTGAATTACAACCTGCAAATGGCGACGGCAGAACGTTACCTCGCGCAAGGGAATATGACCGCGGCGTCCAATACCCTGAAAGCGCTGGCCAGCCAGCCGCCGAAAAGCCCGGTCGATGCGGGGAAACTGGCGCGGATGCTCGCCCGTTCGGGTGATATCACCACCGCCGTATCGCTGGTGCGCAACAGTCTGAAAGATGGCGTAGAAGGCAACGCCGGGGATTATGCCGATCAGATAGCGGTACTTAATCAGGCAGGGCTCACTCAGGAAGCGCAAACCCTGATGTCGAACCCGGAGCTACAGGCGCGTAGTACGCCTGCTCAGCTTGCAGGTATCCGCAATGGCTATGTGATTAACGAAGCGGACAAACTGCGTGAAGAGGGCAATTACGCCGCTGCTTATGACAAGCTGATCCGTGCGCTGCAAAGCGACCCGCAGAACACCGATTTGATGTTCGCCATGGGCCGTCTGTACCAGACAGGCAAAATGAACAAAGAAGCGGGCGTGCTGTACGACTACCTGATGACCCGTGATACCGAGGATCAGGCGGCACGTGTTGGTGCTATCGACGTTGCGCTGGCTGAGAATAACGTGCAGAAGGCTACCACCCTTGCCAGCGGTCTGCGTAGCGATAGCTCACCGGAACGTATGCTGTTGCTGGCGCGTCTGGAAGAGGCAAAAGGCAACCATCAACAGGCGATGACCTACTTACGTAGCGCGCGCGGCAAACTGGTGGGGCTGGAGTCTTCTAACAGTGCTGCGACACCGACGATTGGCGGCGTACTGTTGGCTGATAATCCGTTTACCACCACCAGTAAAACGGTACCGCAATCAAGTTCGCCGCAGGCGTTGTACGGCACTATCCTGCCATGGCAGGTCGCGCAAGTGGCCCATGAGCCAGGAACCAGTTTGCCGGGCACAACCCGTACCGATTTGCCCGTCGAGACCGCGCAAAGCCGCACCCTGCGTCAGGTTGATAACATGATGCAGGAGATCGATGAGAAGAAAGGGATGTGGTTGCAGGGTGAGGTCGATATCCGTGGCCGCGACGGCGAGTCGGGCACCAGTAAACTGACTGAAGCCAAAACGCCGCTGACCTGGTCAAGTTCGCCGTTTGGTGAGTCGCGTTTCGAATTTACCGCCACGCCGATTACCCTGAGTGCCGGAAGTGCTTCTGGTGATGCCTGGCGCCGTTATGGGACGAACCCGCTGGCGAATGCGGTAAGTAATATTAGCAGTACTGTTATTGATGCCTATGAAGGTGAAACCGGAACTATCAGCCCGGTATCGCTTAGTGAATTGAATGCTGCATTGACGCCCTTTAAAAGCAGCGGATTAGCGCAACTGGCGGCTTTGTATAATTCCGGCACACTGCGTGCACTCAGCCAGTCGCAATATATGCACAACCTGGATGATGCGATTCAGGGCTCCACCGATTCGCAAAATGGGAACGGCGTTGAGCTTAATATGGCGCTTAGCGGTGATAGCTATCGCCTGGATATTGGCAGCACGCCGCTGGGCCAGGATCTGAATACACTGGTCGGTGGGGTGAAATGGTCACCTAAGTTATCTAACTACCTCTCATTGATCTTCACCGGCGAGCGCCGCGCCGTGACTGATAGTTTGCTCTCGTATGTTGGTTTGAAAGACGCCTACTCAGGCAAAACCTGGGGCCAGGTGACTAAAAACGGCGGTAGCGTACAACTGAGCTACGACGACGGTGACGCAGGCTTCTTCGTGGGAGGCGGTGGCTATAGCTACATTGGCGAAAATGTGGCGAGCAACACCAGCGCCAACGCCGATGCCGGCGTGTATCTGCGTCCGTGGCATGATGATTTTCGTCAGTTGCAGACGGGGTTAAGCGTTAGCTGGATGAATTTCTCGAAAAACCTTAGCTACTTTACCTATGGGCAGGGGGGCTACTTTAGCCCGCAGAACTATGTCAGCGTATCGTTACCCGTCGATTTCTCGCAAAAAATCGATAACTGGAAGCTGAGCCTGGGCGGATCGGTGGGTTACCAGTCTTACACCCAGGATAAGAGCGACTATTTTCCGAACGATCCCGAAGCACAGAGCATGCTGCAGCAACTGGCTAATTTGGGCTTTACCAAAGAAGCACAGTACGGCAGCAAATCGCAAAACGGGATTGGCTATACCTTCCGGGCAGGGATTGATTACAACCTGAATAAGAGCATGACCGTCGGCGGCAGGGTCGGTTACGACACCTTTGGCGACTACAACGAAAGTACTGCCGGGATCTGGTTCCGCTATATGTTGGGAGATAAATAATGACGTCGAGTACGGCTAATCCTTTACTGCTGTCTTATTTTCAACGTCAGCAAACGCCAGCCGGTTGGTTCGACCTGCTGTCGGTAATGGTTGATGGCATGGTGAGAAACGTGGGTGAGGCGGAAAGCCAGCCCTTCTTGCGCCAGATGGGAGAATCGCTGGCGGAACGTTTTCCCCTGCCAGCCTCGGAAACCATCGGCGAGCTTGAAGCCAACATCAACAGGCTGCTTGCGGAGTTTAATTGGGGCTATATTGATATTCAGGCCAGCGAAGAGGGATTGTCGTTCCGCCATCAGGGGCTACCGATTTCCCGGGATGAGAACAGCCAGACGCGTTGGTGTTACGCATTTTGCGCCATACTGGAAGGACTTTATTCCCGTTGGTTGCAGGGACAGGGCGGAAAATCGCATCTCGCTTTTAGCCGCGAACGGCTTTACTCCGTATCGGACGTTGTGTTCCGCTACGCTAACCCACAATGAGTCTGAGTATGTTTAAACGCGTTTTCGCCATGATGGTGATGATGATGAGTGTGCTCTTTTCCTCGTTTTCACAGGCGGGACAAGCCTGGGAAACGTACAAAGCGCGCTTTTTGATGACGGATGGCCGTATCGTTGATACCGGCAATAAAAACGTCTCTCACACGGAAGGCCAGGGGTTCGCCATGCTGATGGCGGTGGCCAGTAACGATAAGGCGGCGTTTGACCGCATCTGGGGATGGACAGATAAGACACTAAGGAACAAGGACAACGGCCTGTTCTACTGGCGTTTTAACCCGGTTGAGCCGGATCCGATTGCTGATAAGAACGACGCAACGGATGGCGATGCGTTAATTGCATGGGCGTTGTTAAAAGCCAGTCAGCGCTGGAATGATAACAGCTATGCGACCGCATCGGATGCCATTACCCAGGCGATGATTAAACATACGGTGATCAACTTTGCGGGTTATCGGGTGATGTTGCCGGGCGCGAAGGGGTTCAATCTCAACAGCTATGTGAATCTGAATCCATCCTATTTTATCTTCCCGGCATGGAAAGCATTTGCCAACCGCAGTCATCTGGTGGTCTGGAATGATCTGATTCGTGATGGCACGACGCTGCTTGGCAAAATGGGCTGGGGTCAGTCACATTTGCCTACCGACTGGGTATCACTGTCAGCGGATGGCAAACTGAGCCCCGCCAAAGAGTGGCCCCCGCGCATGAGTTTCGACGCCATCCGTATTCCGTTGTATATCTCATGGTGGAACCCGCAAAGTTCGCTGCTGACGCCGTGGCGCAACTGGTGGCAGGGTTATGATCGTAGCCGCACCCCTGCCTGGGTGAACGTCACAACCAACGATACCGCCCCGTACAATATGAATGGCGGTTTGCTGGCGGTGCGTGATTTGACGATGGGCCAAACCTCCGGCGAGCCGCAAATCAGCGCGCAGGATGATTACTATTCTGCCAGTCTGAAAATGTTGGTCTGGCTGGCGCAGCAGCAACAGTAATTTTCCGCTTTTCCTGTGATGTCTCCTCACCCTCTCCCTTGAGGGTGAGTGTGAAAACCCTCTCGCCTGGCGTCGGTGGGCACGATTTACTCCCTCTCCCTGAGGGCTGGGGAATCCCCACAAAAATGCGAGCACGAACGGTCCCCTCTCCCTGAGGGAGAGGGCCAGGGTGAGGGGGAAAATGCGGCTCTGATGGTCATTCCGTTCACCTTATGTTCCTTGCTTTACTGTCGCGACAGAGCCCGTGAACGTGCCAGGGTGGCTCACCGCCACCACCCTGGCGACCCGGGCTCCCGGCCAGGAAAATCGCCGCTGGCGCGGTGCATTCGTCTTATGTCGTCTGACTTTCGGGTCGGAGACCAGCCTGCGTCCTTGCAGGCTATCCCCTCCGCCCGCTTCCCTGCGGGCGGCCCCGGTCAGCCGCCAACGCCTCATCGATTTTCAGCCGGACCCTGTCATCGCTGTCACGGTTTTATTCTTATTAAGCGGCGTTATCGCTGTAAAACGTAAGATTACCAGGGATTCCTCAGCTCTCAGGGAGAGGGCTGAGGTGAGGGTGCAAGCCCTCTCGGCTGGTCGCTGATTGCCACCCCTCCCGGATGGCGGCGCAGGCGACTTATTCGGGCTACGACTTGCCCCCTTGCTTCGGCGAGGGGGCAAAGCACCTACTTCGGATAAGGCACCCAGTCGCCGCCATTCAGACGAACATACGGCTTGTTCTGGTACTGGATCACCACGGCGTTGGCATTTTCTGAAACGGGCGCGGTCTGTGGCAGGCTACTGGTCAACTGATCCCAGTTCACATGGTCTTCGGTGAAGATCTTGCCATCCAGTACGCGCGTAACCAGCTCTGACACTGCCAGGAAGCTACTCGGCTGGTTTATCTCAATTGCAGGCCCTTCATGCGGAGCCTTCATGCCAAAGAACTTGACTGCCGTTGGTACGTGGGTAATCGATGGGCTTGGAATATCACGCAGACCGGAAACCTGCATCTTATCGCCCTGTAGTGCGGCGCCATGTTCCGGCACCATCACCACCATCACTTTACGCCCGGATTTCTCCAGTTGCGTAAAGAAGGTATCCAGCTCATCAAACAGTTTCTGTGCGCGAATTTTATAATCCGCAGTCTGGCGCACGCCGGGGAAATGGTTACCGTCGTGTAGCGGCAGCAGGTTATAGAAGGTCGCGGTACGCTGGCCATTATTGGTCGCCTCGTTCTCCATCCAGCGGTTCAACACGGCGGTATCGTCATAGACCGGGGAGCCATCAAATGACAACAGGACCGGCGGCAGGCCTGCCTGATTCATTAATGGCACCTGTACGCCGCCGTTATCGCGGATCTCTTTGAGGAAATCACCGAACACGCCGTTGTGATCCATCATCAACTGTTGGGTGAAGCCCAGTTTGGCCAGGTTATCAAACAGGTAGCACTGAGCTCCGGCTGTCTGATACAGATTTTTATGCGAGGTCTGGCCGCAGCTTGCGCGTAGCAGGCGAATGGCCGCCGGGCCGCTGTATGCGGTGGCCGAATTAAACTGTTTAAAAACAATATCGAAATGCGACCACAGTGGGTGCGATGCCAGGCCCGCTGCGTCAATATCGGACCATGAGAGTGAACAGATGTTGATCACCAGTAAATCAAAAGGCTGCGCATCTGCCGGCAGTTGCGTCGGGAACGGTGTCTGACGTTTCTCTTCGGAAGCATAAAAACTGGCAAGCCAGGCATTCAGGTTCTCAGAGGTTGGCGGTGCGGTTTGCGCCGGAATATCGCCCACCACGGGCGTTGTCGCGGTATTTGCCACCGTCGGCGCTACCGTTCCGCCTGTTGTGGCAATGGTATTTTGGTGGGTGTTTTGCGGCCACAGGGTGAACGCCGGTCCGACGAGCGTCATAGCATTCAGCCAGATCATTATGGCGACGACAAATACCGTTACGCGAACCCACTGCGCCAGGAACAGCCAGGCGACCAGCAATACGAACAGGGCGCCAATCATCTGCCAGTTAATAAAACGCGTCACCAGATCGAGCAGGTAATCAGCGCTAAAGCCCGCTACCTGCGAGCCCTGACTAATGATGCTATCGATACCCGGTAGCCAGGTATCATGCCAGAACAGGCCGAAACCAATCGGGATAGCAATCCAGTGGCGCAGACGGTGCAGGCCCAGACCTGGTAAGGGCATCAGCAGAAAGGCCATAAACACCAGGTTAAGCAACGGATGAAAATTAAGGTAGCCTGCCCACAGCAAACCAAATTTCACCAAAAAATAGAAATTCCACCCGGATAAACCGCGCCAGTGTTGCCACAGCGTCGAGGGTCTGGAAGGCGTCAGCGTTTGATTAGTCATGTTTTCGGTCTGCCTTGACGAACGATTCCCGACGCAATACTCCGGCCGGTTTAACGTAGCGAGGTTTAATAAACATTATTCTTGCAACAAGACGAATACGGTACTGCCAGTGGCGCGCCAGATAGCCCAGCGGGAAGAAAATCAGCGCACAAAGTATAACGAGTTCAATAATATCGGCGATGGACATCATGATGCGCTCCCCCTGTCTTCACTTAACAGCCGCAGTGGTTCCGGGATACGTCGCCAGGTCTGTCCGTCATGCTCGGCGTTAATGATTTTCTTCTCATCACTCGTACCGGTCAGCGGAGCGCCCCACTTATCCGGCCCCACTTCCCGCAACAGCACCAGCTCGGCCGCAATCTGGTTGTCTTCAAACCAGACCATGCGATTAGAGAAAATATCGGCTGTGGGTAACGGGAAAATATGGTTAAGGGCGGTGTCGAGATCGTTCACACGACAGAACGACAAAAACATCAACAGGCGGTTATCGCCGATGGTGACAATATCCCCGACACGGTTCGGACGGCAGAGCGTTAGCGCTTGTTCTACGCGAATACCGGGCACCGGGCGCAGCGCCACCAGAACGCCTTTGCCGTCGGGGGGCAACAGGGTGTTATTTACCATGTTGCCCACGGCTTCGCAGAACGTGCTCCATGTCTGGAATCCGCGCAGTTTGAGCGGCAAGGTCATGGAGAGCAGCGTAGAGATATCTTCCGGCACAAGGCGTTTAAACTGTTGCCCCTGCACGCTTTCGATAAGCGTCAGGCAGCGGGAGAGCGGGGCGTTCCACGAGATGACCATATTTGCGCCACACCTTAACAGCAAACGTTCATCGGTGGCGCGCAGGCTGGCTCTGGTTTCACGGACGATGATTTTCAGAGCACTACCGCGCTGACGGCGCAGGGTATGAATCTGTCGGGCAATGGTTTCGATTTGGTTATTCTGACGCAGGGCGAAAATGAGGGTCGCGGCCTGGCTGGTTCGCGCCTCGTTAAACATTGCTTCGTTGGTTTCGAAAAGTGTCCAGTGTTCCGAAAGCGCAGGCGCCCCTTCCAGCACATCGACATTACTGAGCACCCGTTTTTCATCACTGCGCGGCTGGACGGAGGCCTCTTCTTGTTTCGCTAACTGCCAGCGGCCATCTTGCTGCTCAAGAATAAGTTGTTGCTGGGCGCTCACGCCTCTGTCGTTACACCACCAGGCAACATCATAAAGATGTGTTCCACTGGCATAACGTAAACTCGCTAAACCAAACAATGAACGGTATTTCCCTATCAGCACTGATGATTGCCTGTCGCTATTGTTTGCAGGGTTTATTACCAGCAATGTGCACTTATGATATTTCGTCCACTCATGATTTTGTATTAGCCAGCGGTGCAAATTCGCCGCCGGGATATTTTTCCATGCGTTATTTGCACACAGCAGAATGAGTAAATAATTTTCGGGTTCAATAGTGCAAAGTATATCGCGAGAGAAAAAGTATAGACCTTTTTCATGATTTGGCATGGAAAAAAGATATATTTTTTGGGGGCCGTGATCGGGTTCTAACTGAAGGATGTTTCGCAAATCATATCCCATACCCGCAACCGCGACTTTTGCATTTTCGGATTGCGATGCAATTGTTTGATTAACAAGGCTTATTGCATCTTCTTCGCGATCGGCGTTAATCCACCAGACGCCGCCGGCAGGCATGTGACGCAATTCGTCCCATAACGACTGGATGCCGAGAGAAAATATGGGGTCCACGGTGTCCCTCTACAGGTAATTTATCTGTATCTCAGTTTACTAGCGAAAGTATAGAAATAAACCTAACATTGAAATTAAAGAACATCAGATTTAGCATGTAAACGAATTTCGTCGCAAATACCTTGCTAAGCATGTACGCAATCATTTCCTGTTTATAAGGACCGTGTCTGAATGCATAACAATGAGCCTACAACTCAGACGGATTCGACCCTGGGTTATACGTTTCAAAATGATTTTTTAGCACTCAGTAAGGTATTTTCACTGCCCGAAATAGATTATGCCGATATTTCCCAACGAGAACAGTTGGCAGCGGCTATTAAACGTTGGCCTCTGCTGGCAGAGCTTGCTCGTCAACAATAAGGAAGCCGTGGATGGCTGTATTGGGGTTACAAGGGGTTCGCGGTGGTGTGGGCACCACATCGATTACTGCGGCGCTCGGCTGGGCGTTACAACTTTTAGGGGAATCGGTACTTGTTATTGATGCCTGCCCCGATAATCTCCTGCGTCTGTCATTTAATGTTGATTTCGACCACGCCGACGGCTGGGCGCGCGCGATTCTGGACGGCAAAGACTGGCGCGATGCGGGCCTGCGTTATACCTCCAGTATCGATATTCTGCCCTTTGGCCGCCTCAAGGATGCCGAATGGGAAAAGCTGCACCTCTTGTATGAGCCGCCGGGCCAGTTAACGACAGTATTACAGGCGCTGAAAACACAGCAGCGCTACCAATGGGTGCTGCTTGATTTACCGCACGGCTATTCGCCGCTGGCGCGCCAGTTTCTTGAATATTGCGACCATACGCTGGCGGTGGTGAAACCGGATACCAACTGCCACGTGCGCCTGCATCAGCAGCGACTGCCGACAGGCGCGCATATCCTGATTAATGATTTACGTATTGGCAGCCAGTTGCAGGATGACCTTTATCAGGTGTGGCTTCAGAGCCAGCGCAACCTGATGCCTGTTCTCATCCACCGCGATGAAGCGATGGTGGAATGTCTGGCAGCAAAGCAACCGTTAGGGGAATACCGGAGTGACTCACTGGCGGCGGAAGAGATCCTGACGCTGGCGAACTGGTGTTTGCTGCACTGCTCGGGCGCGCCCACGCCAGAGGAACAACACGCGAGGGTGTCTGAATGAGTCGTCTGGCCGCCTGGTTTCTGATCCCCCCGGTATATGCCCGCTTAAGCGAGCGTTACCGCTTTTATCGCCGGAATAAGGCGTCGGGGTTCAGTGCGGCATGCGGCTGTTTCTGGGCGGCACTGGCATGGCTGTTTCTGCCCCTGGAAAATGAGCACTGGCAGCGGGTGCGTGAGCAACATCAGGCGTTTTTTCCACATATTAATCCGGACAAACCGCGTCCGCTTGACCCGGCGCGTTACCTGTTGCAGGTTCTCTGGCTGCTGGCGACACTGCCCCGGCATGTGGCTGCGAAGGCGGCGAAACCAGGACGTGCGCATAAGCTGCGCGAACGTTACCATAACTGGCTGGATTCTCTGCCCACCCGCGTTTCTGACCAGACCAGCCATCTGGATAACCATAAAGAGCTGGGACACCTCAGCCGGGGAGCGCGACGTTTCATTCTGGGTATCATCATCACCTTTTCGTTGATTCTGGCCCTCGTCTGTATTACCCAGCCGTTTAACCCGTTGTCGCAGTTAATCTTCCTGGTGTTGCTTTGGGGCGTGGCCCTGCTGGTGCGGCGCATTCCGGGGCGTTTCTCGGCGTTGATGCTGATAGTGCTTTCGCTCACCGTCTCCTGCCGCTACATCTGGTGGCGCTATACCTCGACCCTGAACTGGGATGACCCCGTAAGCCTGGTCTGCGGCATCGTCTTGCTGTTCGCTGAAACCTATGCGTGGATTGTGCTGATCCTCGGCTACTTCCAGGTTATCTGGCCGCTTAATCGCCAGCCAGTACCGCTACCCAAAGACATGGCCCTGTGGCCGTCGGTCGATATCTTTGTGCCTACTTATAACGAAGATTTGAATGTGGTGAAAAATACCATCTATGCGGCGTTGGGTATCGACTGGCCGAAAGACAAACTCAAAATCTGGATCCTCGATGACGGTGGCAGAGAAGAGTTTCGTCAGTTTGCCCAGACCGTGGGGGTGGAATACATTGCCCGTACCACCCATGAGCACGCGAAAGCCGGGAACATCAACAACGCGTTGAAATATGCCAGAGGCGAATTTGTCTCGATTTTTGACTGCGACCACGTGCCAACGCGCTCTTTCCTGCAAATGACCATGGGCTGGTTTATCAAAGAGAAAGATCTGGCGATGATGCAGACGCCGCACCACTTCTTCTCGCCGGACCCATTTGAGCGCAACCTGGGCCGTTTCCGTAAAACACCAAACGAAGGCACTTTGTTCTACGGGCTGGTTCAGGATGGCAACGATATGTGGGATGCCACCTTCTTCTGCGGCTCTTGTGCGGTCATTCGTCGTGGTCCACTGGATGAGATTGGCGGTATTGCGGTGGAAACGGTCACTGAGGACGCCCATACTTCGCTGCGCCTGCATCGCAGGGGGCATACCTCTGCCTATATGCGTATTCCCCAGGCAGCCGGTCTGGCAACGGAGAGTCTGTCGGCGCACATCGGTCAACGTATCCGCTGGGCGCGTGGGATGATTCAGATTTTCCGTCTCGATAATCCGCTATTCGGCAAAGGGCTGAAACTGGCGCAACGCCTGTGTTACGTCAATGCCATGCTGCACTTCCTCTCTGGTATCCCACGGCTGGTGTTTCTCACCGCGCCGCTGGCGTTTCTGTTGCTGCATGCCTACATCATCTATGCGCCCGCTATCATGATTGCGCTCTTTGTTCTGCCGCACATGATTCACGCCAGCCTGACCAACTCCAAAATTCAGGGTAAATACCGCCATTCGTTCTGGAGCGAAATCTACGAAACCGTGCTGGCGTGGTACATCGCGCCGCCGACGCTGGTGGCGTTATTTAACCCGCATAAAGGCAAGTTCAACGTCACGGCAAAAGGGGGGCTGGTCGAAGAAGAGTATGTCGACTGGGTTATCTCCAGACCCTATATCTTCCTTGTTTTGCTGAACATTGTCGGCGTGCTGGTGGGCATCTGGCGTTACTTCTATGGCCCGCAAAACGAGATTCTGACGGTGTTCGTCAGTATCGCCTGGGTGTTCTACAACCTGATTATCCTCGGTGGCGCGGTGGCGGTATCGGTGGAAAGCAAGCAGGTTCGTCGCGCGCACCGTGTGGAAATCTCCATGCCTGCCGCTATCGCCCGCGAAGATGGTCACCTGTTCTCCTGTACCGTGCATGATTTCTCCGACGGTGGCCTGGGGATCAAAATCAACGGCCAGTCGCAGGTACTGGAAGGGCAAAAAGTCAGCCTGTTATTAAAACGCGGCCAACAAGAGTATGTCTTCCCGACAGTAGTCGTGCGCGTTTCCGGAAGTGAGGTGGGGCTGCAACTCATGCCGTTGTCCACGAAACAGCATATTGATTTTGTGCAGTGTACGTTTGCCCGTGCGGATACATGGGCGTTGTGGCAGGACAGCTTCCCGGAAGATAAGCCACTGGAAAGCTTAATGGACATTTTAAAACTGGGCTTCCGTGGTTATCGCCATCTCGCGGAATTTGCTCCACCGTCTGTGAAAATGATTTTCCGGTCGCTAACCGCAGTGGTTGCCTGGATTGTGTCGTTTATACCGCGTCGCCCGGAACGGGAAGCGGTAATACAGCACCCCGTGACGTGATTGGCTCAACAATGATGAAAACACGATGAAAAGAAAACTTTCCTGGATTTGTGCAGTGGCTGTGGGGATGGGCGCTATTCCCTCCCTGATGACGTATGCGGCACCCGCTAATCCGACGGCGCAAGCGGCCCCCACCGTGCCTGCCGTCGCGCCTGCAACCCAGCCGGTCGTGACGCCAGCGCCGGCACAATCGGAAACGCTGGTACCCACTACCCCAACAGAGGGGCAAACGCAACCAGCCCACCCGGCCGGAAGCCAGGCCACGGGGCAGGTAACGCCGGGCGTGACGCTGGCAAATGCGCCGTCGCGTGAGGTCAGGCTGACATTTGCGGAGATTGCGCCGCCGCCGGGCAGTATGGTGCTGCGCGGTATCAACCCGAACAATGGCATTGAGTTCGGTACACGCAGCGATGAAGTGGTGTCGAAAGCGCTGTTGAATCTCGAATATACCCCGTCCCCCTCACTGCTGCCGGTACAGTCGCAGCTGAAGGTCTACCTGAATGACGAACTGATGGGCGTGCTGCCGGTCACTAAAGAACAACTGGGGAAAAAGACGTTTGCTCAGGTGCCCATCGACCCGCTTTACATTACCGACTTCAACCGCGTGCGGCTGGAGTTTGTCGGCCACTATCGCGATGTCTGCGAAAACCCGGCCAGCACTACGCTGTGGATGGATATTGGTCGCAGTAGTTCGCTGGAACTTTCTTACCAGACGCTGGCCGTACAAAACGATCTGTCCCACTTCCCGATCCCGTTCTTCGATCCACGTGACACCCGTCCGTTAACGCTGCCGATGGTCTTCGCCGGTGCGCCGGATCTGGTTGAACAGCAGGCGGCGGCGGTCATTGCCTCCTGGTTTGGTTCACGTTCTGGCTGGCGGGGGCATAACTTCCCGGTCATGTACAACGGTCTGCCGGATCGTAACGCGATTATTTTCGCGACCAATGATAAGCGTCCGGATTTTCTGCGTGATGCACCGCCTGTGAACGCCCCGACCATCACCATGATGAGTCACCCGAACAACCCTTATGTAAAACTGCTGGTGGTATTCGGGCGCGATGACAAAGACCTGTTACAGGCGGCAAAAGGTATCGCCCAGGGTAACGTGCTGTTCCGTGGCAGCAGTGTCACCGTTGATGAAGTGAAACCACTGCTGGCGCGCAAACCCTATGACGCGCCGAACTGGATACGCACCGATCGCGCGGTAACATTTGGTGAACTGAAAAGCTATGAAGAGCAGTTGCAGTCCACGGGATTGCAGCCAGCGTCGATCAACGTCGCGTTGAACCTGCCGCCGGATCTCTACCTGTTGCGCAGCAACGGTATCGATATGCACCTGAACTATCGCTATACCGCACCGCCAACCAAAGACAGTTCGCGCATGGATATCAGCCTGAACAATCAGTTTCTGCAATATTTCAGTCTGATCAGCAATCAGGATACCAACCGACTGCTGCTGCGCCTGCCGATATTACAGGGGCTGCTGGATGGCAAAACCGATGTTTCTATTCCGGCGCTGAAACTGGGGGCGGTGAACCAACTGCGCTTTGACTTCCAGTATATGAATCCTGTGCCGGGTGGCACTATCGACAACTGCGTCACGTTCCAGCCGGTGCAGAACCGTGTGGTTATTGGCGACGATTCCACCATCGACTTCTCGAAGTATTACCATTTCCTCGCGATGCCGGATCTGCGCGCCTTTGCTAATGCTGGCTTCCCGTTTACCCGAATGGCCGATCTGTCTGAAACCATTGTTGTGGTGCCGCCAGACCCCACAGAAGGGCAAATGAACACGCTGCTGGACTCTCTGGCTACCGTGGGCGCGCAAACGGGCTTCCCGGCTATCAACGTGACATTGACCAATGACGGTACGCAGATTCAGGGTAAAGATGCCGACATCATGATCATTGGCGCTCTCCCGGAAAAACTGAAAGACGACAAACGTATCGATCTGCTGGTTCACGCGGCGCAAAGCTGGGTGAAAACGCCAATGCGTCAGACACCGTTCCCTGGCGTTACGCCAGATGATGTCGATCGTCAGGCCGATTCGCAGACCTCGGTATCGTCCAGCGGCCCGATGGCAGCCATTATTGGCTTCCAGTCGCCTTATAACGATCAGCGCAGTGTGGTTGCGCTGCTGGCAGACAGCCCGCGCGGCTATGAGTTGTTAAATGGCGCGATGAATGACAGCGGTAAACGTGCCGCGATTTTCGGCTCCGTGTCGGTGATTCGTGAGTCGGGGGTGAGCGGTCTGCGTGTCGGTGATATTTACTACGTGGGGCATTTACCCTGGTATGAACGTATCTGGTACGCGCTGGCGAACCATCCGGTGCTGCTGGCGATTCTGGCCGCGGTGAGCGTGGTATTGCTGGCGTGGGTGCTGTGGCGTCTGCTGCGTATTATCAGCCGTCGTCGTCTCGACCCGGATCACGAGTAAGCGGTGATGAAAGCGCTACGCTGGACGATCATGGCGGCGCTTATGCTGGCGGCGGCGCAGGTGAGCGCCGCCTGTAGCTGGCCTGCATGGGAGCGCTTTAAACAGAGCTATATTAGCGATGGCGGGCGGGTCATCGACCCGAGCGATGCCCGCCAGATAACCACCTCTGAGGGGCAAAGCTATGCCCTGTTCTTTGCCCTTGCGGCGAACGATCGCGATGCATTTAAAACGCTGCTGAACTGGACGCAGAATAATCTGGCGCAGGGGGATTTAGGCGCACGGCTGCCTGCATGGCTGTGGGGGCGGAAAAACGAAACAGAATGGACGGTACTGGATACCAATTCCGCATCGGATGGCGATATCTGGATTGCCTGGTCTCTGCTGGAAGCCGGGCGGCTGTGGGACATGCCTGATTATACCGCGCTCGGAAAAGCACTGCTCTCACGCATTGCCAAAGAAGAGGTTATCACCGTCCCCGGCCTCGGCTCCATGCTGCTTCCGGGCAAAGTAGGTTTTGCGGATAACGATGTCTGGCGCTTCAATCCCGGCTATCTGCCGCCTCAACTGGCCCAGTATTTCACCCGTTATGGCGCGCCCTGGACAACGCTGCGGGAGACCAACCTGCGCTTAATTATGGAAACCGCACCGAAGGGGTTCTCGCCTGACTGGGTACGTTATCAGAAAAATAAGGGCTGGCAGCTTAAATCCGATAAGTCGCTTACCGGCAGTTATGATGCGATCCGTGTTTATGCATGGGCAGGCATGATGCACGACAGCGATCCGCAAAAGGCGCGTATGCTGGCGCGCCTCAAACCCATGGAAATAATGACGGCGAAACAGGGCGTGCCGCCAGAAAAAATCAACGTGGCGACCGGCAAGGGACAGGGTAATGGCCCTGTGGGTTTCTCGGCGGTACTGTTGCCGTTTTTACAAGATCGTGATGCCCAGGCGGTGCAGCGTCAGCGGGTGGCGGATAACTTTCCCGGCAAAGACGCGTATTACAGTTATGTTCTGACTCTTTTTGGACAAGGTTGGGACGAGCACCGTTTTCGCTTCACCCCTCGTGGTGAGTTACAACCTGACTGGGGCCAGCAATGCGCAAGTTCATATTAAGTTTATTGTCTTTCACGCTCGGCATCTCAGTGATGCCTTTCGCGCAGGCGGCGCCGGGCGTGCAACAACAACTGCTGGAACAGGTACGCCTGGGCGAAACCACCCAACGCGAAGATTTGGTACGCCAGTCGTTATATCGCCTTGAATTAATGGCCCCTGATGACCCGGATGTGATTGCCGCACGCCTGCGCTATCTGCTGCGTCAGGGAGATAATGCCGGTGCGCAAAAGCAGATGGAGCGGCTGAATTCTCTTGCACCAAACGCCAGCGCGACCAAAGCGTCGCGTATCACCATGGCGCTCTCAACGCCCCAGGGACGACAGGCCTTACAGGAAGCGCGCTTGCAGGCCGCCACGGGGCATCCGCAGGAGGCCGTTGCTGGCTATGAGAAGATATTTGACGGCAGTGTGCCAGTTGGCGATCTGGCGGCGGAATACTGGGTCCAGGTGGCGAAAGTACCGGCGCGACATAACGAAGCCATCACGCAACTGAAAGCCCTTAATGCCAGTAATCCGGGAAATGCAGATTTGCAAAGTACGCTGGCACGGTTGTTGATCGCCGACGGACGCAACGAAGAAGCCTTTACCGTTCTTGAGCAAATGGCGAAAAACAACACCGGGCGCGATACCGCAGCAACCCTCTGGTATCAGCAGATTCAAGGTATGCCCGTCAGCGAAAAAAGCGTGGCGGCGCTCAAGCGTTTCCTGAGTGTGTTCAGTGAAGGCGATACGGTTGTCACGGCGCGCCAGCAGCTTGACGCACAACAGAAACAGTTGGCCGATCCGGCATTTCGGGAGCGTGCCAGCGGGCTGGCTGCAGTGGAAGCGGGAAAGGGCGGTACGGCGATTGGCGCGTTGCAGGATGCAGTAAGCAAAAATCATCAGGACAGCGAAGCCATCGGGGCGCTGGGGCAGGCCTATTCCCAGAAGGGCGATCGCGCCCGGGCGGTGGCGCAGTTTGAGCGGGCCATTGCGCTCGATCCCAACAGCGATAATCGTAGCAAGTGGGACAGCCTGCTTAAGGTGAACCGTTACTGGCTGCTGATTCAACAAGGCGATGCACAACTGGCGGCGAAAAATCCGGCCCAGGCGGAACGCCTCTACCAACAAGCGCGTGCAATTGATAATACCGATAGCTACGCGGTACTGGGGCTGGGTGATGCGGCCATGGCTCGCAAAGATACCGCCGCCGCAGAGCGTTTCTATTACCAGGCGCTGCGTATGGACAGCGGCAACAGCAACGCGGTACGTGGCCTGGCGAATATCTACCGTGCGCAGTCAGCGGAAAAAGCCGATGCCTTTATTGAGTCACTTAACGCCAGCCAACGTCGCAGCATTAATGATATTGAACGCAGCCTGGCCAACGATCGGCTCGCGCAAGAGGCGGAGCGTCTGGAGAACCAGGGCAACTGGGCGCAGGCCGCCGTGCTGCAAAAACGACGACTGGCACTGGACCCGGGGAGCGTGTGGGTCACTTACCGTCTGGCAAGCGATTTGCGCTCCGCCGGCCAACAGATTGAAGCTGACGCGCAGATGCGCGCACTGGCGCGCAGTAAACCTGCTGATCCTGAGCAGGTTTATGCTTACGGTCTCTATCTTTCCGGTAATAACCAGGAGAGCGCGGCGCTGGCGCACCTCAACACGCTGCCGCGCGACAAGTGGAACAGCAATATTCAGGAACTCTCCGACAGGCTGGAGGCCAATCAGGTACTGGCGCGGGCTAACCAGTTGCGCGATGCGGGGCATGAACCAGAGGCGATGGCTTTTCTTCAACAACAGCCTGCGTCGACGCGTATCGATTTGACGCTGGCCGACTGGGCGCAGCAGCGGGGCGATAACCCCACGGCGATATCGACGTATCAGCGCGTGTTGCATCGCGAGCCGAACAATGAAGATGCGGTACTGGGGCTGGCAGAAATTTATGCTGCCGAGGGCAACCGCATGGCCTCCCGCGAACAGCTGGCGAAATTACCTGCTGCAACCCCGACTGCGCCACGGACGATCAATACCCAACGCCGGGTAGCGATGGTCCAGGCGGCGGTGGGGGATAATGACGCTGCCCGTGAAACATTCAGCGAAATTGTGCCGCAGGCGAAGGGGCTGCCGCCTTCCATGGAAAGCGCGCTGGTGCTGCGTGATGCGGCGCGTTTCCAGGTACAGGAGGGGCAGCCGCAGGCCGCGCTGGAAAGCTATAAAGACGCGATGGTGGCATCCGGGATAACGCCAACCCGCCCCACCAGCAATGACGAATTCACCTATAAAACCCGGAACAATGAGAATGATGACTGGCTGAAACGCGGCGTGCGCAGTGATGCCGCCGATCTGTATCGCCAGCAGGATGTTAATGTCACGCTGGAGCATAACTACTGGGGATCGAGCGGTACGGGCGGCTACTCTGATTTGAAAGCCCATACCACTATGCTGCAGGCCGATGCGCCGCTGGCTGACGGCAGGATGTTCTTCCGTACCGACATGGTGAATATGGATGCCGGAAAATTCTCGCTTAAAGATGATGGAACATATTCGCCGCACTGGGGAACCTGTAATGAAGTGGCCTGCGAGGGGGGGGATCGTAGCCAGACGGCTAATGGCGTAAGCGTTGCGGTAGGCTGGCGTAACAAGACCTGGGATATGGATATTGGCACCACGCCAATTGGCTTTAACGTGGTGGATATCGTCGGCGGCCTGAGCTACAGCAATGATATCGGTGTGATTGGCTACACGCTGAACGTCCATCGTCGTCCAATATCCAGTTCCTTACTGGCGTTTGGCGGACAAAAAGATAACGGCAATGGCGATCATCCCGGTACCACCTGGGGCGGCGTGCGTGCGAACGGCGCAACCGCCAGCATGAGCTATGACCGTGGCGAGGCGCACGGTGTCTGGGCCTCGTTGGGCGCCGATCAGTTGACCGGGAAGAATGTGGCTGACAACTGGCGAGTGCGCTGGATGGCGGGGTATTACTACAAGCTTATTAACGACAATAACCGCCGTTTGACCATTGGTCTGAATAATATGATTTGGCACTACGACAAAGACCTGAGCCACTACACCCTGGGACAAGGGGGCTATTACAGCCCGCAAGAATATTTGTCATTTTCTGTGCCCGTGACCTGGCGTCAGCGTACGGAAAACTGGTCCTGGGAGCTTGGCGGGTCTGCCTCGTGGTCACATTCGCGTAAGAAAACGGAGCGAAGCTATCCGTTACTGAATCTGATCCCGGCGGGTTATCGTACCGACGCCAGAACCGCGCTGGAGGAGGGAAGTTCATCCAGCGGCGTGGGTTATACCGCACAGGCTTTAATTGAACGGCGTATTAACCCGAACTGGTCCGTTGGCCTGGGGGTGAATATTCAGCAGGCGAAAGATTACACGCCAAGCCAGGGAATGCTCTTTATCCGTTATTCTGCCGCCGGATGGCAGGGCGATATGGATATGCCGCCGCAAACTCTGACACCCTACGCCGACTGGTAAAATGAGGATAATTCCTGGGGAAAGCGTGGCGGGTAATAAGGCCCGCCACATGAAAATTATGCTTATTATTCTGCGTATTGCTGACGCTTTTCCCTCACAGCGTTGTCGCTGAGGCAATCTTGCTGCCTCTTTATCTCAAACTGTTACGATAGGGTATACTCTGGCGGCGGAGTAATATTTTATTGCCCTGCGCTTGTGTATCTCTGGAGAGTGATTTTGCGTGTCAGCCGTTCTTTAACGATTAAACAGATGACTGCGGTTTTTTCCGTGGCGATGGTGTTTATTTTCATTTTTTGCGTCATTTTGCTGTTTCATTTTGTTCAGCAGAATCGCTACAACACGGCTACGCAACTGGAGAGTATTGCCCGTTCGGTACGTGAACCGCTGTCCGAAGCCATACTAAAGGCTGATTTTCCTGAGGCAGAGTCGGTCCTTAAACAAATTAAACCTGCCGGGGTGGTTATCCGGGCGGATGTGGTGCTGCCAAACCAGTTTCAGGCGTTGCGCCTGCGTTTTATTCCCGAGCGCCCGGTGCCGATGATGATCGCGCGGGTATTCGAGCTGCCAATCCAGATTTCCTTGCCCATTTATTCCCTGCAGCGCCCGGCCAACCCACAGCCGATTGCCTATCTGGTGCTCGAAGCGGATTCTTATCGCGTCTATAAATTTGTGATGAGTACGCTTTCAACGTTGGTGACTGCTTACTTACTTTTAACGCTGATCATGACCGTGGCGATCACCTGGTGTATCAACCGCTTGATCGTCCATCCGTTGCGGAAAATCGCCCGTGAGCTGAGCGATGTGCCACAGCAGGACCAGATTGGGCACCAGCTGGCGTTGCCTCGTCATCACCAGGATGATGAAATCGGCAACCTGGTGCGCAGCTATAACCGTAATCAACAAAACCTGTTGCGACAGCATGATGAGCTGAACACCCAGTCGACTCTCTTCCCGGTATCGGAGCTGCCAAACAAAGCCTTCCTGATGGCGCTGCTGGATCAGGTTGTGGCACGGCAGAAGACCACCGCGCTGATGTTTATTGCCTGTGAAACATTGCAGGATACGGCGGGTGTATTGAAAGAGTCACAGCGCGAGATGCTGCTGCTGACCCTGGTAGAGAAGCTGAAATCCGTCATTTCGCCGCGGATGGTGCTCGCCCAGGTTAGCGCGTATGACTTCGCCATTATCGCTCACGGGGTGAAAGAGCCGTGGCACGCCATTACATTAGGTCAGCAAGTACTCACTGTTATCAATGAGCGCGTGCCCATTCACGGTATTCAGTTGCGCCCGAGCGCCAGCATCGGTGTGGCGATGTTCCATAGCGATCAGACGGCAGAACAGCTTTACCGACGTGCGGTTTCGGCGGCGTTCACATCGCGACGCAAAGGGAAAAATCAGATTCAGTTCTTCGATCCGCAGCAGATGGAAGAAGCGCAAAAACGGCTTACGGAAGAGAGCAATATCCTGACTGCGCTTGACCACCATAAATTCGCCATCTGGCTTCAGCCGCAGGTAGACCTCGCCACGAATACGGTGGTCAGCGCCGAAGTATTGCTGCGTATGGAGCAGCCGGAAGGCAGATGGGAACTGCCGGAAGGGCTAATCGAACGTATAGAGTCGTGCGGGCTGATGGTGACCGTGGGGTACTGGGTGCTGGAAGAGTCGTGCCGTCTGCTGTCTGCCTGGCAAGAGCGCGGGCTGATGATGCCGCTGTCGGTGAATCTCTCGGCGTTGCAGCTGATGCATCACAATATGGTGCCGGACATGCTGGAACTGCTCAACCGCTACCGAATTAAACCCAACACCTTGATTCTTGAAGTGACTGAGAGTCGCCGCATTGATGACCCACAGGCGGCGGTGACGATATTGCGTCCGCTGCGTAATGCGGGCGTGCGCATCGCGCTGGACGATTTCGGCATGGGGTACGCCGGGTTACGTCAATTACACCACATGAAGTCATTGCCGGTTGATGTACTTAAAATCGACAAAATTTTCGTTGAAGGGCTGCCCGAGGATAGCAGCATGGTGGCGTCGATTATCCACATGGCGCGAAGCCTGGGTTTAAGCATTATCGCAGAAGGGGTAGAAACCGAAGCCCAGCGCGAATGGCTGCAAAAGGCGGGTGTGGAAATCGTACAGGGGTTTTTATTTGATCGCGCCATGACGCCGGAAGCATTTGAAGCGCGTTATTTTTCGACCTCAGACAATGCTGAAAATAGTTGAAATGTTGCTGGCTTGTACGAGTCAGCTCTAATTTTTTAACATCATTGTTTCAAATTTGATGTGAGTATATTTCTGTCATGTTTTCTGGGTGTTATTTTTAACCCGCAGGCGCGAGAAACCCCTAAAAAGCCTGTGGTTTATACCTCAAGGACACCCTATGAAAACCTCTCTGTTTAAAAGTCTGTATTTCCAGGTACTGACGGCAATCGCTATCGGTATTTTGCTCGGCCATTTCTACCCTGAACTGGGCGCGCAGATGAAACCGCTTGGTGATGCCTTCGTTAAGCTGATTAAAATGATCATCGCCCCTGTCATCTTCTGTACGGTGGTGACAGGTATCGCCGGTATGGAAAGCATGAAGGCGGTCGGTCGCACCGGTGCGGTGGCGTTGCTCTATTTTGAAGTGGTCAGTACCCTGGCGCTGATTATCGGCCTGATTATCGTCAACGTTGTGCAGCCCGGCGCGGGGATGAACGTTGATCCGTCAACACTGGATGCCAAAGCGGTCGCGGTGTATGCGGAACAGGCCAAAGAGCAGGGTATCGTCGCCTTCCTCATGGACGTTATCCCGGGCAGCGTTATTGGCGCGTTTGCCAGCGGCAATATTTTACAGGTGCTGCTGTTTGCCGTGCTGTTTGGTTTCGCGCTGCACCGGCTGGGCAACAAGGGCCAGCTGATTTTCAATGTGATTGAAAGTTTCTCGCAGGTCATCTTCGGCATCATCAACTTCATTATGCGTCTTGCGCCAATTGGTGCGTTTGGCGCAATGGCCTTTACCATCGGTAAGTATGGGGTTGGCACGCTGATCCAGTTGGGGCAGCTTATTATCTGCTTTTATATCACCTGTATTCTGTTCGTGGTGGTGGTGCTGGGTTCGATTGCCCGCGCGACGGGTTTCAATATTTTCAAATTTATCCGTTATATCCGCGAAGAGCTGCTGATTGTACTGGGAACCTCCTCTTCAGAGTCCGCGCTGCCACGTATGCTTGAGAAAATGGAGCGCCTCGGCTGCCGAAAATCCGTTGTAGGGCTGGTTATCCCTACCGGCTACTCGTTTAACCTCGACGGAACCTCTATTTACCTGACGATGGCAGCCGTCTTTATCGCCCAGGCCACCAACAGCCATATGGATATTTTCCATCAGATAACGCTGCTGGTGGTCCTGTTGCTCTCATCAAAAGGTGCCGCGGGAGTGACCGGGAGCGGCTTTATCGTTCTGGCGGCGACCATTTCTGCGGTGGGGCATTTACCGGTGGCAGGCCTGGCGCTGATCCTGGGTATCGACCGCTTTATGTCAGAAGCGCGTGCGCTCACCAACCTTGTCGGTAATGGCGTGGCGACCGTAGTCGTGGCGAAATGGGTAAAAGAACTCGATCAGAAAAAGCTGACAGATACGCTGAATAATCGTGTATCGAGTAGCAAAACCGGCGAAATCTCCTCTTAATTTCACTACTTAGCCCCGTAGTCCTTGTCGGGCTGCGGGTGCCTGCGCATAATTAATCCCTGGCCCGTCACAATTCATAACGAATTGCTCGGGATATTTCACTTCGCTGTGTGACATTTTGCGATTCGCGAGGTCTAACAGCGAAGTGTTAAAGTATCTTTTAGCCTCCAGACATGTCGGGGCTGACTTTTTAACCAGGAACGTTGATCAGGGGTTCTCATGCAGGGCACAAAAATTCGATTGCTAACAGGCGGTTTGCTCATGATGGCAGCTGTCGGTTATGTGCAGGCAGATGCGCTCCAGCCCGACCCGGCCTGGCAGCAGGGGACACTGGCAAATGGTTTGCAATGGCAAGTCCTGGCCACACCACAACGCCCCAGCGATCGCATCGAAGTACGTCTGTCTATTAATACCGGTTCGCTCACCGAGAGTACGCAACAGAGCGGTTTTAGCCATTTTCTCCCACGTATTGCGCTGACCCACAGCGGCAGCCTGCAACCCGCGCAGGTCCGTTCACTGTGGCAGCAGGGTATCGACCCGAAGCGTCCGTTACCCCCCGCGCTGGTCTCGTATGAATACACGATGTTCAACCTGAGCCTGCCGAATAACCGCAACGATTTGCTCAAAGAAGCGCTGGTCTGGCTATCAGACAGCACCGGGCGACTCGCCATTACGCCGGAAACGATTAATCATGCGCTGGCCAGCGAAGATATGGTGGCGACCTGGCCGGGTAACACCAAAGACAACTGGTGGCGCTACCGCCTGAAAGGCTCGTCGTTGCTCGGCCATGATCCGGCCGAAACTCTTAAACAACCGCTGGATGCAAAACAGCTCCAGGCGTTCCATCAGAAATGGTACACCCCGGATGCGATGACGCTGATTGTGGTGGGTAACGTAGACAGCCGGGCGGTTGCGGAACAGATTAATAAGGCGTTTGGCGATCTGAAAGGCAAGCGCGAAACGCCCGCACCAGTACCAACCTTATCGCCGCTACCGCGTCAGCCAGTGAGTATCATGACGGATTCAGTGCGTCAGGATCGCCTGTCCATCATGTGGGATACCGCCTGGCAGCCGATTCGTGAATCTGCAGCGTTGCAACGTTACTGGCGCGCAGACTTAGCCCGCGAGGCGCTATTCTGGCATGTTCAGCAGTATCTGACGAAAACCAACGTGAAAGACATTGGTTTGAGCTTCGACTGCCGGGTGTTATTCCAGCGCGCGCAATGCGCAATCAATCTTGATTCACCAAACGATAAACTGAACAGCAATCTGGATATCGTGGCCCGCGAACTGGCGAAAGTGCGCGATCGCGGTCTGCCGGAAGAAGAGTTTGATGCGCTGGTCGCGCAAAAAAACCTTGAACTCCAGAAGCTGTTTGCCACTTATGCCCGAACCGATACCGACATCCTGATTAGCCAGCGTATGCGTTCGCTGCAAAACCAGGTGGTGGATATCGCTCCCGAGCAGTATCAAAAGTTGCGTCAGAACTTCCTGAGCAGCCTGACGAAAGAGATGTTGAATCAGGATTTACGTCAGCAGCTTTCGCAGGATATGGCATTGGTATTACTGCAGCCGAAAGGCGAGCCGGAATACAACATGAAGGACCTGCAGGCGAGCTGGGAAGAGTTGATGTCTTCTGGTGAGCAGAATGCCGCGCCAGCAAATACAGATGATGCCCATCAGGATGTGTCGGATATTCCGCCACAGCAGTAATCTTTTGGGACATTCCCGGATGCGGCATAACGGTATCTGCGAACTTCCCCTCTCCCTTTTGGGGGAGGGGAAAAAGACCTGCCCCGGACAGGAGGCAGGAAAAACCTTAATTCGGCATAGCGTTGCGCGGAATTATCGCGCCACGGTATTGAATCACCGTACTGGCTGTTAAGTGGCCGCGTCTGGCGGCGGCTTCGGCATCACCACCTGTCAGGCGCACCGCCAGATAGCCGGCGCTGAAGGAATCACCCGCTGCGGTAGTATCCACCACTTTCTCTTTTGGCAATTTCACCGCTGGCACTTCTTTCAGGGCTTCTCCCTGGATTGCGACCAGGCAGGAATCCGCGCCACGTTTAATTACCACCTCTTTTACGCCAGCCTGTTGAGTGCGTGCGATAACATCTTCCACCGGCTGTGCGCCCCACAGCAGGTCTTCATCATCCAGCGTCAGGAACGCGATGTCGGTACAGGCGAGCATCTGCTGATAGACCTCGCGGGTCTCTTCTTTGCTGGCCCACAAACGCGGACGGTAGTTATTGTCGAAAATCACCTGACCGCCGTTTGCGCGGCATTCCTGTAACAGCGAAAGCAGTTTGCGACGGCTGGCCGGGCTTAAAATGGCCAGGCTGATGCCGCTGAGATACAAATAATCAAAGGTTGCCAGCTCTTCACAAATGGCGGCAGACTGCTCGCTTTCCAGCCAGAATTTTGCCGCAGCTTCGTTACGCCAGTAATAAAAGGTACGCTCGCCGGTCTCATCGGTTTCAATGTAATACAGGCCCGGCAGCCGATTTTCCATACGTTGTGTCAGGCTGGTATCGACGTTTTCTGCCTGCCAGGATTCCAGCATCTGTTGGCTGAAACTGTCGGTACCCAGCGCAGTAACGTAGTGCACGGATAACGCCGTGGCGTCTACCTGACGGGCGATATAAACCGACGTATTGAGTGTGTCGCCACCGAAACCGCGATTCACTTCCGCGCCTTTTTGTGACAGTTCAATCATGCATTCGCCGATGACGGCAATTTTCTTTGACATAGTCCGGAACCTGAATCAGATAAGTTAACGGTAGTGTGCGTTGTGCGCGTTTCACGGTCAACTATATTAAAACGACGTTCCATTATTTTTTTGACACAGAACGTATTCTCTGCTGATTGCGCAAAGTGCTTTTTCATTTTGCGTGGCTCCTGGAGGTAAAGTTCTCTCCTCACGGGCCGATAACCCAATGACGAGAGCTCCGGAGCTACTCATTTTCAACAGGAAGAAGAAATGAAGTTAAAGCAGGTTATCCAGCGGCTGAACTACTCCGAGGCGAGCATAGAAAGCCTACAGGAACGTCGTTTTTGGCTGCAGTGTGAGCGTGCTTATACTTACCAGCCTATTTACAAAACCGATGGTCGCCTGATGGCGGTTGAAGTGCTGACCATTGTGACGCATCCGAGCCAGCCCGATCAGCGCATTCCGCCGGACCGCTATTTTTCTGAGGTCGCGGTGCGTCAGCGTGTGGATGTAGTACACGAACAGATCGCTCTGCTGGCCAAACAGAAAGACTTTTTCGAGCAGCACGGCGTGCTGGCATCCGTAAATGTCGACGGGCCCACGCTAATTGCAATGCGCTCGAATAAAACATTAAGAGCACTTATCGACACCGTACCGTGGATCCGTTTTGAACTGGTAGAGCATATTCGCCTGCCGCAAGACTCCACTTTCGCCACGATCAGCGAAATGGGGCCGCTGTGGCTGGATGATTTCGGTACCGGCATGGCTAACTTCTCGGCGCTTAGCGAAGTGCATTATGACTACATCAAAGTATCGCGCGATCTGTTTATTATGCTGCGCAAGACGCCGGAAGGACGCAACCTGTTCACGTTGCTCATTCAGCTGATGAATCGTTATTGCCAGGGCGTGATTGTTGAAGGTGTTGAAACCCTTGACGAGTGGCGCGACGTTCAGAATTCTCCTGCTTTTGCCGCACAAGGCTACTTCCTTTCACGCCCGGTTCCGCTGGATACGCTGGAAAACGTATTGCTGGAGCTCTGATCGCAGGCAACCCCTTTCTGCCAGCCTCGGCTATCTTTATGACAGGCAAGGCAATAAAGAAAGGGCGCCCGCATGACGAAAGCAAGCAAAGCGATTATTGCTGTCACTGGAACACTGGTTTTATTGATTGTGGTGGCCATCATTATTATCGCCACCTTTGACTGGAACCGCCTCAAACCTACTATTAATCAGAAAGTCTCTACCGAACTTAATCGCCCCTTTGCTATTCGCGGCGATTTAGGAGTGGTATGGGAGCGACAAAAAGAGGAAACGGGCTGGCGTAGCTGGATACCCTGGCCGCACATTCATGCCGACGATATTATCCTGGGTAACCCGCCTGAGATCCCGGAAGTCACCATGGTGCACCTGCCGCGCGTTGAAGCCACTCTCGCACCGCTGGCGCTATTAACCAAAACCGTTTATCTGCCGTGGATCAAACTGCAAAAGCCGGATGCACGCCTGATCCGCCTGTCTGAAAAGAACAACAACTGGACCTTTAATCTCGCCAGTGCAGAAAATAACGATCCCAATGCGCAGCCCTCTGGCTGGTCCTTCCGTCTGGACAATATTCTCTTCGATCAGGGGCGTATCGCAATCGACGACAAGGTGAGTAAAGCGGATATCGAGATCCTGGTCGATCCGTTAGGAAAACCGCTCCCTTTCAATGAAGTCACTGGCGACAGTAAAGATAAGACCCGCGTGGCAGATTATGTTTTCGGGCTGAAAGCGCAGGGACGTTACAACGGCCAACCGCTCACAGGCACGGGAAAAATCGGTGGCATGCTGGCGCTACGCAGCGAGAGCACACCTTTCCCGGTTCAGGCTGATTTCCGTTCCGGGAACACCCGTGTCGCGTTTGTCGGTAAAGTTAACGACCCGATGAAAATGGGTGGCGTCGACCTGCAGTTGAAATTCGCTGGCGATACCCTGGGGGATCTCTACGAACTGACGGGTGTGCTGCTGCCGGATACCCCGCCGTTTGAAACGGATGGTCATTTAGTGGCGAAAATTGATAGTGAAAAAAGCAGTGTCTACGATTATCGCGATTTTAACGGGCGTATTGGCGACAGCGATATCCATGGTTCGCTAACTTACACCACCGGTAAACCACGTCCGAAACTGGAAGGCAATCTGGAATCCCGTCAGCTTCGCCTGGCCGACCTTGGACCCTTGATCGGCGTGGATTCCGGTAAAGGAGGAGAGAAAGCGAAACAGGCAGAGCAGAAGAAGGGTGAAAAAAATATTCAGCCTGCCGGGAAGGTGTTGCCGTACGATCGTTTTGAAACCGATAAATGGGACACCATGGATGCTGACGTACGTTTTAAAGGTAAGCGTATTGAACATGGCAGCACGCTGCCAATCAGCGACCTCACCACTCATATCATTTTACAGAATGCTGATCTGAAACTGCAGCCGTTGAAGTTTGGCTTAGCGGGCGGGACGATTTCGTCCAATGTTCGTCTCGAAGGGGATAAAAAGCCGATGCAGGGGCGGGCGGAAATTCAGGCTCGACGGTTAAAACTGAAACAACTGATGCCAAATGTCGAACTGATGCAGAAAACGCTGGGGGAGATGAATGGCGATGCGGATATCAGGGGTACAGGGAACTCCGTGGCGGCGTTGCTGGGTACCAGCAACGGGAACCTTAAGCTGTTGATGAATGACGGGCTTATCAGCCGTAACCTGATGGAGATTGCCGGGCTGAACGTGGGAAATTACGTTATTGGTACGATCTTTGGCGACGATGAAGTGCGGGTGAACTGCGCTGCGGCGAATCTCGATCTGGTTAATGGCGTGGCGCGTCCGCAAATCTTCGCGTTTGATACCGAAAATGCACTGGTGAATGTCACGGGTACGGCGAGTTTCGCCTCGGAGCAACTGGACCTGACCATTAACCCGGAAAGTAAGGGAGTCCGTATCGTTACGCTGCGTTCGCCGTTGTATGTGCGCGGGACTTTTAAAAATCCGCAGGCCGGGGTAAAACCCGGACCGCTGATTGCCCGTGGTGCGGTGGCCGCGGCGCTGGCAACGCTGGTGACGCCTGCGGCTGCGCTACTGGCATTAATTTCTCCATCGGAAGGCGAAGCAAACCAGTGCCGGACGATTCTGGCACAGATGAAAAAGTAATGTGATCGCGACGCCATCCCTGCAGGGGAGAGGGGACGGTCAGGTGACAGATGTAAAAACGCAGAGACAACCCCGGCGGTGCGAAGCTTGCCGGGGTAAAAAGGCACTGGTGTGGATAGCAGATGACGAGAACGTGGCCCGGATAAGGCGTTTACGCCGCACCCGGGAAAGAGGTCAGGGGCAGGCCATCAGGCCCTGCCCATTACAGTGACTGGTGTTTGGTCTCGTGAGTCAGCACCAACGCGGTCAGCGTCAAGGCTGCCATTACCGCCAGATAAATCCCCACATACGTCAGACCGTAGTTCGCCTGCAGCCAGGTGGCGATATACGGGGCAACGGACGCGCCCAGAATCGATGACACGTTATACGAGAAGGATGCACCGGTGTAGCGCACTTCGGTCGGGAACAGTTCTGGCAGCAGTGCACCCATCGGGCCAAAAGTCAGCCCCATCAGGCTCAGACCGATCAGCAGATAAGCCATTACCAGCGCCGGGTTGCCGGAGCCTAACAGCGGCGGGAAAACGAACAGTGCAAACAGAATGATCAGTGTTGTAATTGTGATCATACTTTTACGACGGCCATATTTATCGGCCAGCAGTCCGGCGACCGGCACCATCACACCAAAACCAATTACCGCCATCATCAGCATCCACAGCACTTCGTTTCGCGGCATACCCAGCCCGGTCGGCGAGGTGCTGAACGTCATGGAATAGACGGTCATGATGTAGAACAGCGTGTAAGTGGCCAGCATAATGAAGGTACCCAGCACGGTTACACGGACATGTTTGGTCAGCAGGGTACCCAGCGGGATTTTCACCTGTTTTTTCGCAGCGGCAATTTTCGCAAAAACCGGTGTTTCATGCAGGGAAACACGCACGTACAGGCCAATCAGCACCAGCACGGCAGAGAAGATGAACGGTATGCGCCAGCCCCAGCTCATAAACTGCTCGTCGGTCAGTAACCAGGAGAGCAGCAGGAAGGTGCCGTTTGCAAAGAAGAAGCCAATCGGTGCGCCCAGTTGTGGGAAGGAGCCATACAGCGCACGTTTACGTGGCGGTGCGTTCTCTGTCGCCAGAAGCGCCGCGCCGCCCCATTCGCCGCCCAGGCCCAGACCCTGACCAAAACGTGCCAGCGCCAGCAGCAGCGGCGCCATCACGCCGATGGTCTCATAGCCCGGTAACAGGCCAATTAATACAGTAGAGATCCCCATTGTCAGCAACGACGCAACCAGGGTGACTTTACGCCCTACGCGGTCGCCGAAATGACCAAACACGGCGGAGCCGATTGGACGTGCAACGAAAGCGATCGCAAAGGTAGCGAGCGACTGCAGCGTTGCGGCGGTCGGATCCCCCTGCTTGAAGAAGATATGCGGGAAAACGATAACTGCCGCAGTGGCATAAATGTAGAAATCGAAGAACTCGATGGCGGTACCAATCAGTGAAGCGATAACGACTTTACTGCGTGAGTTTACCGGCGTGATTTCCTGCTCGTTGTCTAAGGTTGTGGCTGTGGCTTGCATAAAATTTTCTTATTTTTGGCGAACGAACGACCATATTAGCCACAGCAAAAGCGACATTTCAATCTGTAACAAAGTGCGGAAACGTACGAAAACCAGGCAAAAAGCGGATAATTTTCAGACTTACGATTTATCTTCTATGAAATGCTTCACATATTTTCAATAATAGAATTTAAAACTGGTTTTCGGTTAAATAAAAGTTACAACCTGGATATTAATGCTGAAATGATGAATTGGGCTGAAATATTCAGCCCAATTAGGGTTTTAACGGTGTGTTCTGCCTGGCATGCGTGGATCGTCTTTGTAGTGCGCAGTGGCAATCCATGCGGCGCAAAACAGCGTCAGTCGGGCAAAAAAGTAAAAGAATGCCATCAGGCCCAGTACCGAACCGAAGGCGGCGCCAGAAGGCGATTGCACCAGCGATGGCAATGTATATGTCATCACGATTTTAATCACCTCAAAGCCGATCGCCGCAATAAACGTACCGCGAATCAATGCTTTTTTACGTGGACGGTGACGCGGTAGACGCCAGAAAATCCAGAAGAACAACAAGTAGTTGGCAAATACAGAGATCGCCAGACCAATCAGTCGCCATGCAGGTTTAAGCCACTCAATATTATCCAGATAGAGTGCGGAGATAATCATCTGCTGCGCCGAACCGGCAACGGAAGTGATGGAAAGGGTGACAATCAGCGCCACCAGCAGACCAATCAGCGAAATAAAATCACGGAAATATTTCACCCAGATTTTTTCCTGGTCCTGAGGGTTTCGCTCCCAGACATCCCGCGACTGTGCGCGTATCGCTTCGCGCAGGTTGCCCATCCAGTTAATGCCGGAGTAGAGCGCAATGGCCAGCCCGACAATACCTACCGTCGTTCGCTGTTGCACGGCGGTATTGATGGTGTTTTTCAGGGTTGTCGCCAGCGTCGGGTCGCTCACGTTGTTCAGGATTTTATTGAAAATATCCTGCAATAGCGTGGGGTGTGAGGCCAGAACAAACCCGGCAGCGGCAAAAGAGACCATCAGGATGGGTATCATCGACAAAAATGAGAAATAGGTGATGGCCGCGCCGAACTGGTTTCCCATACGGTCATTAAAACGCTCAGTGGCGCGAATCAGATGCGCAATCATCGGACGGCGCTGCACTTTTTTCGCCACGTCAGTGACGGTTTCCAGCGTTGATCGCGCCGCGTTGTCATCAGATTTGGGAGTGTTGTCTTTCGTTGATATTCCCGAGGTGTCCATTTTTCTGACTGGCTCGTAATCCAGATCCTGGGTCGGACGTTTTTCGCTGTTTTCCGGCGTCATCAGGGCAATTTTCCTTCTTTATAGCTCGCAGTAAATAAAATTATAGACTGCGTCTAATCGACATAATCTTTCATCACCCCGGCCAGCCACTCCATAAACAGGTGTACGCGGCGCGACAGATTACGGCGATGGGGATAAATAAGTGATACCGGCATGGGTTCTGCACGATATTGCGGCAGGATCTCCACCAACTTTCCTGCGCGCAGAGCCTCCCGTACGCCGACGCGCGGCACCTGGATAATCCCCAGTCCTGCGAGGCAGGCGGCGTGATAGGTCTCGGTACTGTTTACCGTCAAAATACCGCCGGTTTTCACCCATGTGGTCTGTTTATCAAGACAAACTTCAAAGCCTTGCGGACGTGCGCCGAGGTTGAGGGCGTAATGGACGACCGCATGCGAAGAGAGATCCTCCAGACTCTCCGGATAGCCGAAGCGCGCCAGGTAGTCGGGGCTGGCGCAGTTGATAATCGAAAGCTTACCCAGCGGGCGGGCAATCAGGCCGGAATCTTTCAGCGTGCCGACGCGCACCACGCAATCAAACCCTTCGCGAATAATATCCACCAGCCGGTCGCTGCTGCTCAGCTCCAGCTCAATGCCGGGATAGTGCTGCAAAAACGCGGGTAGCCGTGGAATAACCAGGTTTTTCGCTACCGCCACAGGCATATCAACGCGCAACCGCCCGCTGATGCTTGAAGGGTCGTGCAGAAAAAGGCCGTCGAGTTCGTCCATATTGGCGAGCAAATCTTTGGCCCGCTCGTAATAGACCATACCGTCCTGGGTGAGCTGTACCCGTCGTGTTGTGCGATGTAAGAGCTGTGTACCGAGGTGATTTTCCAGTGCCTGAATTTGGCGCGAAACACTGCCTTTGGGGAGTCCTAATGAGTCTGCCGCGCGGGAAAAACTCTCCAGTTCTGCCACGCGGATGAACAGTTGCATTGCATAAATTTTATCCATCGCCTGCATCCATTGTTGTTGTAAATGAAACAGTGAAGCGTAATTCAGCGTCTTTATTGTTTTACCACCAGCTAATAAGCTTTTTCCACAGTGAACAGCAAACAAAACGAGGTTTCTTATGACACAACGTATCGCATTAGTAACCGGCGGCAGCCGTGGACTGGGGAAAAACGCAGCGCTGAAGCTGGCTGAACGCGGAACCGCCGTTATCCTGACCTACAACAGCAACCAGCAGGCGGCTGATGAAGTTGTGGCGGAAATTGAGGGAAAAGGCGTGAAAGCGGTGGCTTTACAGTTAAACGTCGGCGATGTAGCGAGCTTTGAAGCTTTCGCCCTGAATGTACAACAGCAGCTTAAAAACGTGTGGAATCGGGATACGTTTGATTATTTATTGAACAATGCCGGTGTCGGCATTGCAGTTCCCTTCGCTGAGGCCAGCGAAGCGCAATTTGATGAATTAATGAACATCCATTTTAAAGGTCCCTTCTTCCTGACGCAGCGCCTGTTGCCGTTGCTGGCGGATGGTGGTCGCATCCTCAATGTTTCCAGCGGACTGGCGCGTTTTGCGCTGCCGGGATACGCGACTTATGGCGCAATGAAAGGGGCGATGGAAGTGCTGACCCGCTATCAGGCCAAAGAGTTGGGTGCTCGCAGGATTTCCGTCAATATCATTGCCCCTGGCGCGATTGAGACCGATTTCCGCGGTGGCGAAGTCCGTGATAACCCGCAAATTAATAAACATATTGCCGGGCAAACGGCGCTGGGGCGCGTTGGTAAGCCGGATGATATTGGTGGCGCGATGGCGGCACTGCTGAGTGATGATCTGGCATGGATGAATGCTCAGCGCGTGGAAGTCTCTGGCGGGATGTTCCTGTAGAAGTCCGATAGCTTAGCGTGGTTTCTCTATTGATATCAGTAAAATGCGTTATCATTTGCCCGGCGGCGTCATGCCCCCGGGCGGTGAGATAATTATTGCTTCTGAAAGTGACTCACTTTGATACGCGCCGGCTTCTGTTTAGCATCTAACGACCCGCTAATGCCCACCAGTTCATCCGGGGAGACATTTTTGCCATCGAAGATGGCCATAGGGATATACACGTCAATTTGCCCGGTTTTGTCGCGGAACTGATAGAGATCTTCCCCCGTTTTCTTCACAAGGTACCCTTTGAGCGAAACGGAAGCTCCGTCATGCATGGTTTTTGCCTGTTGAATGGTCATGCTACGGGCATCTTCCATTCCACGATAGCCATCTTCCATTTTATGCGGCGGTGGCGGCGCTTTATCCGTCTTTAAACCAGTCGCATCCTGCGCGAATGCCGCCATGGAGAATAATGCTGTAAAACCTGTTATCAGCAGAATCTTCTTCATATGCACTCCTCTTTATTGCCAAAACACTGCCTAAGCCTGGCACAGAGAGAGGAAGATGACAGGTGAATTATCTGCTTTCGCGGTATTCATGGTGCAGCAGACCAAATAGCCAGTCGTTATGCCAGCGACCCGCCAGCCAGAACGCCTCGCGCAGTTCACCTTCCTGCACAAAACCCACCTTTTCCAGCAAACGCTTTGAGGCGTTGTTTCCTGCCGTCACGGTCGCGATAAGTCGGCGTACTCCCCCTTCGGCAAAGGCATAGCGGCAGAGTGCCTGTAACGACTCCAGCCCGTAACCTTTACCCTGCGCCTGGGTGGCAAAGAGAAAACCGACTTCGGCGCAGTCTGCTTCATGGTGACGATAACCCGTGACCCCAAGCGGGGCCTTCGTGGCGATATCGCGAACGACGAGACATAGCCAGTGTTCACTGCCGGGAGACCAGGCGGGCAGACGGGCATCAAATGCCTCGCGGATGACCTCTGGCGGGCGATCTTCGGCAACGTAACGCATGACCTGCTGGTCCTGCTGCAGTGCGAGGAAAAAAGGCCAGTCTTGTGGCGTTATCGGAGTGCAGATGAGCCGGGGAGTTTGCAGCGTCGGCATAAAAATAGCTCCATTGTTTTTTTCGTGTTAAAACCGCAATCACTGATAATAATCATTAACTGGTCTATGTTTTAACTATCCATAAATAAAGAAAAATTAACGTTTCTTTTTGCCAGTTAATTATTTCGCCGGTTGTACTTAAAGGAAAAGAATGACCCATATATCCTCGCAGAACCTGGGGGAACAATTCGAGCAATGCACAGGAATTATTCGTCAGGCATCAAAAGAAATATTAATGCTGCTTAATGTGCATTTTGACGAAGGGAAGGACCCTCGCTGGTTTCTTGAACAACTCGATATTGCGCGTCTGAGCCTGGGCGGTTGGGGCGCTGTCGCGAAACGGTTAAGGCTCAATGATGCGGAATTAACGCAATTCACTCTGCAGCTACGCCATTTGCAACAACTGGTACCCTATTATGAAAAGGGGCAGAACGTTACAGAGAACCAGCTCATTGTCGCTCTGCGTTTTGTGCGCACGCTGGAACATCTACGGGCAAAGCAGCCGTTGCTGACCTATCCGACAACCCTTAATGCGGACCGCGAAGGGCAACAGCAGGGGTTAAAACAGTTACGCGCACTGGAGTTGATGCTCAAATCGCTGGTTACGAATGCCTGGCCGGATGCGCTGCGGCTTAGCAACCATCTGAAAACGCGTTTTGGCGCCGATTGCGTTCGTCGCTGGTTGAAAATCGGCGATCGCAACGACGTACTCAGCGGTATGTTATTTAGCGAGCTGGCACTTTTATTAATTGATAAAAAAGAATTTAGTCAGCATTATGCCCGGCTTTTTAATGATTCACCGGTATTGAGCCTGTTTCTTGAGCCGCGCAAAACGCTGCAAACTTTTCTGGACGATATTCGGCAAATCCGCAGTGCCGTCGTCGCGGGGCAACCGTTAACCTCGAACCAGGTGATGCTGCTGGATAACTATTACCCGCAAATTACCGGGCCAGTGCAGCGAGCATGGGATGACGGGCGCATACAGATTAATCCCGCAAGCTTGCTGCAAGAGGCGGAAGATGAATTAGAGAGATTCTGGGAACAGGCGCGCAAGAAAGATCGTGCAGCGGGAGGTGATGCTATGCAAATTCGCGATGGAATTGAAAGGCCGGAAAAACGCGCCGCGCGTACCCGCGAGGAGCGTGAACAAATGCTTACCAAAGCGCTGTGGGGCGCAGTCGGTGTTGCGGTGCTGGTCATCGTGGCGGGAGCATTCTGGTTGTTCAGCGACTCATCCGTATCGGTGCCGCTGGCGGATCAAGGGCGCATTACGGTTCCTATCTCTCAGGATAAAGAGAAAGTGACGCCAAAAGAGGAGCTGACCAAAATGGGGATCAGCCGTGATGAGGGCAACTTCCGTTCTGCTATCGACCGCAACGATACCCGCGTGGTTTCGCTGTTTCTGCGCACGGGGATGAGCTGGAAATTGTCATGGACAGAACAGGCAATGGCGAATGATTACACTGATGTGCTGGAGATGTTGCTGCGTTATCGGTTGCAGATGGATGAAAACCGCCCTTGTCGTCGGTTTATCGAGAACATGACGCATGAGATGTCCTCTGGCACGAAGCTGACATCGCTGCGTAAGAACTACTTGCAGGCATTCTGTACGTCGGAACCCGTAGTGAGACGTCAGCGTTATGAAATGGAACAGGCGCAACTGCGTTATAAGGCTGCGCCTGACGATAACACGAAAAAATGGGCGGATATTCAGTCGGCTATTTATGATGTTATCGACTGAGTCAACGGGGGAGCTACGGCTCCCCGTATAAGCCAATCAGGCGTCTAACCACACCGTTTGTCCAGCCAAAGCCATCCTGGAGCGGATATTCACCCCCACCCCCTTCGCGCGGCGTACTGCTGGCGATATGGTATTTCTCAATAAGCTTGTGGTGGCGCTGGTAGAAATGGTTAACGGTACGCAGCCAGTTATGGGCAATCTCATCGCCCAGCGCGTCGTTGCCATACAATTTAAAGCCCTGTATCGCCATCCACTGTAAAGGAGCCCAGCCGTTGGGCTTATCCCACTGCTCGCCGGTTTCATACTCTGTTGCCAGAATGCCGCCAGGCGTCATCAGGCGGGTGCGCGTGGCCTCTGCCAGCTTATCGGCCTGCTCATGGGTGGCCATGCCGACATACAAAGGCACCAGGCTGGCCGCTGAAAAGAGCGCCATTTCACCACGACGCCAGTCGTAATCGCGATAACAGCCCTTTTCCTCATCCCACAAGTAACGATTGACCGCCGCGCGTCTGTCGCTGGCTTTCTGACGGAATTGCGCCTCCTGCTCCCGTTCGCCTTTTAAACCGGCAATATTGGCGATAGCGCTTTCCAGTTTGAACAGGAAGGCGTTCAGGTCGATTGGGATAAACTGGGTGGTGCGAATACTTGCCAGGCGATTGGCGTCACGCAGCCAGCGCGACGAGTAGTCCCAGCCGGAAGCCGCACCTGCGCGGAGGTCGCGATAAACCTCGTTAGCAGGGCGAGAGGAGTGCTTAGCTGTTTCCACATCCTCCAGCCAGGATTCATCTCGCGGCGTGTCCCTGTCGTCCCAGTAACGGTTGAGCAGGGAACCGTCAGGCATACGTACCGCGTGACGATAGGCCTGGTTTG
This sequence comes from Phytobacter palmae, assembly GCF_039409775.1. NCBI lineage: Bacteria > Pseudomonadati > Pseudomonadota > Gammaproteobacteria > Enterobacterales > Enterobacteriaceae > Phytobacter > Phytobacter palmae. The sequence continues at coordinate 212,800 of NZ_JBCIVJ010000002.1, read as the reverse complement.
GCAGCAGCGATTCCGCCCCATCCATCCAGAAGTCATACTCCATCAGCAGATGGTCCAGATAGCGCCGCGCACCGCGCACACCATCCTCTTCGAACAGTTCTACCATCAGGGCGAACACTGGCGGCTGCGAACGGCTGAGATAATAGGTACGGTTACCGTTCGGAATATGACCGTAGCGTTCAATCATCCAGGCGAAGTTATCCGCCATGCATTTCAGCATGTCGTGGCGACCGCTTTCCGCCAGCCCCAGCATGGTGAAATAGGAGTCCCAATAGTAGGTTTCGCTAAATCGGCCACCGGGGACGATGTAGGCCTGTGGCAGGGCAAGCAGCGATGACCACGGGATATGATCCTGCGGCTCACGTGTCAGCACTGGCCAGAGCTGGTCGATATGCTCTTTAAGAGAGTTTTCCGGATCGGAAACATATTCACTGCCATAGGTTTCCGGCATCCAGAAGTGCGCCTGTACAAACAGACGCAGGTCAAAATCGGGCTTGCGCTTAATTTTGCGATAGCGAATTAAGATATCGAGCGGATCCATTTTCGGCGCACAGTCCGGGAATGTTTTGCTGTCGGCAAAAATACGCGATGACTGAACGTGTTCAAACAGTTCCAGGTAACGATCGGAAGGGGTCAGGGCATCCGAAGCGGGCAGCCCCTCGATCATTTCCGGTTCCGGCTCCGCGTCGATCATTTCAGCCAGTTTTAACTCGCAGGGATCGATTTCGTAGCGGGGTTCTTCTGTGATCCCAAATTCTACGGATTCAGCGCTGTGAAGTTTCTGGTTGAACATAATAATACTGGCCTCCGGAGGTCGTCGTAAGAGATTACGGGTGTTTCCCGGCATATATATAAGCTTAGACATTCGCTTCGATCTTTGGGGTGCAAAGCGTGCGCTAGATCACACTTAATCCCTGGTGAAAACAGAGCGAAATCTATTTATCTTTATTATTTCAGTCGCTTAATTACTACATGTCAGCAAGCGCAGCGCCAGAATTCAGAACATTCAAAATGCAACAGGTTATGAATATTCCGGGCAATCCCTTTAGCCTGGTGAATTTCCTCTATTCATGCCAGGCAGCAACTGCAAAAAATTCAGCGTTCGCGGGTTATTTTCACTCTCCCGGGTGACAATCGCCATGCATAACTCTGCATCATCTTCGGTAAGAGGGATAAATTTCACCCCCTTTGGTTTGAGCTGATCGATAGGCCTGGGTAGGACGGAGACGCCAACTCCGGCGCCGACAAGCCCGATATGGGTCAATACTTCCGCCGCTTCCTGCACTACGTACGGGGTGAAGCCCGATTTTTGACACATGCGCCTGACCTTATCCGGCACCGACGCACCGGCTGTGTCGGGATAAAAGATAAAAGGCTCATCTTTCACATCGGTGATGGTGAGAGTTTCACAGGTGGCTTTGGGATGATCGTCCGGCAGCACGACGCAGAGCTGGTCACGTCTGATAACCCGGATATTGAGCCCATCACGGGCTGTGCCCGGCGTGACGCGAATGTATCCTACATCGATATCTTCATTCAGCAGAGCGGTGAATTGCTGTTGTGAGTACATCTCGCTGAGGGTGACCCGAACCGCAGGGAACTGACGGCGGAAGGCTTTGAGCGGTTCGCTGAGTTCATCAACCAGCAGCCCGGTGGTGGTAAACCCAATGCGTAACTCCCCGCTTTTTCCCTGCGCGATAGCCTGTAGATCTGCGGGCAGGTCGCTGCTGAGTCGCAACATCTCCCTCGCCTTAATCGCCAAATGCTCGCCCGCCTCTGTGAGGGCGACTTTGCGCCGGGTGCGATTGAACAACAGAACGCCCAGCTCTTCCTCAAGCGCCTGGATCTGCTGTGATAATGGCGGCTGGCCGATGTTGAGCTTTTCTGCCGCGCGGGTGAAGTGAAGCTCCTCGGCCACGGCCAGAAAATAGCGAAGGTGACGGAATTCCATTTATATTTCCGGATATATAAATATATAGAGATTTATATATTGGACAGATATAAATCGCAAATTTACTATAGCCGCCGGATTATAAATAAAACGCGATTCCACTTTTCACAGGCTCCCCCCACGCGTGCGGGTGGCAGGCCTGTACGCTGAACCAGGAAACCAAATGAGCAGTGAATTATTGGTATTAATACCCGTGGCATTTATTGCCGGAATTATCAATGCGGCGGTAGGCGTAGGTGGGTTGATTATCATGCCGACGTTTTATTCTACTCTGCCGCATTTCACACCTGCCGAAATAATGGGAATCGATAAGTGCTCCTCAGTAATGGGGCACCTGATGTCTATTAAACAATTTACCGCGCGCCTGCGATTGCCATGGACATTGATTTTGCCGACCGCAATCAGTGCGGTTATTGGCGCATACTCGGGCATAAGGTTGCTTGATTTTATGCCATCAGACTGGATGCGTCCGATAGTGATTGTGGTACTGGCGATCATGCTGGCGTACACGTGGTTTAAACCGCAGTTCGGTCATAGCGATACCAGCCGGGAACCCACCCGGGGCGATTTGGCTAAGGGGATACTGTCAGGTTTTGCGATTGGTTTTTATGACGGCTTTATCGGCCCGGGGACCGGCAGTTTTCTGCTCTTTTTATTTATCCGTTTTTTCCATTTTGATTTTTTACGCGCCACGGCCTGCGCGAAGGTGGTAAATTTCGGCACCAATTTCTCCACGCTATTCTTTTTAATTCCTAATGGTCTGATTCATTACGAAATGGCGATACCGTTAGGGGTTTCCGCGATTTGTGGTTCGCTGGTAGGCGTACGTGTTGCCCTGCGCGGCGGAAATCTGTGGATCCGCCGTCTGTTCCTGATTCTGGCCGCCACGCTGCTGATAAAGCTGTTATGGGAAACGCTGCATTAACCGTGCATCAGGTTATCGAATGACCTGCCGCCACCTTTGCGTGCTATCGTCAGCGTTTTCCCACTATTTGCATGAGACGATAATGGAATTCGCGACGGTTTCGCTTGATGAGTGCCTTGATATTCGCCATCCGGTGTTATGGCCGCAACTTCCCCGTGATGCGTCACGGGTGGAAGGTGACGAGGATGCGTTGCATTTCGGCATGCTGCATAACGGTAAGCTGGTAAGCTGCCTGTCGGTCTTTATGCTGGATGCGTCGGTTTGCCAGATTCGCAAATTCGCGACTCTTGATACCTATCAGGGGCAGGGTTTTGGCGGTTTTTTGTTGCAGTCGGTACTGGAAAAGATGACGGCAGACGGGGTACGGGAAGTGTGCCTTGATGCGCGTATCGGGGCCGTCAATTTCTATAAGAAGTTTGGTTTCCGTGCCGAAGGTGAGAAGTTTTTTAAAAAAGGCGTCGAGTACGTGCGAATGACGCGGGGTCAGGAGCATTCCCCTGTGGCGCTTTTGCTTACCGGGGCTACAAAATCGTAGTCCGGCTAAGGGGCTTGCGCCGCATCCGTGAATCCTCACAGGAGACGGGGAGATTTATCGAGCGGGCTGATGACGGGTTTGCCCCTCTCCCTTTTAAAGAGAGGGGGCTGCGCAATTAACGCGGGATCTGCTGCGTAATGCAATGAATATTGCCACCGCCGAGCAGGATTTCCCGAGCCGGAACGCCGGTAATCAGAAAATCCGGGAACATCTGCCGGAACAGCACTTCGGCCTGCGCATCGGTTTGTGGGTCCAGCAGCGGGTAAATAATGTGCTCGTTACTGACCAGGTAATTCACGTAAGAGCCCGCCAGACGATTGCCTTCGGTGCGCTCAATCGCTGTCCCTTTTTCGACGTCACAGGTCTCTTCTGCGCTGGCATACAGCGGCTGCGGTGACGGCACTTTCCAGATTTTTAGCTTGCGACCACGTGCATCCGTGGTGTTTTCCAGGATGTTGAGTGCGGCAACGGAGCGGGCATACTGCGGGTCGTTCTCGTCGTCAGTCCAGTGCAACGCTACTTCACCCGGGCGGACAAAACAGCACATGTTGTCGATGTGGCCATCGGTTTCGTCGTTGAATACCCCTTCCGGCAGCCAGATAAAGGTCTCAACGCCCAGATACTCACGCAACTGTTGCTCAATTTCCGCCTGTGACAGGTGTGAGTTGCGGTTCGGGTTAAGCAGGCACTCTGCGGTGGTCATGAGTGTACCTTCGCCATCAACGTGAATAGAGCCGCCTTCCAGAATCAGGTCAGTGTGATAGCACGGCATCTGGTGATACTGCGCCACCTGACCTGCCACGAGCTGGTCTTTATCCCAGCTCTCATACAGGCCGCCCTGCAAACCACCCCAGGCGTTAAACGTCCAGCTCACGGCGCGAATCTCTCCCGCCGGGTTACGGACCACGGTTGGGCCGGTGTCGCGCATCCAGGCATCGTCGCTTTCCATCTCAATCAGCGTCACGCTGGCTGGCATGGTGCTGCGCGCTTTGTCCATTTCAGCACGGGGCACCGCCATAATAACCGGCGTGGTGCGGGAAATGGCCTCAGCCACGGCGGCGAACGCCTGCTGTGCGGGCGCACCATTGGCGCGCCAGTTGTCAGTACGATAAGGCCAGCACATCCAGACTGCCTGATGCGGCGCCCATTCTGCAGGCATAGCGAAGCCATCCTGACGCGGAGTTGTCAGCGCGGACATTATTTGCTCCTTTCGCTGCCGTCAGAAGTGGCGATGGTGCCGTACATGTTCGGACGACGGTCGCGGAACAGGCCCCATGACGCGCGCTGTGCGGCAATCGCGTCCAGGTCGAAGGTGTGTACCAGCACCGCTTCGTCGGTTTTGTTGGCCTGCGCGACCAGCTCACCGGTCTGATCGGCGATAAACGATGAACCGTAGAAGGTCATTTCCAGTCCTTCGATATATTTGCTCGCTTCGGTACCGATACGGTTAGAGGCGATAACCGGCACCAGGTTTGCCGCAGCGTGGCCCTGCTGAACGCGCGTCCAGTGCGGCTGGCTGTCGATATCCGGGTAAGCTGGTTCAGAACCAATTGCCGTCGGGTAGAAGATGATTTCCGCGCCATTGAGTGCCAGGCAGCGTGCGGTTTCAGGGAACCACTGATCCCAGCAGATGCCCACGCCGATTTTCGCGTAGCGGGTATTCCACACTTTGAAGCCGGTATCGCCTGGGATGAAGAACTGTTTTTCCTGATAGGCCGGGCCGTTCGGAATATGCGTTTTACGGTAGGTTTCCATCACGGTGCCATCGGCATCGATCATCACCAGCGAGTTGTAGTACGCATTATTGTGTTTTTCGAACAGGCTTAACGGCAGAACAACTTCCAGCTCTTTTGCCAGGGCGGAGAAATGTTTGATCAACGGGCTGGTGGCTACTTCCTGCGCCAGCGCATAGTGCTCCGGGCTCTGATCGATACAGAAGTAGGGGGCCGCGAACAGCTCCTGAATCAGGATAACCTGCGCGCCTTTGCTGTGCGCGTCACGTACCAGACGCTCAGCGTTGGCAACGTTTTTTTCCAGTTCCCAGGTGCAGGCCATTTGAGTAGCGGCAACCGTTACATTTCTCATGAGCGTCTCCATAAAAGCAGATGTTGAAGTGTGCAGTTTATAAACACCAGGCGTGCTTACTTTACGTTGTGATGACTATAGCAATCTCCAGTGTTATGCATAAAATGTATTATTTGCATGAAATAATGAATGGGGTACATAGTGGTGATGGATCTGAATTTGCTGCGCCTGGTGCCTATTCTGGCCAAAGAAAAAAATGTCACCCGGGCGGCACGCAAAGCCAATATTACTCAGTCGGCATTCAGCCATGCGCTCAATCGCCTGCGAGAACAGCTTAATGATGAGATGTTCGTTCGCACCCGCAATGGCATGGAACCGACGCCTTACGCGGCGTCGATGATCCCGGTCATTGAAAATGCCCTGAGCAAACTGGAGGCGGCCACACGGGGAAAAGGTAACTTCGACCCGAGCAAAGATCCGCACACCTTCTACATAGGCGCGGTGGATTACTTCGAATTTATGTATATGCCTGCGCTGACGGCGAAATTTAAACACTCTGCGCCTAATGTTCGCCTGTCCGTCGATATTCTTTCGGAAACCATTAAGTTTGAACGGGTGGAACGCGGGCAACTGGATGCCTTTATCGGCGTGGATAATCTGCAATACATCCCCCACTATTTTAATAAACACCCACTGATTTCCGACCATTATGTGGCGATTGCTTCGGTGGAGCGTCGCGATCTTCCTGAACAACTGACTCTTAAACACCTGGTCACGGAAGCGCAAATTCATCTCCCGGCGGTCAGTTCCGGCGCAGACCATATTGATAGCTGGCTACTGACGCAGCACCTCTACCGCCCGCTAACAACGGTGGTGCAGAGTTACGCGGTGGGTGGGCGTGTGGCGGTGGCGTCGGGTTATCTGATGTGCGTACCGTACCGCATTGCGAAGGAACTTGCCGCGATGATGCCGCTGCGAATTATGGATTTACCCGATGGCGCACCGTCTTATGACTTAATCCTGTTAACACATCGCTTATTTGATTATCAGTCGGCATTGCAGTGGCTGATCAGTGAATTAAAGGTGGTTAGTTTTGATGTATAACCATTTTTTCAAATATTCTTCACCAACAACCTTAGATTTATCATCGTAAGCAATCGATTTTAAATAACCAAGGATTCATCCAATGAATTATTAATAAAATCATCAAATGATGTCTGATTTTTAATAACTGCTGACTTGACGACCCGAATAGCGGGGTATAAGTTATGGAAATTACATTTTATTAATCACATCAGACGTCTGAGGATGCCTGAGAATGAATAAATATAACTATTTTGAATAATTCAAGGTGGTTATGTTGCCAGTGACATTAATTCATTTACAAGGACGAGATTGTTATGATTCAAGGGAAACTGAATTTTAAAAGTGCACTGTTCATATTGTTCTTATCCAAAAGCGCTATGGCTTTTAACTTTAATCAATCAAGTGCAACAGCCTATATGAATGCTTCAGGCTTCCCCAATACATTGGGAGATATTACTTCTTTAGCAAGTGGAGCAGCGTCGGTCACCGCGAATGGCTGGCCAAATCCTATTTCAAAAGATCTGGTTAAGATTGAATCAGTTACACTGGACCCAGCACTGATTGATCGTGAATTTACGATTGAAGTTAAAATCGCCAATTCAAGTTGGATGTCCAGTACTACGGCGATAAATAAATGTGTCTGGGTGGATGGGATTTGCTCTACGAATGGCTCAACGTCCACGGCAGTGAGTAATAGGGCAACCCAGCCGGTGTCAATTAGATTAAAGAGAAATAGCCATAATCCTTATGCTGCAATTCCGAATGGTGCGAATATTGCGACTATTGGATTACGGCAATATGGATCATCACGGATAGGATCGCTTGCTAATCTCTATTTTAAATTTAATGGATCTGTCACGCCCATTATTCCTACCTGTGATGTCAAAAACTTCGATAACAACGTTACCCTACCCGTGGTTAATCGTACTGATTTAGTGAGCCATGGTTCCGGGCGCTACACCCGTGTGACCAAAGAATTTCATATTAATCTCGCCTGCGAATACTCACCCAAAGTCAGTGTCAAATTTAATGGTGACAAAATGTCAGGTATTGCCAGCGAAGATGTTCTGGTAAACACATTCAGTGGTAACGATAATATTGGTGTTCAACTTATGTATAACAGTAATGCGATAAAAATTGGTGACAATATTGAAGTACTGAGCGCGGCGGCTAACAGTGAAAATTTAAACTTTAACGCTTATTATTACTATAAAGGTGGTGCAGTACAGAGCGGCCTCGTCAAAGCTAACAGTGAATTCACCTTTACCTACCAATAATTTTTCTTTTCAGGGGCATAACCATGCCCCCAATGGTTCATCAGGCACTCTGCGCCAGCATATCCTGCTGGGGTGCCACACGATTAAGCGCTTGATGTACAAAGCGGCGCAGCAATTCTGTAGCTTCCGGCGACGGCTGAACAGCTGATAATAGCGCCTGCGGATCAAACCCTTCTTCAATCAGCACAGCCTCGCGCTGGCGAATCATGTCAGAGGCGATTTCTGGAGTGAATTCCGGGTGAAATTGCGTCGACATGGCATTGGGTCCGTAGCGAACAATCTGGTGCCGATCATGAGCGGATGACGCCAGCGCCAGCGCCCCTTCCGGCAGGCGGGAGACGGTCTGCATATGGGTCAAATGCGCCGGAAATTCACGCGGCAGGGTGCTGAGCAGCACATCATTACTGGCGTGAGGATGAAGTTGAATCGCCTGGCTGCCAACCTCACGCCCCTGCGGATGCCATTCCACTTCCCCACCTAATGCATGCGCCATTAACTGATGACCATAACAGACGCCAAACAGCGACATACCTGTTGATATGGCTTCGCGTACCCACGCGGCGGCGGCTTCGCTCCAGGGGAGGCGGTCTGTGACCATTGCCCATGAGCCGGTAATCACCGCCACGCGGCTGGCATCCGGCGGCGGAAGCGCTTCGCCTTCAAACACTCTGACCACTTCTGTTTTCTCCAGAGGATGCTGAATGGCACGACAAAACCAGGCGGGGATATCGCCATGAGCTTCACGAATAGACTCTGAGGGGAAACCTACTTGCAGGATAATTAACGGACGGTCTGCCATTACAACCACTCTCTTCCTCTGCTGAACATTTGCTCAACTATGCGCCGAAAAATACGGCCTGTGAAGGGTTTAGCGCGAAGAGGATTGTAAAGGCGAAGCGGCAAACGGCGCGCTTTGCAGGCCTGTTCTGTGGCTATTTGGTTGTTTTAGTGGTGAAAAAATAATCACGGTAAGGCTTATGCTTTTTTTGACTATTTTTAGCTTTTTTACGCTCACGCAGACGATCGCATGAGCGACTGTTGACAGATATGCCACCAGATGGTTGTATCACTCAACTATCTCTTTGAAGAGCTACAGGTATGCAAAACGCCAGTCTGGTTAATGAGATCCGTGTTGCCTCCCGTCTTATGGTCCGCGAGCTGGGGTTTATGCATGCCACCCTTGCTGCCACAGACTATTCCCCCTCAGCGGTGCATACCCTGTTAGAAATTGACAACCAGGGGGCTATGACTGCAGCTCAACTGGTCCAGATGTTGGGGCTGGAGAAATCCAGCGTAAGCCGTATGCTCGGTAAGCTCGTTCGTGCGGGCGAAATTCATGAAGTGCCGTCCAGAGTCGATGCGCGTTTTAAACAGCTGCAACTCACCGCTCAGGGAAAAGAGAGCGTCGCGCGCATCAACCAGTACGGCAGCATGCAGGTAATTGAAGCGCTTGAGCATCTCACCCCTTGCCGGCAACACGCTGTTGCCGCTGGCCTTTCAGCTTATGCACATGCGCTGGCAGCCTGCCGGAACGGTGAAGTGCCATTGCAACAACGCGAGATTGAGATCGTCTCAGGCTATCGTCCTGGCATGATTGGCCGAATTAGCGAAATGCATGCCAGCTATTACTCCCGCCATTATGGCTTCGGGTGTTTTTTTGAAAGCAAAGTGGCGGCAGGGCTGGCTGACTTTGCCGGGCGCCTGGATGTGGCGTGCAATCGTATCTGGCTTGCCGTTCATCATGGGCGGATTGTGGGTTCGCTCGCGATTGATGGGCAGGATCTGGGTAATAACGAGGAGCATCTTCGCTGGTTCATTCTGGATGATGATTGCCGTGGCAGCGGCGTGGGCCGTCGGTTACTCAGCGAAGCGATGGATTTCTGCGACAGTCAGAATTTCACAGCGGTGCAACTGTGGACCTTTAGCGGACTTGATGCGGCGCGGCGGCTTTATGAATCCTTTGGTTTTCTGCTGGCAAAAGAGTGGCAGGGGGAACAGTGGGGCAGCAAGATGCGGGAACAACAGTTTACGCGCAAACGCGTATGAGACTCGCGTAGCGTAAATATTGAGAGTGATTGGTGAATTGTCCCTCACGGTGCGCAGACGTTTATGATGTACGTGTTTTCAACCTGGCGGCCGTTTTCCGAATTGTTGTCCGCAATGTATCACCCGGAAATACTTCATCTGATTACCTGCAAATATTGTCTCATGGCTGACATTTTAACAGGAAGACGCTTATTTTGATGGGAATGGTATTCGTTTCGGATCGCGTTGCACATATTTAGCTTAGGGAAATTGCCTGCGAAATATAAGGTTACTCATAGCGATTAAAATGCTTTCATATCTGGTTTCATGAGAATGTTCGCATATTGATAAAAATATTATTGATATCATCGATGTATGCTCATCCACAGGAAATAATTCATTACGCCGATATTATCTTTTATAGAAACAGGGCATGGCACTTAAAAATGTGAACGGCAGAGCGTTTTTTTCTAAAACATCATTTTGTCCTTTGAATGCGCTTTTATATGAAACCGTAGCACGATTTAGATTAAAGAATTTCAAATAAATGTCGTTATTACACCTAGTTCAACCAGATTGAGTGCTGCCATTATGACATGGAAAAATACCCAGGGCCGAATTGGCCTGTTGCTTATAAGCTTTTTCGTTATCTTATTGATTGTTACCTATATTGTTATAAAGCAATTCGTTTCTCCGCAGATTATTGAAACTGAGACCAAAAATATTCAGGCGACGGTTGAATTACAAAGTAACGCGATTAAAGAACAGATGAACCGCGTTAAGGCTCAGCAACGCTCAATCACAGAATTGGTTGTCGGGCTGCAAAGTGAGCAAATCGATGAATTATTACCGCGTCTGGTTAACCAATATGGCGATTTAAACGTATTCGGCGGCGGGATTTGGCCTTTGCCTGGTCAGCGTGATCCGGCACGGGACAAATTCAGTACCTTCTATGCCCGCGACGGAGGCGGCAATCTGCAGGTCAATACCGTATGGAACCAGCCGGAATCGGCAAAATACTGGGAACAACCCTGGTATAAAGACGGCATGAATGCGCCAAAAGGCGAATGTGCATGGGCGAAAGCCTATCAGGACGCAGCCAGCCCGCAGCCGAGGACTAACTGTGCAATGGCGATCTGGAAAGACGGTAAAGCCTGGGGCGTGGCGACCATTGACGTGACGCTGGGCTTCTTTAACCAGCTTGCAGTCGACATGGGCAAAGCGGTAAACGGCAGCGTACTGATTGTCGAAGCGGACGGCAAAATCGTCGGCAACGGTTCCTCCGTACAGGATAAACCGGCGCTGTCAAACGTTCGCGATCTGGGCATTCCGGCGGCGGCACCGTTAATGGGCCTGTTAGGCCAGGGTAAAACAAAAGAAGTGCGTGGCAGCTATGACGGTGAAGACGGGGCGCATTCCCTGTTCGTTCTGCCAATCAGCGGCAGCCCGTGGTTTATGGCAGTCGACATTCCGAGCAGCCACCTGGTAAGCCTGTCTGACGCTATTATGACCAAACTGACCATCGTGCAGGCGATTATTGGAATACTTATCGTCTTTATCATGATGATCATTGTGCGCAACATTTTCCATAATGTGACGCTGCTCAATCGTAATATTGAAGCGCTGTCCAGCGGTGGTGCGGATTTAACGCAGCGTCTTGCGCAAAGTAAGAGTCCGGAATTTAACGCCATTATCAATAACTTCAATAAGTTTATTTCGTTCCTTAATGAACTGATGCAGCAGGTAGGGAATAGCTCAATGGCGATCTCTTCGGCTTCGCGCCAGATTGCCAGCGGCAACCTGAATCTCTCCTCGCGTACCGAAGATCAATCGGCCTCGATTGTGGAAACGGCGGCTTCCATGGAAGAGTTAACCAGTACCGTGCGCCTTAATGCAGAGAATGCATTGCAGGCGAATAAGCTGGCGGAAGAGGCCTCAGCGGCGGCGAAACAAGGGGCCAATGTGGTTAACAAAGTCGTCTCCACGATGAATAACATCAATGAGTCCTCCTCTAAGGTGGTGGAAATCATCAGTGTGATTGACGGCATCGCCTTCCAGACCAACATCCTTGCGCTTAACGCTGCGGTGGAGGCGGCAAGGGCGGGTGAACACGGGCGTGGCTTCGCCGTGGTCGCCGGGGAAGTTCGTTCACTGGCGCAACGCAGTGCCCGTTCGGCTCAGGAGATCAAGAAATTGATTGAAGAGTCGGTGAGCAGCATTGAACAGGGCAGCGGACTGGTCCGTCAGGCGGGTACGACGATGGACGGCCTGATGGAAAAAGTTGAAGGCGTGGGCGTACTGATCTCAGAAATCAGCTCTTCCAGCGATGAACAAAGTCGTGGGATTGCCCAGATCAACATCGCCATTAACCAGCTCGATAGCGCGACGCAGCAGAATGCGGCGCTGGTCGAAGAAGTTGCGGCGGCCGCGCAGTCCATGGAAGAACAAACCGTACAACTCGAAAACGTCGTTGGTAGCTTTAAGCTTTAACAGACAACCTGGCCGACTCTGCGGAGTCGGCTTTCTCATTTCCGGCGTCCGTCACTTATCCTTCCCGTCAATTTCCATTTCATTCCCCTTGTCGTAAAAATTCATTCGCACTACTGTATTTTTACTAAACAGAGGAATCCCCATGCTGAACTGGTTTGCAAGCGGCGGCGCTGATTACGCCCGCTATCGCCCGGAATACCCCACAGCCTTGCTGGACTACCTGCTTTCGGTGACGCCGGAGCGTCGCCATGCGCTGGATGTCGGTTGCGGTACGGGCCAGTTAACCCTTTTACTGGCCTCAGCTTTCAACAAGGTGACGGGCATTGATCCCAGTCAGACGCAAATCGACAACGCCACGCCGCATGCCCGCATTGAGTATCTGACAGGCCCGGCGGAACAGCTTCCTCAGACGCTGCGCGATATCAATCTGATTACCGTCGCCCAGGCAGCCCACTGGTTTGATTTACCGGCCTTTTACCGTGAAGTTCAGCGGATTGCGGCGCCAGACGCGGTGATCGCGATTATCAGCTACGGCGTTCTCAATCCTGACGAGACCATTTGGACGCGCTTTCGCCAGTTCTACTACGACGAGATTGGCCCCTACTGGCCTCCGGAACGGCAACTGGTGGACAACGGGTATGCGGGCATCGCTTTCCCGTTTACGGAAATGGCCGTGCCGGAAATGGAGATTCGTTTGCAGTGGGATCTTGACGCCTTGATGGGGTATCTCTCCACCTGGTCTGCGGTGAAGCGCGCGCGTGACGCCGGACAGGAAGGCCTGCTAATTCGTTTTTACGATGATGTGCGCAACCTCTGGGGCGACCCGGCCCGCACGCGCACCTTTAGCTGGCCGATTAACATCAGGGCCGGGAAAATAGGGTAACGTCCCGGCGCGCTAATGCAGGTAGAGGGCAGATTGAGCGTGTCATGCCTGGTGGTTGCTGACGGTCAGTACTGCTTTTCACCGTCTCGCTTAGCTCTCGCTTTTTGCTGGCGGATAAAATCCTCAAGGGATCTGTCGGGCCGTTCGACAAACTGGTTTCCGGTTAAGGTCACGGCCAGGCAGCGATCGAGGCGGAAGCAGCGATAATCCTGACGCAACTCGCACCAGGCTACCAGTACCCACACCTCTCCCCAGAAAGAGAGGCCGAGCGGATGAATCACCCGCTCAGAGCCTTCACCCTGCTCGTTCTCATAACCAATCCAGACCTCATCACGCTGGCGCATGGCCTGATGGAATATATCAAACCAGCGCCGCGTCTGTGGGTGCTTGCCAAAGTCCGGGGTCAGAATGCGGTTTCGTTCGGCCAGGATGCGTCTGTCTGTCGGCAGCACCGCCAGCAGCTTTTCCTGTGCCGAACCCGCCGCGTTAGCCAGTGCGTCGCCGCTCCAGGTTTGCAGCATGCCGATCGCCGCGATCAGCGCTTCTACTTCCATCGCGGTGAACATCAACGGTGGGATATCAAAACCCGGCATCAGGCGATACCCACTCCCTGCCTCACCCTGGATGGGTACGCCGGAAAGCGACAAATCGCGAATATCCCGATAGACGGTACGCTCCGACACCTCCAGCCTCTCGGCCAGCAGAGCGGCCGTGACCCGACGGCGCGTACGCAGTATCTGGACTATCTGGAACAGACGATCGGCACGGCGGCTCATGGCAAGTTTCCTGTCAGCATCCAATAAGCATTATCAGGCTGGTTGATGAAGCCCGACTTTATTCCCTTCACTGTCAATGATAAGCGCGATGGTGCCAATATCATCCGGTAAAATTTCTGGCCCGAAGCAGCAGGAGCCACCTTTTTCCGCCACTTTCTGGAGGGAAGCGGCGATATCTGCGGTATAGAGATAGACCACGGTGCCGTCCGTTGAAGGCTGTAACGTCTCTGATTTTACCAGCGCCCCGCCAGTCGACGGCTCCTGATAATGAAAGACCGCCATCGACATACCGGCGACATGCTCCTGACGAAATTGCGCGTTGATGCAATGTGCATAAAATGCCGTTGCCCGTTGCAGGTCCTGAACCGGAATCTCAAACCAGTTGATAATGTTGCTCATTTTCTCGTCCTCGTTGTGTTTTCGACAACGAGATAATGACACCCCCCTCCTGACAGCATAGTGTCAGGAGAGATCGAGGAGGAAGATATTATTACCGGAGGCGGTGCTGCGCACCTGTCCAGGCTACACGCGGTAGCCCGGACAGGGGTTCATCAGGGGAGGAGGTTACCGCATGGTGACAAATTCTTCTGCCGCTGTCGGGTGAATCGCCACGGTATTGTCGAAATCCTTTTTAGTGGCGCCCATTTTCAGCGCGACCGCGAAGCCTTGCAGAATTTCATCCATCCCGAAACCGATGCCGTGGATACCGACAATTTTCTCTTCCGGGCCAACGCAGACTAATTTCATGCGGCACGGCTGACGGTGAGAGGTCACGGCGGTATACATCGCGGTAAACGATGATTTATACACTTTAACTTCGCTATCGCCATACTGCTCGCGCGCCTGCGGCTCGGTTAAACCGACGGTGCCGATCGGCGGATGGCTGAACACTACGGTAGGAATGTTGCTGTAATCCAGATGTTCGTCCGGCTTGTTATTGAACAGGCGTTCAGAGAGGCGACGGCCTGCGGCCACGGCGACAGGGGTCAGCTCAACCGCTCCTGTATTGTCACCCACGGCGTAAATACCCGGCACGGAGGTATTCTGGAATTTATCCACCACGATGAAACCTTTCTCGTCGGTTTTCACCCCTGTGACTTCCAGATTGAAAGTGTCATTCGCCGGTTCACGGCCAATCGCCCAAATCAGGCAGTCCACCGTCTGGCTGCGTCCATCGTCCAGCTCCAGCGTCAGGCTGCCATCGGCGTTTTTCACCACCGCTTTCGGTACAGCCTGGGTATGCAGCGTCGGGCCTTCGGCTGCCATCACTTCAACCAGCGTTTCGCTGATTATCGGGTCGAAGCTACGCAGCGGCGAGTGCTTGCGCACGAACAGATGTGCTTCTGCACCCAGCCCGTTAATCACTCCGGCCAGTTCAACGGCAATATAGCCTGCGCCTACCACCGCCACGCGTTTCGGCAACGCGGGCAGGGCGAAGAAACCGTCTGAGTCGATACCGTATTCCGCACCCGGAATCTTCGGATGACTTGGGCGACCACCGGTGGCGATCAAGATGTGATCGGCAGTGATCGTCTCGCCATTAACCTCGATAGTCTTCGCATCGACAAAACGGGCGAAACCGCGAATCACATCGACATTGTTTTTACCCAGCACGTTGTCATAAGAGGTGTGGATACGGTCAATGTAGGCCGTGCGGCTGGCGACCAGCTTGTTCCAGTCGAAATGATTGACGGTGGTGTCGAAACCGTAGTCCGGCCCGTACAGATCAATAGCCTCACGGATTTGCGCCGCGTGCCACATCACTTTTTTCGGAACACAACCCACATTCACGCAGGTGCCGCCCAGCTCTTTGGCTTCAATCAGCGCGCACTTCTGGCCGTACATGGCGGCGCGGTTAATTGAGGCAATGCCACCGCTGCCACCGCCAATGGCGATATAGTCGTAATGTTTGCTCATGGTTAATTCCTTAGAGCCTATCCAATTAGGCTATTTTATTTGCCACCCTGGACCTGGCAGTGCTCACACTCCTCACGTACTGCGTGTACGCTGCGGTTGTTCCGCGCTGTCCGTGTCCAGACTCGCTGCAACACTGTACGCCTACCGGGCAGGCGCTTAATCCTGAACGAGGTCGAAAGTGTCGCGATTGTAACGCGCTGTCTGCAAAGATCCTTCGATTGCTGCGATTACTCGGGAACAATCCAGTTGATGAGCGTATGGCCTGTCCCGGCTGGCACCAGTTTACTGTGCAGCCACGGCAGCACGTTATTCATCTGTGCTTCTAATTTCCACGGTGGGTTAATCACGATCATGCCGGAGGCCGTCATCCCGCGCTGGTCACTGTCCGGGCGAACCGCCAGCTCAATCTGCAGGATTTTACGAATGCCGGTTGCTTCCAGGTCATGCACCATACGTTTGATTTGCTGGCGCAGTACCACCGGGTACCACAGGGCATAGGTACCGGTAGCAAAGCGCTTGTAACCTTCGCTAATGCCGGATACCACGGCCTGATAGTCGCTTTTGATTTCATACGGCGGGTCGATCAGCACCAGGCCGCGACGGGAAACCGGCGGCAGTTTAGATTTCAACTGCTGGTAGCCATCGGCACGCTCAACGCGGGCTCGCTCGTCTTTCTGAAACTCCTGGCGCAGCAGCGGATAGTCGCTCGGATGCAGCTCGGTCAGGAACAGACTGTCCTGCTCGCGCAGCAACTGACGGGCAATCAGCGGTGAACCGGGATAGTAGCGCAGGCTTTCGCTACGGTTGAAATGGCGAATCACATTCATATAGGGCTCAAGTTCAGCCGGAAGATCATCCTGTTGCCAGATGCGCCCAATCCCTTCCAGATACTCCCCGGTACGTTCGGCATGTTCACCGGAGAGTTGATAGCGGCCCGCACCCGCATGGGTATCGAGATAGAGAAACGGTTTCTCTTTTTCCTTGAGCGCTTCAATGATCAGGCTCTGAACGGTGTGTTTGAGAACGTCGGCATGGTTGCCGGCGTGGAAGCTGTGGCGATAACTGAGCATGGAGATAGAATTTCCAGAATATGAACGAGATTAGCGACAGTTTACCGTAGATTGCGCGGGAATGCCGTTGAACCCTGCGGTTGTTTCAGGCGGTCGTAAAACGTTTCAAAATTTATCCCTGTCACAAAAGCGTCAACTTGTAGGGCTAGCGTCGAGCGCAGGCAAGGTAATCACTTGAATAAAAGGATAAAAAATGAAAATCCGTCTAACACTATTAACCGCCTCCCTGCTGCTTGCTCACCAGGCGATGGCGAAAGATGTGTCACTCAGTACGGCGCGCGATATTGCCAATACCACCACGCCAGCTTCGGAAAGTCAGGCGTTTGATGCGCTGGAAAACCAGTCGCTGGCCGCGCTGCGTGCTGCGCTCAAAGGCGACGGCGCAAAGGTGGAGCGCGAGCGCCTGGAAAAAGCGTCGCAAAGTGCAAAACAGGCCGACACCGCCTGGCTGAAAGCCAGCGGCTATGATTTCAAAGTAAAAGATAACCAGCAGGCAGGCATTGAATTGCTCTCCTCATTCAATAAGCTGCCTGCCTCCGAACTGGAAGCCAACCTGAACACCGTTGAGAAAATTAACCTCGACGCCACTCAGGGGCTGCGCCATCAGGCGCTGGCGGATGCAGAAGGTATCAGCTACCTGTACTTCCTGTCCGACGCGCTTGGCCCTCGCCTGGGTAAAGCATTTATCACCGCCTATGACAAAGGTGAGTTAGGTAAAGCGGCTGCGCTAATTAAAGCCAGTGAAGTTAGCACCGGCGCGGCGAAGAAACACTTCGACTACAAGCGTCCGTTTCTCATTCAGGGCAACACCATCCACCAGGTCCCTGATGATGTGGTGGTGAAAGACAACAAACCATATTCCGCTGAGGGTGGCTCTTTCCCGAGCGGCCATACTAATACCGGCTATACCGATGCGCTGTTGATGGCAGAGATGATCCCGGAACGCTTTGATTCTCTGGTGGAACGCGGTGCCCGCTATGGCTACTCGCGCATTGTGCTTGGCGTGCACTATCCGCTGGATGTGATGGGGTCAAGAATGGTAGCCCAGCGTAACGTGGCGCATTACCTCAACGATCCGCGCTATCGTGCGCTGTTTAATGAAGCGCGCGATCAGCTGCGCGTAGCGCTGGAAAAAGAGTGCGGCACGTCGCTTGCGGAGTGCGCGAAAACGGTGGGCAAAGACGATCCGTACCGCGATCCGGCGATGAAAGAATTTTACCGCTTCACCATGTCCTACGACCTGCCGCAGCAAAAAGGCAAAGCGCAGCCGGTCAAAGTACCGGAAGGGGCGGAAGTGCTTCTGGAAGCGGCGCTGCCAAACCTGTCGGCGGCAGCGCGGCGTGAATTGATGGTGAAAACCGCACTGCCAGACGGTTACCCGCTCTCTGGCGAAACTGCCGATCAGAACTTCTGGCAACGCCTGAACCTCTCAGCGGCGTATGCGACGGCGCATAAAGCGAAGTAAGCGTTACAACGGTGCTGGCGTTGCCGGCATCGTGATGCTCACAGGTTCCACGTGCTCAGCTCACGTACGCTGGCATCAGGATTGGCGCGTTTAACCGCCTCCAGGAAATCGGCAAACGCCGTATTGAACAGGGTATAGTTGTGACGAAAACGCGCCTGTTTTGTCTGTCCGTCAATTATATAAGTCACTATCCAGAAGGAACGGTTATTCACCTTGATAATGTCGCGTTCGACTTTGGTTATCGCACTCAGTGGAACAGATTTTTTTACATCAAGCTGAATTTCATAGAAATGCTCTTCATCGAAATAGTAATCAGTGGGTAACAGCTGGCCCCCTTTGCCGGGCCGAAAAGTTTTGGTGGTTAGCGATATCTTGCGCAATCCCATGGACTCTGCCGCGCTGTTTTTTCGACGTCGCCATTTTGGCAAGATGAGCACCAGCCCGATAAGCATAAGTAGCGGCAGTATTGCCTGAATGAAATTCAACATGCGGTCTCCTTGTCGCCGTTGTGATGAGTATACGCGCAGTCCGAGTCTTCTTAGAACTTTGATTCCATAGTAGAAACGGCACCGTCTGTGCAAATGGGTATTGCAGCGATAAGCAGTTCAGCGCAACGCCTGCCATTGAAATCCTCTACACTTAACCCCATGCTACAACGTTATGCAGAGCGCCGGATCGTGCGCTTCACTCACTCTCTTTAACAGGACAGGACTGCGCTTATGACCAATCCATTACTCACGCGTTTCGAATTACCGCCGTTTTCAAAAATCCTGCCTGAACACGTCGTGCCTGCCGTGACGAAAGCGCTGGACGATTGCCGTACCGCGGTGGAAAGCGTGGTAGCCCATGGTGCGCCGTACACCTGGGAAAATCTCTGCCAGCCGCTGGCGGAAGTGGACGATGTGCTGGGGCGTCTGTTCTCCCCGGTGAGCCATCTGAATTCCGTGAAAAACAGCCCGGAACTGCGTGAAGCCTATGAGCAGACCCTGCCGTTACTGTCGGAATACAGCACCTGGGTCGGGCAACATGAAGGGCTGTACAACGCCTACCGCGATTTACGCAATGGCGATCACTACGCCACCCTGAGCGTTGCCCAGAAGAAATCGGTCGATAACGCCCTGCGTGATTTCGAGCTGTCCGGTATTGGCCTCGAAAAAGAGAAACAAAAACGCTACGGCGAAATCGCCGCACGTCTGTCCGAACTGGGCAATCAGTACAGCAACAACGTACTTGATGCGACTATGGGCTGGACAAAGCTGGTGACCGACGAAGCAGAGTTGGCCGGTATGCCGGAAAGTGCGCTGGCCGCCGCAAAAGCCCAGGCCGAAGCCAAAGAGCAAGAGGGTTACCTGCTGACGCTGGATATCCCAAGCTATCTGCCAGTGATGACCTATTGTGACAACCAGCCGTTGCGCGAAGAGATGTACCGCGCTTACAGCACTCGCGCCTCTGACCAGGGGCCAAACGCAGGAAAATGGGATAACAGCCCGGTGATGGCCGAAATCCTCGCCCTGCGTCACGAGCTGGCTCAACTGCTCGGTTTTGAAAGCTACGCCTATAAATCGCTGGCGACCAAGATGGCGGAAAACCCGGCGCAGGTTCTGGACTTCCTGACCGATCTTGCTAAACGCGCCCGTCCGCAAGGGGAAAGAGAGCTTGCGCAATTGCGTGCGTTCGCCAAAGCAGAGTTTGGCGTGGATGAGCTGCAACCCTGGGACATCAGTTACTACAGCGAGAAACAGAAACAGCATCTGTACAGCATTAGCGACGAACAGCTGCGCCCTTATTTCCCGGAAAATAAAGCGGTGAGCGGCCTGTTTGAAGTGGTGAAACGTATTTACGGTATTACCGCGAAAGAGCGTCACGATGTCGATGTCTGGCATCCGGATGTGCGTTTCTTTGAGCTGTATGATGAAAGCAATGAACTGCGTGGCAGTTTCTATCTCGACCTTTACGCCCGCGAGCACAAACGTGGCGGCGCGTGGATGGATGATTGCGTAGGGCAGATGCGCATGGCGGATGGCTCTTTGCAGAAGCCGGTGGCCTACCTTACCTGTAACTTCAACCGCCCGGTCAGCGGTAAACCCGCGTTATTCACCCATGATGAAGTGATCACCCTGTTCCACGAATTTGGTCATGGTCTGCATCATATGCTGACCCGTATCGAAACCCCGGGGGTGGCAGGTATTAGCGGTGTGCCATGGGATGCGGTGGAGCTGCCGAGCCAGTTTATGGAAAACTGGTGCTGGGAGCCGGAAGCGCTGGCATTTATCTCGGGTCACTACGAAACGGGCGAACCGTTGCCGCAGGACCTGCTGGATAAAATGCTGGCCGCGAAAAATTATCAGGCAGCGCTGTTTATCCTGCGTCAGCTGGAGTTTGGTCTGTTCGATTTCCGCCTGCACGCCGAGTTTAGCCCTGAGCAAGGGGCTAAAATCCTCGATACGCTGTTTGAAATTAAAAAACAGGTCGCCGTGGTGCCAAGCCCGACCTGGGGCCGTTTCCCTCACGCTTTCAGCCATATCTTTGCGGGGGGCTACGCAGCCGGGTATTACAGCTACCTGTGGGCGGATGTGCTGGCGGCAGATGCCTACTCACGCTTTGAAGAAGAGGGTATTTTCAATCGCGAAACCGGGCAGTCTTTCCTCGACAATATTCTGACCCGTGGTGGTTCAGAAGAGCCAATGGAACTGTTTAAGCGTTTCCGCGGCCGCGAGCCTCAGCTGGACGCGATGCTGGAGCATTACGGTATCGAAGGCTAATCTCCTTCATACGTCAGGCTGCCTCTGCGGCAACTGTACTCACGAACCCTGGTCACGTACTCTGGTACGCTTTCAGGGTTCGTTCCTTTGTTGTCTTGAGGCAACTCGAATTATTTTGGGTAGACGTAGTGAAAATCTGCTTAATGGATGAAACAGGCGCCGGAGACGGCGCCTTATCTGTTCTTGCGTCCCGTTGGGGGCTGGAGCATGACGAAAATAACCTGATGGCGCTGGTGCTTACAACGTCTCATCTGGAGCTGCGTAAGCGTGATGAGCCGAAGCTCGGTGGCATTTTTGTCGATTTCGTGGGTGGGGCGATGGCCCATCGGCGTAAATTTGGCGGCGGGCGCGGAGAGGCGGTTGCAAAGGCCGTTGGCATCAAGGGCGATTATTTGCCGGACGTGGTGGATGCGACGGCGGGACTGGGGCGTGATGCCTTTGTGCTGGCGTCAGTGGGCTGCCGGGTGCGGATGCTGGAGCGTAACCCGGTGGTGGCAGCACTGCTGGATGACGGCCTGGCGCGTGGCTACGCGGACCCGGAAATCGGCGCGTGGCTGCAGGCGCGTTTACAGCTGATTCATACTTCCAGCCTGACCGGACTTGTAGATATTACCCCACGTCCGCAGGTGGTCTATCTCGATCCCATGTTCCCGCATAAGCAAAAAAGTGCGCTGGTAAAAAAAGAGATGCGGGTTTTTCAGTCGCTGGTGGGGCCGGATCTGGACGCCGATGGGCTTCTGGAGCCGGCGCGTAAGCTGGCGAAGAAACGCGTGGTGGTAAAGCGCCCGGATTATGCGCCGCCGCTGGCGGATGTGGCGACCGCTAATGCGGTAGTGACGAAGGGGCACCGGTTTGATATTTATCCCGGAACACCGGAGTGAATGAATAAGGGCTGTACGGCCGGGCGTTTGTAGCCCGTACAGGGCGCCAGCCGCCGTCCGGCAATACGAGCTAAACAGACAGTGCCAGCGGATGGGATTGCCGAAAAACAAAACGCCCGCAGTCGCGGGCGCTAGCAGGCAAAAGATGCGAAGCGGTTATTCTTCGTCTTCATCTTTCAGCGGAACAATCAGCATGTCCACATGGACAGTATTGATGAGCTGACGCGCTGAGGACATCAGTTTGCTCCAGAAGTCCTGATGATGCCCGCAGACTACCAGGTCCATATCGTATTTCTTAATGGCATCCACCAGTACCTGCCCCAAATCGCCGCTACCACTCAAGGTTTCCGTGATCGGATAGCCCGCGTTGGTAGAAAGTTCGGTCAATGCATGATGTGTTTCATCAGAGATACGTTTTTGCATATCGCCGAGGTTAACGTCGATAAGACCCGTGTAGAGATCAGAATAATTTACATCGACATGAATCAGTGACACCTTCGCGTTATAAGGCCGCGCCATGGATACTGCTTTATCAACCAGCAATTTGCTTTCAGGAGAAAGATCGACTGCGATGAGAATGTGTTTGTAAGCCATAGTGTTACTCCTTCCATAAGTTGTCGATGACCATAGGGTTATACACCCCTGACACAGCACTGTTTCCCGCGTCCTGCGTACCACCTGCACGGGTAGCGCCCGGCCTTAAGGATTCATTTTATACTCTTCGTACTTCAAGCCGCAGATGCGTTGGCTACGTTCGTTCATCCCATCACATCGTCATCTATGTTCAGGGGATTCATTCTCTTGCCGCCTTCCTGTCACTCGAATTACCCGGAGTATGGGGAATATTTCTACCTTATAACTCTGTTCACTTATCGTCAATCTGCCTGGATCACGATTCACTTAACCAATATTTACAACCAGATGCACAAGATTGTTTAACGTTGTGGCAAAAAAATATACAGATCTCCTACACTATTTAATGAGCCGTTTGGATTTCAGTTTGTGATCTTGATCGGCTATTGGTAATACTCTTCACTGAATGACTTGGTTGATTATCTGGGAGCGGTAATCCCGGATCACGTTTCCGTGGGCGGTTCGCCGGGGGAGGAGATATGATCAGCACCGTCGCGCTATTCTGGGCTTTGTGCATCGTTTGTGTGGTTAACATGGCGCGTTATTTTTCGTCACTGCGCGCATTGTTAGTGGTACTTCGTGGTTGTGACCCCTTGCTTTACCAGTATGTTGATGGCGGAGGCTTTTTTACCTCCCATGGACAACCCAGCAAGCAGATGCGTTTAGTCTGGTACATTTATGGCCAGCGCTATCGCGACCATCATGATGAAGAGTTTATTCGCCGCTGTGAGCGCGTCCGGGGGCAGTTCATCTTAACCAGCGCGCTCTGTGGGCTGATTCTGGTGAGCCTGATTGCTCTGATGATTTGGCACTGAGCAAAAAAAACGGGCCAGTTTCCTGACCCGTTTTGTTGTTAAATCAGCTTGAGGGCTATCCAGTAAAGCACGCCCGAAAGGACGATGGACGCTGGCAGGGTAAAGACCCAGGCCATCAAAATGCTGGTGACGGTTTTACGTTGCAGACCGCCGCCATCGACGATCATCGTCCCCGCGACTGAGGATGACAGTACGTGCGTGGTGGATACGGGCATGCCGGTATAGCTTGCCAGACCGATAGAGACCGCCGCAGTCATCTGTGCAGACATCCCCTGCGCGTAAGTCATGCCTTTCTTACCGATTTTTTCGCCGATGGTGGTCGCCACACGACGCCAGCCAATCATCGTACCCACACCTAACGCCAGCGCGACGGCCATGATAATCCAGACAGGCGCGTATTCGATGGTGCTCAGCATGTCGCTTTTCAGCTTCTTAAGCAGACGCTGGTCATCAGTATTGACGTCAGGCTGTTTCGCGACCTGGTCGGTGATATCTGACAGACAAAGCATGATGCGACGCAGCTGGCTGCGCTGCTCCACGCCGAGTTTGTCGTAGCTTTCAATCCCGGTCAGCATCTCTTTTGCACGATCCAGCGCGATAATGGCGCGGCTCGGATGGCAGTGGAATTGTGACGGCGTGGCCATTGTTTCCGCAGGCGTCAGCGGTTGTTGCTCTACGCCCGTTGCCTTCTGCAGAAGTTCCGGATGCTGCTGGAAGTAAACTTCAACGTTGTTCACGGCGTCACGGGTACGGGTGATGTCATAACCTGAGGCATTCATGTTAACCACGAAGCCAGCAGGTGCGACGCCAATCAGTACCAGCATGATCAGACCGATACCTTTCTGACCATCGTTCGCACCGTGAGAGAAACTCACGCCAATAGCAGAAAGAATCAGGGCGATACGCGTCCAGAAAGGCGGCTTTCTTTTGCCGTCTTGCTTTTCACGCTCTGCTGGCGTCAGGTGAATACGCGCGCGTTTTTTACTACCGCTCCAGAACCGGCGCAGCAGGAACACCAGCCCACCCGCGAAAATCAGGCCGACAATTGGCGAGACAATCAGGGAAGCAAAGATGTTCAGCACTTTTGGAATGTTAAGCGCATCCACGACCGACGTGCCCGTCATCAGCGCGTTGGTTAAACCAATACCGATAATCGCGCCAATCAGAGTGTGAGAGCTGGATGCAGGCAAGCCGAGATACCAGGTACCCAGGTTCCAGATGATCGCGGCCAGCAACATAGAGAAGACCATGGCAAGGCCATGTGCTGAACTGACGTTAAGCAGTAAATCGGTCGGTAGCATATGCACAATCGCATAGGCCACGCTTAACCCCCCCAGCAATACACCGAGGAAGTTGAATACCGCCGCCATAACAACAGCCAGCTGTGAGCGCATGGCTCGGGTATAGATAACCGTTGCCACTGCGTTCGCCGTGTCGTGGAAGCCATTAATCGCTTCGTAGAACAGAACAAAACCCAGAGCAAGCAAAAGTAACAGCCCGGTGTGGAGATCCAGACCGGCAAATAAATGTAGCATAGGACGTTACGCCATTTTGAGGACATGAACGCGGCGCATTATCAGGGAGTTTGGCGGCATCGGCAAAGTGAAATATGGACTTTTTTTGACTTTCTTTCTGCTGAGCCTCCACGGTTTTAAGCATATTCTTATAATTTTCAATAAAATGGATATTGCTCTGCGTATTCGGGCTGGTGTGACCACTCTGAACTATTTACAATCCGCCGCGACATTATGAAGAGGATTTTAGTGTGGAACGGTTTGATGCCATTGTTATCGGTGCCGGTGCGGCGGGAATGTTTTGTGCAGCTCAGGCAGGGCAGGCGGGGTTACGCGTGCTATTACTGGATAATGGCAAGAAGCCAGGCCGCAAGATCCTCATGTCCGGTGGTGGTCGCTGTAACTTCACTAACCTTTATGTCGAGCCTGCGGCTTATCTCAGTCAGAACCCTCATTTCTGCAAATCTGCACTTGCCCGTTATACCCAGTGGGACTTTATCGATCTGGTGGGCAAATACGGTATCGCCTGGCATGAAAAGACGCTTGGCCAGCTCTTCTGTGATGACTCTGCTGAGCAGATTGTCGACATGCTGGTAGCGGAGTGTGAAAAAGGCAAGGTGACCCTGCGTTTGCGTAGTGAAGTCCTGAGTGTTGCCCGTGATGACGATGGCTATACACTGCAACTGAATGGTGAAACGGTGGCGGCGAAAAAACTGGTGGTCGCTTCCGGTGGACTTTCCATGCCAGGCCTCGGGGCATCGCCGTTTGGCTATAAGCTCGCCGAACAGTTTGGCCTGAAGGTTTTGCCGACGCGTGCCGGTCTGGTGCCATTCACGTTGCACAAACCGCTGCTGGAACAATTCCAGGTGCTCTCCGGCGTCTCGGTGCCTTCTGTGATTACGGCAGAGGATGGCACGGTGTTTAAAGAGAACCTGCTTTTTACCCATCGGGGTCTCTCCGGGCCAGCGGTACTGCAAATTTCCAGCTACTGGCAGGCAGGGGAGTTCGTTACGATTAACCTGCTGCCTGAGTGCGATCCCGACACTCTTCTGAATGAACAGCGCCAGGCGCACCCGAATCAAAGTCTGAAAAATACGCTTGCGATGCACCTGCCAAAACGGCTGGTGGAGTGCCTGCAACAACTGGGGCAAATTCCGGATGTCACACTCAAGCAGCTCAATAGCCGTGAACAGGAAACGTTGATCGACACGCTGACGAACTGGCGCGTGCAGCCTAACGGAACCGAAGGCTATCGTACCGCAGAAGTGACGCTGGGGGGCGTCGACACTAATGAGCTCTCTTCACGTACGATGGAGGCCCGCAAAGTACCCGGACTCTATTTTATTGGCGAGGTCATGGATGTTACCGGCTGGCTGGGAGGCTATAACTTCCAGTGGGCATGGGCAAGCGCCTGGGCATGCGCTCAGGCGTTAGCAGAATAATAAGAGGTCCTGGCGGGCCGGCATATGTCGCCTTCCAGTATGCAAAAGTCAGATATCGTCCATCGTATGATCGACCACGATCTCCAGGGTTTTGCGAAGGACGTCCTTTCTGACGACATCTTCTGAATTTTCCATCAGGTTAATCAGGCGCAGAATGATGGCTTTGTTTGTGACTTGACCATCATAAGCCAGAATACTGCGGATCACGCCCCCGAGAATAATGGCCTCTTCGGCCAATAAATCGCCAGCGTTACGAAAATAGTCAGACAATGTCTTGTTGGGCAAATTCTTATAAAGCTCTGATTTTTCAAGCATCACCTGGTTCATTTTCACGCCTTAATATAATTTTCCGTAATGGGGCCATCAGGTATCATTGCTTCCTGCTGCGGCCCTGTCGTTGGCGATTGCCGAATAATGGATAGACATTATCTCCGGCATCTCTGGTGTTCTCATCTTGCTCATCCCCATTCTGAACACGGGATGAGGCAATTTTATTACTACTAATTTCATCGATCAGACGCACAAGCAGCGCTCGTCTCTGGTTATCCTGCTCACTGCTCTCCATCTGTTGCAGTCGGGCAATGAGAGCCAGGGTGTTTATCGGGCCATTTTCTTTAAGAAGAAAAAGCAGGGCCTCTCCAATCAATTCATCTGCTAGTTGCTGATTATCACTACTATTCATAACTGTATCTCTGCTTGCCGCTCTGTTCATGAATGAAACGCGGCATGAAGTCATCTCTGTAAAGGAAGCAGGCTGACACCATAACTCACAGGAGTGACTTAATTTATCAGGATACTTTTACTGCATTTGGCTTACTCATTACCAAAAAGCAGACTTATAAGCCCCTGATAATGGCGTTCCTCTTCTGGCGTTGAGGCCTGCTCAAGACGGCTAAGTAATTTAGTACAAAGCGATTTACGGTTCAGATGGCGACCATCCTGGAGGATATCCACCACAATCTCACCTAACGTCTCTTGTTGAGACGGCAGATCTGCTGCGCTGAAATAGCGAGCGATGGCATTCGCTGTATCCGGAAGGTATCCGTTCTGTTGCATATATCACTCCTGTATAACCCGTAATTAATTATTGAAGTCGTTAAGCTATACAACTATAGAAAACCTGTACATAAAAATTGTACAAATTTAACGAGATTTTTAAACAATTAGTGCTATTTCTTTTTTTTCAATAAGATGGATGGCAAAAAAACAGAACCTTTCACCATTCCAGGCTACAATTTTGGGATGCGTTTATCTGCGATGACATCAAAAAAACCACATGGATGTTGGGATTGTCGTCTCCACATTCATCTGTTGTATACCCGCCGTTGGTCATGGTTGTTTACTGGTTACCCTACGTAAACAGCTGTCATTGTGGCAATTACAACGCTCTTTCTCTGGGATAGTTCATGCTCACAACTCTTATTTACCGCAGCCATATCTGCGATAACGTTTCCTTTAGCGTGCTGGAAGAGATGGTCGCTGCGGCGAACATAAAAAATGGTGAGGCAGATATCACCGGGATTTTACTGTTCAACGGCACCCACTTTTTCCAGTTACTTGAAGGCCCTGAGGAAAGTGTTTCTGCTATCTACCAGCATATTTGTAATGATAAAAGGCACTACAACCTGGTGGAGTTGTTACGTGACTATGCTCCTCTGCGGCGATTTGGTAAGTCAGGCATGGAACTCTTTGATTTACGTGAATATGACAGAGAGGAAGTCCTGCAACATGTGCTTGATAAAGGCACATCGAAATATCAACTGACCTATGAAGATCGCGCACTTCAGTTCTTTCGCACGTTCGTTGAGGATCTGGAAAAAGAGAACTATTTTGAGATTCCGCCAGGGGATGCCTGGGAATTTGTGACTGATGAAAGCGATGCTATTTCACAAACGCTGCCCCCTGACCGTGAGGCTGGCTGCTACTTCGCGTTTCAGCCCATTATCGATCCTTTCGCCCGGCAAGTCGTTTCAGTGGAAGCCCTGATTCGTACCCCTGAAGGCCATGCACCGCAAGCCTGGTTTGAGGGGCATAACAGTGATGAAATCTATAAGGCCGATCTGAAAAGTAAAAAGGTGGCGTTTGCCATGGCGGCCGCATTAAATCTGGGGGTGCAGACACTCTCTGTGAACCTGCTGCCAATGACGCTGGTGAATGTTCCCGGCGCGGTTAATTTCCTTTTAGATGCCATTAAAGCCAATAATCTGGTGCCTGAGCAGATCATTGTCGAGTTTACGGAAAATGAAGTTATTTCCCGTCTGGATGAGTTCACGAATGCCGTCAGGTTATTGAAAGCAGCAGGATTTCGTGTGGCCATCGATCACTTTGGCGCCGGATTCGCAGGTCTGCTTTTACTGGCTCAATTTCAGCCAGAGAGGATCAAAATTAACCGCGACCTGATAAAAGATGTCCATAAAAGCGGCCCCCGACAGGCCATTATTCAGGCCATTATCAAATGCTGTGTTTCTCTGGAAATCATGGTTTCGGCCGTGGGGGTGGAGAAGCCGGAAGAGTGGATGTGGCTCGAATCGGCAGGTATCTCTCAATTTCAGGGATATCTCTTTGCCCCTCCGGCGCCTGGTGCCATCCCTGCCGTTGCATGGCCGGAAAAGAAGGGCGGCCTGTAAATTCCTCCTGTCGTGATTTGTTAACTTTCCCTTACCGCAATACATATGCCGGCGGTAGGGGAGAGCTTGCTTTCTCTCTCCAGGCGCGAGCACCGGTGAAATAAAATCCATTTTTGCACATAGCCCGTTTCCGGTTATGCTTGCTCATAAGCGCTTTCTGGATTGTACAAGTTATGAAAGTTGTACAACCAGTACAGAAGCCTGAATTTTGAACAGTAACGTATTGGGTTTGAGTTGAGGGAAGCAATGACCTTTTACAGTATTGGCGATGTCGCTGAACGATGTGGAATAAATCCTGTCACGCTGCGCGCCTGGCAGCGCCGCTATGGATTGTTGAAACCTCAGCGTAGTGAAGGGGGTCATCGACAATTTGATGAAGAAGATATCCAGCGGATTGAGGAAATTAAACGATGGATTGAAAGTGGGGTTCCGGTCGGTAAAGTCAAAGCGCTGCTGGAAGAGAAAAAAGTAGATTCCCATGATGGATGGGAGTCGCTTCAGGAAGAGGTGATGTCCGTGTTACGGCAGGTCCGTCCTGCGAAACTGCGTGCCTTGATTATGAGCCTGGGGCGGGAACATACCGCCGATGTGCTTATTGATCATGTATTTGTACCAGTACGCCAACGGCTTTCTCTCGATCAAAGCACCGCTCGCGCCATGTGCAGTTTATTAGATGGCGTATTAATTGATTACGCCGTCTTATGCCTTACTCGTGCTCGTAAGAAGATGGGAAAAGACGCGCTGTTTATTAGTTGGGGCAGCGACGATCGTACCCGGATGTGGCTGGAAGCCTGGCGTTTGTCACAGCACGACTGGAATATTGATGTCCTCGCTGAGCCACTGGAAACAGTTCGTCCGGAGCTTTTTCCTGGTTTGCATATTTTCGTATGGACAGGGAAAGCATTATCGCGCCATCAACAAGAACAATTTACCCACTGGCGGGAACAGGGCTTTGCCATCGCCCTGCATGGAGCATAGGCTAAAATATAACGCGCACTCTCTTCTGTGTACTTTGCAGAAGGTGAGAAGCGCAGTTCCACCTTCCCGTGATTGTCTGTCCTTACTCAGTGATCGCTGAGTGATAATCTTTTGGACATATTCTCTCCTCATACCTTATTCATTCCTCAGACCTGATTTTCCTCGGGCTACGGCCCCTCTCATATTTCATCCCTTCTATTACCATGTTAAGAATCCCCTGAATATTATTTGACTGAAAACGTAATGGCTATAATAAAAGTGCAGGACATTATTTATGCCTGAAATTAAAGGAGGTGGATTTGGTTAAACCCGTTGATAAACATGAATTAGGTTATATTGCGATCGGTGAAGCAGTACTGGCACATATTGCCAGTAATAAGAAAATATCACGTGAGTCACTAATGCTGATGTTAACGCAACATGCTGAGGAGGTGACGAATGAATACCAATTATCGCGAATTTGGCTGGGCCACTCGATACTTAAGAATGCCAGCCATAGTCACTCTACTTACTGAAAATTAATCTTCAGTAACGTACCAGGGCCGCTTAAATCGGCTTTCAGGCAACTCTGATAACAGGCTATGCACCCATTTATTGATCGTATTTCACGATGTTAACAGGGCAACAGCCCGCATCGGGATTTGATTTATATACCGCACTCTGCTTCGTGAACGGCATGGAGAGGAGGAGTTATGACTTTATTTAGTCGGTTGATGATTCTTGGGGAACATCCTGATTCATTACGAATGGTCGGCGGCAAAAATGTAAATGAAAATTAGCGGTAAGAAAACAGTGTATTAGCGCTTTTATCTTATTCATTCAAAAGTTTATATCTGTAATTAACAGGAGAATTTTACCACTCTATGACTGAACAATCCGGTAATGTAAATTTAACCCGGGATGAACTGATTCGTGAAGCGATAGGCTTTGCGGCAGCATATTTAATTAAAAATAATTTACCTGTGACCACCCGCGGATTAAGTCAGACACTCCTGATGGAAGAGGAGAGAACGGATATTGCGGAACGTAAGGTAATTTATCAGGAAGCCAGGAAAATGGTTTTGCGTAAAATGCAGTAAATGAATGTAACAGGCTGCGTGTAATAATATCCGCAGCCTGATATACCAATCATGAGGAGGAGATGATGACAGTAAAAACAGCCGACAAAGCCACAGAAATTCTTATTAGTGAGGCGTTGGTTCAATTACTTGAGTGTGGCGCGGAAATAACGCATGACACACTAATTCACACTCTGGATGATAAAAGGGGAAATGTAACTGATCGGAATCTGCGAATGAGCTATTCCCGGGCGATTGATGAGGTGCGGACGCACCAGCATTTTTTGCCCCAACAGCACAGTGGAATTTACCACAGTAGCTATCAGATTCATTAACCCGACCCGAAGGTGAATAACCACCTTCGGTTTTTTATTCATGTTATTTCAGGAGGTTATTCGTTTTTAATATTATTTGGTTAAGGAAAATCTTAAGTTGATAACATTATGGGATACACAATTTTTAACGTATCATGCCTTTAATCTCACACTCCGGGCTGTGATTTTTACTAACACGATCAGATATCCTTCCAATTATGTGCTGCTAATGCCACAATGCCCGCCATGCTTATTGTTTAGCTGTGTTAATTGGTTACTGGCCGTAAGGTATTTTCCTGAATGCATAAGTAAGGTGAAATATGAATAACTCACACAGTGACGGCCCACAGAAGACGGAGGGCGCCTCGGGTAATGGGAAGCTGGGTCTGGAGCAGACATTAGGCGCTATCGTTATCCAAATGTTACGTGAAGGGCGGTATATTACTCGCCATAGCATCTGCATTGCCGTCGCTGAATGCATAGAAAAAAATACTCGCCCCGAGCTTGAAGCGCATTATGCTGATATCTTGCGAGTATTACTCAGCCGTGAGGCTGAGTAATTATCTGCGGCTACCGTCATCGCTAATTCGCATGAAATGCACGCTGGAGTCAGCATGATTAAAAATGTTAAAGAGAGTCTGGTTGAACTGGTCATGGGAGATGCCATTCTTGAGCTTCTTGAAGCTGATGCCCCCGTTTCCCATGAGGCACTCATCGCACAACTCGTGCGCAATCTTGAACAGGAACAGCGGGAATCACGGCGGGAAGCTATTCTGGCTGCCATTAATGAGGTACAGGAAAGTATCAAACTTATCGATCGTACCGGAGAAAAAGGGACCCGCTGGAATCAACAAGCCGTAAAAAAAAGCAAGTTGCTGCAAATGAATATTGCTTCACAAGACGTTGGTGATAAAAAACATTAAGTATTAAAAGATTATGCGTTTTCTCTGCTTCCACTGAACCCCGACTTTCACCGATAAAAATGTCCGGGCAGGCGAGATGTGTTTCTCTTTTCGAAGAGAGAGTTTCAATGCCATTTTTTCAAAGATCGTCCGGCGTTCTACTGACAACCATTTCCAGAGCACTACGGTACATACTTGTTTTTTCGGGGTCGCTCTCTTCTTCAATGTGGCGAATGATCGCCAGAATCACCGCTTTGTTACTGACTGGCAAATTTAACGAAGCCAGCTTCTCTTCAACGGTTTTTATAAAAGCAAGCTCGGCGCTGAAAACCGGCAGCCGAATGGTCTGTGACGGGTTAAGAAACTGTGTTACCGGGTGAAGGGTCATAGGAACTCTTTTCCTTTTTGCTGTATCGGTGGTAAATCAGAAAAATCCTCTTGCTCTGAAAATTTAGGCTTCTTTTGGCAAATTGCATAGCCACAGAAGCATTTTCTGCCTTTAGCGTGCAAATTAATTAATTCCCCTTCAGATTTAGAGGGTGTATTATACGTTTCATATATGATTCGTATAAGGTGAAACATGGGCATTGTTAAAATTTCGGACCTGATGCACGAAAACCTGCGTCTTGCCAGTAATGCGTTGAGCCGTTCGATCAATTCGCAGGCAGAACACTGGCTGAAAATCGGCATGCTTTCAGAGCTGTATCCGCATTTAACGCACCAGGAGCTTACCCGCCTGCTGGTTCGGTCTGAGCTTAAGGGCGGTGTGGATATCAATACGCTGGTTGACGATGAACCGCTGTCATTACAAATGGAGCATGAAGCCAGGTGACGAATATCAAACTCCACTCTCAGGAAGAGATTGAAATGGCCCGTGCAGCGGGCCACGCTGCGGCCAAAGTGCTGGAAATGATCAAGCCCCACGTTCGCGCGGGCGTGACCACCGATGAGATCGACAAGCTGTGCCACGATTTCATTCGCCATGAGTTAAAGGTAATTCCGGCGAATATTGGTTATAACGGCTATACCCGTACCGTCTGTACGTCGGTCAACCATGTCGTGTGTCACGGCATTCCATCGGAGAAACGCCTTAAGGATGGAGACATCATCAATATTGACGTGGCGATCATCAAAGATGGATGGTACGGCGATACCAGCCGTATGTATTTTGTTGGTGAACCCTCAGTACGTGCCAGAAGACTGACCAACATCACCTATGAATCGAGGGTCGCCGGGATAAACGCCGTGCGCCCTGGCGCTACACTTGGCGATATCGGCGCAGCTATTCAGCAGGTGGCGGAGTCTGCCGGTTTTTCGGTAGTGAAAGAGTATTGCGGTCATGGCGTGGGGCAGGAATATCACGCAGAACCGCAGATCCTGCACTATGGACGTCCGGGTACCGGGCTGGTACTGAAAAAAGGGATGATTTTTACCATTGAACCGATGATTAACGCCGGTAAAGCCGCCACGAGCGTGCTGTCCGATGGCTGGACGGTAGTTACCAAAGACCGTTCGCTCTCGGCGCAGTGGGAACATATGGTAGCGGTCACTGATACCGGTTTCGATTTGCTTACACCCTGGCCGGACCCTTCACCCGAGTATCCAGGGCTTTAATTCTCCTCTTCTTGTTTCAGCGGGTCAGACACGCTTTGACCCGCCTGCCTGGTCACCTCTCTGTACTCTGGCTGTCGCGAATAAAACGCCTCTGATGGCACGGTTTAATTCCTCTGCTTTCATCACAAATTCCTTCGGGTATTGCTGCGACAATCGCCGGGTGTCCTGTCAAAGATTTGCTTTTACTCTGCGCACATCTTATTTCGACTGCCGTTTTCTGCCTGCGCGCAAAATAAAACTCAATCTTTTATCTTAAATTTATGGAGTCTTCTATGACACTTTCCTTCTCTATTCCGCGCAGTATTATTTATGGCGAAAACGCATTAGAACATCTGGCAACCCTCAAAGGGAAAAAAGCCGCGCTGGTAACGGGCGGCAGTTCAATGAAACGCTTTGGTTTTTTGGACAGGGCCATCAGCGAGCTGAATAAAGCCGGTATGGAGTGTACCGTCATTGATAATGTCGAACCCAACCCATCGGTCGAAACGGTCTGGCGTGGCGCTAAGGCCATGCTGGAGTTTGAGCCAGACTGGATTGTGGCGCTCGGCGGTGGTTCCGCGCTCGATGCGGCAAAAGTGATGTGGTGCTTCTACGAGCACCCACACCTGACGTTTGAAGATATTATTCCCGTTGGCTCAATGCCCGCATTACGTAATAAAGCCCGTTTCGTCGCCATTCCGTCCACCAGTGGCAGCGCCTCTGAAATCACCGCGTTCTCGGTCATCACCGATACGGCTCATCACATCAAATACCCGATTGTGGCGGCAGACCTGGTGCCGGATATTGCCATTCTGGACCCGACTATTCCGGCAAAAATGCCGCCGCATGTTACCGTACATACCGGGATGGATGTGCTGACGCACGCGCTTGAGGCGTATGTCTCCACTGCGGCCAACTCTTTTACTGATCCCTACGCCGTAGAAGCCATTCGTCTGGTGTTTGAATATCTGGAAATCGCATATCTTTCGCCGAATGACCTGAATGCGCGTATGCACATGCATAATGCCTCTGCGCTGGCGGGCATTGCGTTTACTAATGCGTCTCTGGGACTGGTGCATTCCATGGCGCATAAGATTGGCGGCGAGTTTGGTATTACGCATGGTCTGGCGAACGCCATTATGTTGCCGTATATCATTCAATATAATTCTATCTACACCAATAAATACCAGAAGCTGGAAAAAGCGCTGGGCATTGGCAATCTGATTACCGCCATTAAGGATCTGAACAAGCGTCTGAATATTCCTGAAACCCTTGGGCAATGTGGCGAGGTTGAAATTAAAGAGGCCGCATTTATGCAGGTGCTCGATCGAATGAGTCATAACGCGGTAGATGACCCGTGCACCCTGACCAATCCCAATCAACCAACGGTACAGGATGTGAAAACACTCTATTCAAGCGCCTATTACGGCGCCTGATATTCAGGATGACAGGAACAAAAGCGTATGGCGACATACGCT
Source organism: Phytobacter palmae (assembly GCF_039409775.1). Taxonomy (NCBI): domain Bacteria; kingdom Pseudomonadati; phylum Pseudomonadota; class Gammaproteobacteria; order Enterobacterales; family Enterobacteriaceae; genus Phytobacter; species Phytobacter palmae. Next base: position 177,378 of record NZ_JBCIVJ010000002.1, on the reverse strand, counting down.
TTTATTTTTGCCCCGGACCTTCCCGATAAGCGAACATAAACATCGCCGTAGCGCCGGGAATGGTTGCTCCACCTCTGCGCCTGAGAAAACAGCAACTGACGTATCGCGACAACATGCTAATTTTAAAACGGTTCACTCACGCGCGGTTTATGTTGCAAACGCAGGTATGGAGATAGCGATGTTTTTTATCTGGATGCTGATGCCGGCACTCTATATTGGTTCTCGTTTTATCTGGTGGCTTCCACTGTCTCCTGTGCTGCGCCTCGGCCTGTTCCTTGTGCTGGTGGGCATTTGTGAGTTCCGTTTTCTTAGCCGATGGCTGTGGGGGAGTTCCTTTTCCCCTGAGTGGCCGCGCCCGCTGGTGATGCTGGCTGGCGGGTTGTTTGGCGCCGTGGTGCTGTTCGCCAGTTTCCTGCTGCTTCGCGATATTCTCGCTTTACTGGTCGGGCTGCTGACCCGTAAAACGTTACCCGGTTTGCCCATCACGCTACCGCTACTCGCACTGTCTGTGGTGCTGGCGGGGATCGGCGTCTGGCAGGCGACGCGTATACCCCATGTTCGCACTGTCCACGTTGATATCTCCGGGCTACCGCCTGCGTTTGATGGCTACCGGCTGGTGCAACTGGCTGATATTCATGCCACGCGCCTGTTGCCCCGCAAATGGGTGCAGCAGATTGTCGCCAAAACCAACGCCCTGCAGCCGGATCTCATTGCTCTGACCGGCGATATGTCAGATGGCTCCGTTGGGGACCGACTGCCGGATGTCGAACCGCTGACGCAACTGCGGGCGGCAGATGGCGTCTATGCGATCACCGGTAACCACGAATACTATTTTGACTACGCAAGCTGGCTGCCAGCCTGGCAGAAGCTGGGTATTTCCTTTTTGACTAATCAGCATGTGCGTATTGCGCGCGGCGGCGACTCACTTGTGCTGGCAGGTATACCGGATATAGCGGCGAGAAATTACGGTTTCGAAGGGCCGGACCTGAAACGCGCACTGGCAGGTACGCGCCCCGATGATACCGTGATCCTGCTCGATCACAGGCCTGGTACCGCCGATGATAACGCCGCAGCAGGCGTGAAGTTGCAGCTCTCCGGCCATACCCACGGCGGGATGGTGCTGGGTCTGGATCAACTGGTGAAGCCCCTCAATAACGGCTACATATCAGGTCGCTATCCGGTCGGCCCGATGACGCTGTATGTCAGCAACGGTGCCGGGCTGTGGAACGGGTTTCCGCTGCGCCTTGGCCGTCCTTCTGAAATCACCGAGCTTATTCTGCACCCGGCAACCCCCACGGCGCGTTGAAAGCGAGACAGCCGCGTGATGGCGGCTGTTCCGGCTGATGATATTCGCCAGGAGGCCGGTTTTGGTCCCGACGGATAAACGAGGAGCATCGTCTGGCCTGTTCTGTTACCAACGATGCACTCCTGGCGGCGGTTTGCCGTTATCACTATTGATAACGCTGTGTTGTTATCCCTTTTTTGCCCGCAGCGCAGCAACCGCCTGCACACACTGCTCAACTACGTTATCAACCTCATGGTTGATGTCGATACGCATGACGTCATCCTCTGCCTGTTCCGGGCGTTCCAGCGCAGCAAACTGACTTTTAAGTAATTCTACCGGCATAAAATGTCCCTGCCGTTTCGCCATTCTCGCCAGAATGGTCTCATAATCGCCGTCCAGCCACAGAAAATGTACATTCGGACTGCCTTTGCGCAGAATATCCCGGTAGCGTTTTTTTAAGGCTGAACAAACAATTAAACCTGTTTCATTCTTTTTATAGAGACTGTAAGAGGCGTCATTTAATCGTTCCAGCCATGGCAATCTGTCTTCATCGGTTAAGGGAATGCTGGCAGACATTTTATCGATATTCTTTGCCGGATGGAGATCGTCCCCATCAATAAATTTCGCACCAAGTATGGCGGCGGCTTTGGCTCCAATCAATGATTTTCCGCTTCCCGATACCCCCATCAAAATATAACTCTCACCGCGCATTTAATTACTCCCGTCTCATTTTGATGACGCGGATATTACCCTGCAAATAGCGATGCGTTTATGTTTTTCTGTAGTTGCAAAGCAGAATTATAAAGCGCGTCACGTTATGCGTAACATTGCAGTGTAACAATTTTTGAGCGTGACTTTCATCACAATTCAGGCCAGATAAAACCGTTTAAATGCCCACCAGGCCACGTCCTGACCAGAGAGGAAACATGAAGATTAAAACTCAATCCTGCGTTGTAGCGGGAAAGCAAACTGTTGACGTTACCGACCAGGAAATTGAATGGAATAATAAGGGTACATTGGTACAAATAACCCGTGGGGGGATTTGTGGATCCGATTTACATTATTATCAGGAAGGCAAAGTCGGTAATTTTTCTGTTAAAGCACCGATGGTATTAGGCCATGAAGTTATTGGTAAAGTTGTCCATTCAGATTCAGAGAAATTACATGAAGGACAAACTGTTGCGGTAAATCCATCAAAGCCTTGTGGTCATTGTAAATATTGTCTGGCGAAAGAAGAAAACCAGTGTACGGAAATGCGTTTCTTTGGCAGCGCGATGTATTTTCCCCATGTTGATGGCGGGTTTACCCGTTTTAAAGTGGTGGATACTGCGCAATGTATTCCTTTTTCCGGTAATGCTGATGCCAAAACCATGGCCTTTGCCGAACCGCTGGCGGTCGCTATTCACGCAGCCCATCAGGCTGGTGACTTACAAGGTAAACGCGTCTTTATCTCGGGTGTTGGCCCTATTGGCTGCCTGATTGTCAGCGCGGTGAAAACCCTGGGCGCGGCAGAAATTGTGTGTGCGGATATCAGCCCTCGCTCACTTGAACTGGCGCAAAAAATGGGGGCCGACACGCTACTCGATCCGCGTAGCGCTGACCTGACACCGTGGAAAGCGGAAAAAGGTTATCCGCGTAGCGCTGACCTGACACCGTGGAAAGCGGAAAAAGGTTATTTCGATGTCAGCTTCGAAGTGTCAGGCAATCCGACATCCATTACCACCTGCCTGGAAGTGACACGCGCCAGAGGGGCGATGGTTCAGGTAGGGATGGGCGGCCCGGTGGCGGATTTCCCGATGATGATGTTAATTGCCAAAGAAATCGCGCTGAAAGGCTCCTTCCGTTTCACCACTGAGTTCAATACCGCTGTCTCCTGGCTGGCGAATGGCGTGGTGGATCCGCTGCCGTTATTGAGCGGCGAATACCCCTTCACCGAGCTGGAGCAGGCTCTGAAATTTGCGGGCGATAAAACTCAGGCCGCCAAAGTTCAACTCGTTTTTTAATGCATCGTGATAAGGAATAAGACCATGAACGACCTTTTTTCACTGGCGGGCAAAAATGTCCTGATTACCGGTTCTGCACAGGGTATTGGTTATTTATTAGCAACGGGCCTTGGGAAATACGGCGCACAAATTATCGTTAACGATATCAATCAGGAGCGTGCTGATGCTGCCGTCGAGAAGCTGCGCGCAGCAGATATTCGCGCCGTGGCCGCGCCGTTTAACGTGACCAAAAAAGCAGAAATTGATGCCGCAATCGCGCGTATTGAGGAGCAAACCGGGCCGATTGACGTTCTGGTCAATAATGCCGGTATCCAGCGCCGCCATCCGTTTAATGACTTCCCGGAACAAGAGTGGAATGACGTGATCGCGGTTAACCAGACGGCGGTTTTCCTGGTATCACAAGCGGTGACCCGTCGCATGGTTGAGCGTCAGGCCGGGAAAGTGATCAACATCTGTTCCATGCAGAGCGAACTGGGACGCGACACCATCACCCCCTACGCCGCTTCTAAAGGTGCGGTCAAAATGCTGACCCGTGGTATGTGCGTTGAACTGGCACGCCACAACATTCAGGTGAATGGCATTGCTCCGGGTTATTTCAAAACGGAGATGACCAAAGCGCTGGTCGAAGATGAAGCGTTCACCAGCTGGCTCTGCAAACGTACTCCTGCGGCACGCTGGGGCAACCCGGAAGAGCTGATTGGCGCAGCGGTGTTCCTCTCCTCTAAAGCCTCTGATTTTGTTAACGGTCATCTTCTGTTCGTTGACGGCGGCATGCTGGTCGCTGTGTGACTCGTTAGCACTAAGACGCAGCGCTTCGGCGCTGCTGGTTCGGCACATAACAAGAGACAAGATTATGCCATTACTGATTATCGCGGCAGGTGTAGCGCTGCTGCTGGTCTTAATGATTGGTTTTAAAGTTAACGGGTTCATCGCCCTGGTGCTGGTTGCCGCCGTCGTAGGATTTGCCGAAGGTATGGATGCGCAGGCCGTATTGCACTCCATTCAGGGAGGCATTGGCGGAACCTTAGGCGGCCTGGCGATGATTCTCGGCTTTGGCGCCATGCTGGGGAAGCTGATTTCCGACACCGGGGCCGCCCAGCGTATTGCCACTACGCTGATTTCGACATTCGGTAAAGAGCGGGTGCAGTGGGCGCTGGTCATTACCGGGCTGGTCGTGGGGCTGGCGATGTTCTTTGAAGTGGGCTTTGTCCTGCTGTTGCCGCTGGTATTTACCGTGGTGGCTTCGTCTGGTCTGCCGCTGCTCTATGTCGGTGTACCGATGGTAACTGCGCTCTCCGTGACCCACTGTTTTCTGCCGCCGCATCCGGGGCCGACCGCTATCGCCACCATTTTTGAAGCCAATCTGGGCACAACCCTGCTGTATGGCATGATCATTACTATTCCGACGGTTATTGTCGCCGGGCCGCTGTTTTCGAAACTGCTGACGCGTTTTGAAAAAGCGCCGCCAGAGGGGTTATTCAATCCGCATATCTTTGCCGATCATGAGATGCCGGGTTTCTGGAACAGTATTTTCGCGGCGGTGATGCCCGTGATCCTGATGGCGATTGCGGCAGTCTGTGAAATTACCCTGCCAAAAGGCAATGGCGCACGTGTTTTCTTTGAGTTTGTCGGTAACCCGGCGGTGGCACTGTTTATTGCTATTGTGATCGCCATTTTCACTCTCGGATTGCGCAATGGCCGTAATCTCGAAAATGTGATGGAGATGGTGGGCGCCTCCATCGGTGCTATCGCGATGATTGTTTTCATTATTGCGGGCGGTGGGGCGTTCAAACAGGTCCTGGTCGATAGCGGGGTAGGCAAATATATTTCACAATTAATGACCGGCACCACCCTTTCGCCGCTGCTGATGTGCTGGACCGTTGCCGCCGTATTACGTATCGCGCTGGGGTCGGCCACCGTAGCGGCCATCACGACCGCGGGTGTCGTGCTGCCGATAATCAATGTCACCCATGCCGATCCGGCGCTGATGGTGCTGGCTACCGGGGCAGGCAGCGTAATTGCGTCACACGTCAACGATCCTGGATTCTGGCTGTTCAAAGGCTACTTTAATCTCAGCGTTGGTGAGACACTGCGTACCTGGACGGTAATGGAAACGCTGATTTCGTTTATGGGCTTACTGGGTGTGCTGACGCTTAACGCCATCCTCCATTAACTTCATTTTCCGCAATGACGGCATTCCCGGGAAAAGTGGTTAAACCGCTTTTCCCGGGAGGGAGAGACGATGAGAAATCACAGAATTTCACTGCAGGATATCGCCACACTGGCTGGGGTCACCAAAATGACCGTCAGCAGGTATATCCGCTCGCCTAAAACCGTCGCGAAGGCAACCGGCGAGCGCATCGCGATGATCATGGAAGAGATCAACTATGTCCCCAATCGTGCGCCTGGCATGTTGCTCAATGCGCAAAGCTATACGCTGGGTGTGCTGATCCCCTCTTTCCAGAATCAGCTGTTTGCTGACATTCTCGCGGGCATTGAGTCTGTGACATCTGACCATAATTATCAGACGCTTATCGCTAACTACAATTACAACAAAGAGTCCGAAGAAGAGTCGGTGATTAATCTGCTTTCCTACAATATCGACGGCATTATCCTCTCCGAAAAGCACCATACCGTTCGCACGGTAAAATTTCTGCGCTCCGCCAAAATACCCATTGTTGAGCTGATGGATGTGCAGGGCGCCAGGATGGATATGGAGGTGGGATTTGATAATCGCCAGGCCGCCTTCGATATGGTGAGCACCATGCTGGCTAAGCGTCAGCGGCGCAAGATTATCTATCTGGGGTCGAAAGACGATATGCGCGATGAGCAGCGTTTTTGTGGTTATTGCGATGCCATGCATCAGCATCAACTGGAGGCTTACCGTATTAATCCCCGCGCGAGTTCGTCCATCTATCTTGGGTCGCAGCTGATGGCCGAGGCCTTTAAATCCCACCCGGATCTTGATGGGGTTTTTTGTACAAATGACGATATCGCGATGGGCGCGCTGTTTTACTGTCGCGAACACGATCTTGCTGTTCCGGAGCGCATTTCCATCGCCGGTTTTCATGGCCTGGAAATGGGCAAACAGATGATTCCAAGCCTGGCGAGTGTGATCACGCCGCGTTTTGACATCGGAAGAATGGCGGCGCAGATGTTATTGAATAAGCTAAAAAATGACGCGCTCAATCACAACACTGTCGATTTGGGTTATCAAATCTACCAGGGAAAAACCCTCTGACTCCCGCACCATCCGCCATGACTCCCCCTCCGTATAAAAAAAATTCATCACAAATTGTTGTGAAGTGTTAAGCGGTTTTTACCGATATATGAAGCATGAGTTAATTGGGTTATTTGCCACAGGGCGATTGCCCGAGCGGGGAAACATGAGCACACGTAAAAAACTCACAGCCAGAACACTCATGCTGGCGTCTATTTTTGTCACCATCACCATCGGGTTTCTGGTCACCATTGGCCTTTTGCTCTGGCAGTCTATGGGCCAGCAGGAAGCGGTCGCCAAAAGACATCTCCAGCAAATTGCGCTCACTGAATCATTACGTGTTCAGCAACAACTGGACTCGGCGCTGAATGCCGCGCGCGATTTGGGCAACAGCGCCTGGGCATTACACCAGTCCGGGCTGACAGAACGGCGTGGCCTGGACCAGTTACTGACCGATTATCTGCACCAGCATCCTGATTTCCTGTCGATGTCACTGGCCTTTGAAGCCAATGCCTTTGACGGTAAAGATGCGGAGTTTGCAGGTAAAGCGGATCAGGATCCGGCAGGCCGCTACGCGCGCTATGCTGACCGTGATAACAGCGGTAACCCGGCGCTGCACAACCTGGTGGATTATGAAACGCCGGGCAGCGGCGACTACTACCTTTTGCCGCGTCAGCGCCAGAAAGAGGTGATTATCGAGCCTTACATCTATCCCTATAACGGTGTTGATGTGATGCTGACCTCCATCGCGGCACCGATTGTCCGCGACGGTAAGTTTCAGGGGTCGGTGACCTCGGATTTCTCGCTGGAAACACTGCAAAAAATGATTGGCGCAATCAAGCCGTGGGAAGGTACGGGCTATGCGCTGTTGCTCTCGGCAGATAACAAAGTCGTTTCCAGCCCTGACAAGGCGACAACGGGAAAATCCTGGACAGGGACAATCGGCGGAGAAGCGGTGATACGCACCGACGATGCCCTGTTAAAAGAACCTGCATTTATCACCTGGCGCACCATCGACATTGGTAACAGCCAGACGCCGTGGAAGCTGGCGATTGTCACCCCGGTCAGCGTAGTAATGGCCGAAGCGTGGCACTACCTGCGTAACGCCATCCTTTTGATGATCCTCAGCATTATCATTGTCAGCGTGGTGGTGGCGATGGTGTTCACCCGCAAAGTTGCGCGTCCGGTAGGCGGCGAGCCGACGGAGGCCTCAGAGATTGCGCTCTCCGTGGCGCAAGGGGATTTGAGTCATCAGATTTCTGTGCGTAACGGCGATAACAGCAGCATCTTTTATGCCCTGCATACCATGCAAACCCAGCTCCGGCGTATCGTTGGCAGTATTAACGATGCCAGCCATTCTGTACGTGCGGGAAGCAGTGAAATCGCGGCGGGCAACCTTGATCTGGCCTCCCGAACCGAAGAGCAGGCTGCGGCAATTGTGCAGACGGCTGCAAGCATGGAGCAGATTTCCGTAACCGTGAAAAACAACGCCGAGAATGCGCACAAAGCAACATCACTGACGCAGAACGCGGCGCAGATTGCCGGGCAGGGCGAATCGCTGGTGGCAGAAGTGGTTGATATCATCGGCAAGATTGATGAGAGCGCGGGCAAGATTGGCGATATTAACAGCATCATCGACAGCATTGCTTTTCAGACCAATATTCTGGCACTAAACGCGGCAGTCGAAGCGGCCCGCGCCGGTGAGCAGGGCAGAGGCTTTGCGGTCGTGGCCGGTGAAGTGTGTAACCTTGCCCAGCGCAGCGCCAGTGCGGCGAAGGAGATTTCGGCGCTGATTGAGGAGTCCTCCGGGCGCGTCAGTAAGGGGGTTACGCTGGTCAATGAGACGGGGGCGATGATGAAGCAAATCATCGCATCGGTTTCCAGTGTGCATCTGGTGATTGCCGAGATTGTGCAGGCGCTGGATGAGCAAACGAAAGGCGTGAGTCAGGTGAGCGAGGCGGTCAATCAGATGGATAGCGCCACCCAGCAGAATGCGTCACTGGTGCAGCAGATCTCTGCGGCGGCCATGTCGCTGGAGGAACAGGCGAAAAGTCTCGAGGAGACGCTGGCGTTTTTCTCTGATGCGCGGCAGAGCTATTTGTGCTAATTAGCAGGCTGATCGTTGGTCCCCCGGTGGCGCTTCGCTTACCGGGGCTACGGACTGTGGGCGCGTTAAACCCCCTCCACCCCATATTCCTTCATCTTACGCCACAGCGTTGTCGGGCTGATCCCCAGCATCACCGCGGCTTGTGACTTATCGCCTCCGGTGCGTTTCATTACCGCGCCGATCAGCTTCTGTTCCTGCTTTTTCAGCAAATCCACGTCGCCGGGCTGCGGCATGATATCTTCTTCATCATCAGACACAGACATATGGCACAGTGACTGCAACGCATCGACATCCACAACGTGCATATCAAACAATACAATCAGCCGTAAAATCACCGCCTGTAACTCCCGAATATTGCCAGGCCACGAGTAGCTGCTGAGAAAATTCACGGCTTCATCAGTAAAGCTCAGTACTTTATTATGCTTTGCCAGCAGGTCCTCAATAATCAGCATCACATCGCCGGTTCGCTCCCGGAGCGCAGGCAACTGTAGCGCGAGTACATTAATGCGATACCAGAGATCCTGGCGAAATTCACCGGCCGCCACCTGTGCGCCCAGCTCTTTATTACTGGCGGTGATTAAGCGAAACCTGGCACTAATGAGTGAATCACCGCCAACCCGGCTGAACCGCTTTTCCTGCAAAATGCGCAGCAGTTTGATTTGTACTGAGAGTGGCGCTTCGCTGATTTCATCAATAAATACAGTGCCATTCATCGCCATCTCGAAAATACCGGGCTTGCCGCCCCGACGCGCATTGGTGAAGGCGCCATCGGCATAGCCAAACAGCTCGCTTTCCAACAGACTCTCCGGAATGGCGGCACAGTTGATGGCAATAAAAGGTTCAGCACTACGGCTACTGGCGTGATGAATACTCTGGGCAAACAACTCTTTGCCGGTGCCGGTCTCACCCAGAATAGTGACGGGAAGGTCGTGAGCCGCGTAGATTTTGGCCCGTTCGATCGTGGTTTGCATCACCGGGGACTGCCCGATAATGTCGGCAAACGAATACGTGGTGGTAAAGCCTTTGTGGTCGCTCTTCTTGCTGGAACGGGAAGCCGACCAGCCGTTATGCTCCTGTCTGCTACCGGTGATAACGGTATAAAAGCCGTGCTTATTAGAAAAGTGCTTCGCCGCAATATTAACCGTCTCGCCATCTATCTCGATAGCCTGTTCTTTGATATCTATTTCATTGATAATGCTGCCGTAAATACTTTTGAAGGCCTCTTTTTTAAAGATCTTATCGCCAATATTGCACTGAAATAACGCAAAGCCACAGGCATTGATATGGATAATTTCCCCTGACTGGTCCAGGCACATGATGCCCTCGTGCGACTGATTAAGCGCAGACCAGGACATGGTTAATTTCATGTTTTCATTATTAATGTATTTCAACAGGCTTTCAGCGACATCCAGCGCCTGTTCAATAGAGATATTATCGGTATCGCCCATGATGACATTTAAATCATATTTCTTTGCCATCTCTGCGACGGTCAGGCCGCCAATCACCAACTGGTAATCGTTATCTGCCAGGTTTTTTACAACGTTATCGATATCGTAGTGGTTATAAACCTGACAGATTTTAAAATCTTCGTTGGTCATATTTTGATAATGACGCAGGACATTACAGAATTGTGGAAATCCTACGGCAGCAATCTTCTGCGATTTTTTTCTCGCCTCCTGCAGAATGCGATAAATACCGTGCAAGTCGTGGGCGATGTCAATGACGGGAATAGTAAGACTTTTGCGTAATAGCGCTGCCGTGCCGCCACGGCTAATGATGATTTTGGTGCCGCCGGCAACTAACTGCTGGGCTTTTTCCACCACGTCGAAATAGTGAAACTCGTAAACAGGGATGTCGATCTTTCTTTCGATAAGCACGTTGGATATGCGCTGGGTGATTGTTTTTGACACCGAGAAAATCGCAATTTCGTTGTTCTTCATGGGTTATCCAGAGTTATCGATGTATACGGGAGTCATCATATCCTCACGCTCCACATGCGGCAAAGCGCTGCCTGGTAAAACGAAAAAGCCTGCGCATTCGCGGTGCGCAGGCAAAAAGAGAGACGCACTGCCTTTTCTTTTAAAAACGCTGGCGGCGATAGACAATTTGCCCATTACTGATGGCGGCGCAGTTATCGATATAACGGTCACCTGCCAGTTGTGCGCCTTTGGTATCTTCAAACACGATCTTTTCTTTGCGCAATTTGACGATGGCGATATCGGCAAATGCCCCCGGCGCGAGCGTACCGATCTGCCCCTCCATTTTCATCAGGCGTGCGGGTGTGCGGGTCACCGCGCGAACCACGTCAAAGAACGACATCCCCATGTTCAGGTATTTCGACATAATAAACAGCAGGCTAAAGACCTTATCCGTGCGTAGGCTATTACGCAGGGTGAGGTCGGTACTGATGATATCCGGGTTAAAGCCCTGCTCCATTGCGTTACGGGCTACCGTGAAATCAAAATGGGCCACGCCGTTAGAACAGTCGAAAATCACGCCTCGTGCTTTGGCTTCCTTGATGGCCGGGAACACTTCACCGCTTTCCCTGATAATGGCGTTACCCGTGCCGTGGAAACAGTGGGCATAAATATCATCGCTCTGGAAATGGCCGATCAGCTCATCTGCGGGTAACCGGGAGTCGGTTACATGAACGCAGAGAGTTGTTTTCAGCTCTCTTGCCAGCGCCACGGTGGCATAAAACGGATCGCTACTAAAATTGCGCCCGGTTGCGATATCCTGGCTGTAACGCAGTTTTAGCCCGAGAATGTTGTCGCGGTTCTCATTGAGCGTCTGGCTGATTTTCTCCACGTTGTAGTTTGCCGGATTGGTATTTTCCAGATTCCCCGTCGGCCCCCCGCCCAGCGTCGAGAGCCCCACGTTTACCACGTTCAGATAGCTTTTGATGCGTGTCTGCGCCGTATTGATCACACTGTTGCGAAACAGTTTATAGTTAACCCAGCCGCTGCTCCCGGCGTCCACCACACTGGTCACGCCGTTGGGCAGGCAGAGCACATCCGGATTGACGCTGATGGCGGTGCCGCCGTGAAAGACATGGGCATGGAAATCAATCAATCCTGGAAGAACAATACAGCCTGCCGCATCAATGACGGTTTCCGCCTGACTGTCGGCGGTATGCAAATCCACGATACGATTGCCAACAATACCGATGTTCTGGTTGATGTAGCTACCGCTATTAAGGTCGGCCACCAGACCATTTTTAATCAGAATATCCAGCTTCATTTTGTGCTCTCCTTAATCAGATACCGATCATTTTCCAGTAAGGAATACCAATCAGGAAAAAGACCAGGACGTTAACCAGCACCATGATGGTGCCGAGCAGCCAGAAGGTTTTTTGCGGAACATAGCCGCTGGAGAAGGTGAAGACCCCTGCTCCGTTGCCGTAGTGGGTAAGCAGCGCCCCATAACCCGCAGAGAAGGCCAGTGACAGCGCGACATACATCGGATGTGCCTGGGTGGTCATCCCAAGGGTAAAGAGTACCGGGTAGAACGACACCACGAAGGCGCTGTTGGAGACGAAGAAGTAACGCACCGCGAGGCTGATAAACACCAGTACACCCAGGGCGCTTATTTCACTCAGTTGCGACAGGTCGAGGTAGCCCTTGATCACATCCACCAGGTAGACATAGAAACCGCCTTTGGAGAGCGCGACCGCACATCCGTAAAACGCCCCATACCAGACGAACGTCTGCCAGGCCGATTTTTCGCTGACCACATCGTTCCAGCTCAATACGCCGAACAATAACAGGCAGGCAAGGAAGGCGAGACCGACCGGAATAAACTCAATACCGGTAAGGGAGCCGGTCATCCAGCCGATAATCCCCAGCAAGAAGAAGACGATCAGTAATTTCTCTTCACGCTTTACCGGGCCGAGTTCCTGCAACCCTTTGGCCGCAATTTCGTTAACATTGGTGATGGTTTTCAGCTCAGGCGCATAGAGCTTATAGAGGATCCAGGGCGCGGCTAACAGCACAATGCCTGCCGGTACGATGGCGGCTTTGAACCACACCATCCACTCGAGATTGACGTGCATTATCTCGTTGGCGAGCGAGACCGTAATGGAGTTGGTTGCCATCCCGGTCAGGAACAGGCTGGAGGTACCCATCGATACCACGTACATCAGGATCGTGAGATAGGCACCAATCTTGCGGCTGCCATCATCCGGCTTTGAACCCAGCGCTTCGGCGATATTACGGAAAATGGGGTAGGTGATACCGCCGGAACGCGACATGTTCGAGCCAGTTGCCGGCGCGAGCACGGTGTCTGTCACCATCATCAGGTAGCCCAGCGTCAGGGTATTTTTGCCATAGCGCTGAAGCAGCAGATAGGCGATACGTTTGCCTAATCCCGTGATCACGAAAGCCTTACAGATAATAAAAGCGCTGATGATAAACCACACCATCGGGCTACCGAATCCGGCGAACAGCGGACCTGGTTCAATCACCAGCGAGGCGAAACCGAGGATGATGAGCATGATGACGGCGTCGGTAAACGGGCGCAGGACCAGCCCGCACAGCATCGCCAGATAGATACCGACCATTTCCCAGGTCTGGGCAGAAACGCCTTCCGGGTGAGGGATGACCCAGAACAGAACGGGAAAAAAGATAATGGGTAAGAGTTTAAGATAAAGCATTTTACATTACCTGTATTTAATAGCCGCACGCCGTCACGCGACGTGCAGCATTTCATTATTGGCACTGATTAGCGGTAGACGTCGTCAATAAACTCAACGCCTTTTTCGTCTAGTGATTTTCTTACCCATGCGCGGTTGGCGGTGCCGTTTTTCGCCGCTTCCACTTTGCCCGCATCAAATCTGGAGTAGTCTGTCGCTTTGTCGAGCAGGTCTGCTGCATCGTTCAGCGGTATGACGATAACTCCGTCAGCATCACCCACAATCAGATCGCCCGGGCAGACCGCCACGCCGCCTACGGCGATTGGCGTATTCACTTCGCCCGGACCTTCTTTAAATGGGCCAGCCGGGTTCGAACCGGTGGCGAAGATAGGGAAGTCCAGAACGGAAAGGGCATCAATATCGCGAATCGGTCCATCCAGCACGATACCGGCGATTTTTTTGGTGCAGTGGGCGTAAGCCACCATGATTTCGCCCATCAGCGCCCGGGAACGATCGCCTTCGTTAGAGACCACGATGACATCATTTTCCGTTGCCATATCCAGTGCGGCATGCAGCATCAGGTTGTCACCCGCGCGCGCTTTCACCGTAATGGCATAGCCCGCCATAATAGGTTTCTTCGGTGACGAAATACGTTTAATGCCATTGCCGAGGACCGCAATACGATTCATGGTGTCGGCGATATTCGCTGCGGGCAGTTTCTCGTAATGTTTTAATAACTCAACGTCGAACGCCGGACGCCGGGTGAAAATACGGTTACCAATAGACATGATTTTCTCCTTAAAAACCCGGCACCGGCCAGGACGGTTTTTTACCTGATAACACTTCGTCGATACCAATAGCGGAGTGCAAAGACGCGCGATCGGTCGCTTCTTTTGTGGCAGCGCCAATATGCGGGCCAATGACGATATTGCTGAGGGCGAAAATGGGATCTGCGGGGTCAAACGGCTCTTTTTTCAGAACATCAACACCTGCACCGGCAATGGTGTGTGTTGATAGCGCATGGTAGAGCGCTTTTTCATCGACCAGTTTGCCGCGTGCGGTATTAATGAAATACGCGGTCGGTTTCATCAGCGAGAACTGTTTTTCGCCAACAAAGTCGGTCGTTTCGGCCGTGGTAGGGCAGTGCAGGGAGACAAAATCGCTCTCTTTAAAGATCCGGTCAAAGTCATTGGTTAACTCAACCCCTTCCGGCACCTGGTCCTGAGTTTTGTACGGGTCATACGCAATGACTTTCATGTTAAAGCCGTGCAGGGCTTTGATGGCGACGCGGGAACCGATGTTGCCCACCCCTACCAGGCCTACGGTTTTACCGTCCAGCTCCACTTTTGGGGTGCGCAGTTTTGCCCAGTAGTAATCTTCAAGCATTTTTTCTTCGACCAGCCTGAAGTTACGTGAACAGTGCAGCATGTAAAAAATGGCCAGCTCGGCAACAGACATGCTATTAGCAATCGGTGCATTTAATACTGTCACGCCGTGACGTTTCGCGGAGTCTAAATCGACGGTGTCGTAACCAGCCCCATGGCGAGCAACAACTTTCAGTTTTTTCGCGGCTTCAAATACGCGATCGGACATTTTTGAAAGGCGCACAATAATACCGTCGCAATCCGGAATGTCGCGGATGATATCTTCTTCTTCCATACCGGAACCTGTAATAAGCTCATATCCCCGGCTTTCAAGATATTCTCTCCCTTCCTGCATGATTTCTTGTGGAAGTAAAATTTTATAAGTCATCTGACGCTCTCCATGGTTGTTTTGCACTGATAATTGCAGGTGGCGTGCCAGGAGCGTAAATGACGAATACAATAAAATAATAAGTTTATGATATTATTGTATTTTTTATTTTATGTTATTTTTGTGTGATATTTTTTGTGGTGACAGAAATCACAAAACCAGATCTGGTCTCAAACACATTCATTTCATTTTGAAATGAGTGAATTTCACTTTTAAATTTTGATTTTTAACACTGTCACACTATATTCATGACCGTTTTAAAAGGCTTAAAAAATTGACAACATCTATTTGTTTGATAATTATACTTTGCATTCGGGTTCTCTGTTTGAGCTCGCAATAGTAGGAATAAATGATGACTGTTGAATTAATGAATGCATTCCTTTCTGCAGTGCGCAGTGGAAGTCTTCCAGCCGCAGCAGGCTTTTTAGGTGTAAGTCAGAACTGTTTATCTGAACGTCTGCAAATGCTCGAAAATAATGTCGGATTTACCCTTATTCAACGTGGACGGAATATTCGGTCGGTAACGTTAACCGAAAAAGGGCAGCAGTTTTATGCCTTATCACCGAAGATTATGGCCGTGCTGTATGAGGTGGAGAATATTAAAACACCCCTTCGGAATGAGTGAAAACATACTGGCGTGATTCGACGTCAGTATGTGCAATTGCTGAACTGGTGGTTATAAATATTGTGATGATCCACTAACACCGTTTCAGCCTGACTGACTCTGAAAGGCAAAACCCCTATACTGCCAAAAAAAGATAAAAATCATTCATTTTTACGCTGATACAGGCAGGGTGAGGGATGGAGACGGTGACTTTTCTGGGGCAGCTTACGCAGCAGATGATATTGTCTGCGCCTTTATTTTCATTAATTGCATTAGGTTATTGTCTGGGACGTTTTGCTGGCTGGCCGGAAGCCGCCAGTGGAGTATTTAACCGCTTTTGTTTTTCGATTGCCTTACCCTGCATGTTATTTAAGGTAATGAGTAAGTTCTACCAAAGCCCACCGGTTGATATGCGTTTGCTGATAGCCTATTTCGGCAGTTGCCTGTTGGTATATATCGTTGGGCGCATTGTTGCAAAACGCGTGTTTGACCTCGACGCTGTTTCGGCATCGGTATTTGGCCTCGGGGGTATTTTTTCCAACAACGTGATGCTCGGGATCCCGGTGGCGGTAATTCTTCTGGGGCAGGCCAGCCTCGCCTCGGTCGCGCTGGTACTGGTGTTTAACAGCCTGATTCTGTGGACGCTGGTCACCGTCTCGGTGGAGTGGGCGCAGAGCGGCAGTTTTTCCTGGAAAGGCATCGGCAAAACCCTGGTCAACGTGCTGCGTAATCCACTGATTATCGGCATTTTTTCTGGCTTTGCATGGAGCGCAACTCACCATCCTCTGCCGCAATTTGTTGATGGCCCCGTCAGTATGCTTGGGCAGATTGCCGCGCCGTTAACCCTGGTAACGCTGGGCATGAGCCTCTCGCATTACAATATCAGCCAGGGGCTGCGGGAAAGCGCGGCTATCTGTCTGATTAAACTGGTGTTGATGCCAGCGCTGATTTGGGCGCTCGCTTACGCACTGCATCTGCCGCAGCAGGAGAGCCAGGTGGTGGTTTTACTGGGGTCAATGGCGGTGGGGATAAACGTCTATCTGATGGCGCAGAAATTCAAGGCGCTGCAAGGGGCGACGGCAACCAGCATGTTGATTTCCACTCTGCTTTCTACCCTCACCACGCCAGTGCTGATGATCCTGATGAGCCGCTTCTATCCGGCATGGCCGTAAATTCTCCCGGCAGGGCACACCGCGTGCCCTGCCAGAAACGCGTTAAAGAATGTCATCCACCACGCCGCCGTCAACGCGCAGCGCCGCGCCTGAGGTCGCCGATGCCTGAGTTGAGCAAACGTAGACCACCATATTCGCCACTTCTTCAACCGTTGCTGCCCGCTGAATAACGGAGCTGGGACGATTGGCCATCACGAACTCTTTCGCCAGCGTTTCCAGTGACTTGCCGGTTCTTGCCACTTCGTCCTGCATCATGGCGGCAAAGCCATCGGAAAGGGTTGGGCCCGGCAGCACGCTGTTGACTGTCACGCCACTTCCGGCGACAAATTTTGCCAGCCCGCGCGCCAGCGAGAGCTGGGCCGTTTTGGTCACGCCGTAATGAATCATATCGGCAGGAATGTTGCGCGCCGATTCCGAGGAGATAAAGACCACGCGGCCCCAGCCTTTTTTCACCATCGCTGGCAGCAACGCACGGGAAAGACGCACGCCCGACATCACATTGGTTTGCCAGTAATTTTCCCAGGTCGCATCGTCGGTGGCATAAAAATCCTGCGGCCCGTAAATCCCGGCATTATTGACCAGGATATCGGCATCCGTTGCCGCGCTTAATAAGGCTTCAACACCCTCCGCCGAACTCAGGTCAGCAATGGCGGTACGCACTTTTGCGCCCGGTACACGCTCATTCAGCGCCTGGAGCGCTTTATTCACTGACGCCTCGCTACGTCCGTTGAGGATCACTTCCGCACCGCTTTCGGCAAGCCCCGTGGCTATGGCGAAACCAATACCGCCCGTGGAAGCGGTGACCAGCGCCACTTTCCCACTCAGATCAATTTTCATCCTCTGCTCCTTCATCTTTATGCATACAGAACGTTAAGCGTAGCAGCCTGCTCGCGGGCGGGTGTTTTCGTCACGGGCTCCGCGTGGTGGCTGGCTTATGCAATTCCCGGCATTGCTTTTCTGGTTTTATTGGTTCCCTCACATTACCCACTCAACCAGAATAACAATCACAAAATATATTCCGTCTTACGCCTTCTGATTTTATTTTGCCACCCCGTACGGGGTTAATTTTGGGGACAGAAAAACGAAATGAAAAAACAGAGCATTTTAGCGCTATTTTTGGCCCTGGGCGGCATGCAGCAGGTTATTGCCGCTGAACAAACTGTTCCGGCAAAAAATAATTTTACTGTTACGGCAGATGAAACATTAAAAGCCAAACTTCCGGCAGACATTTTGCAGCGTGGGTATATTGTTGCCGGAACAAACCCGAATACGCCGCCCACCACCTTTTATCAGGAAGATAATAAAACGCTGGCCGGGCGTGAAATCGATATTATGAGCGCAGTGGCAGAGCGCCTGGGTGTACAGGTACAATGGCACGATACCGGGGGCTTTGACAATATTATCCCTGGCCTCAAATCCGGTCGCTATGATGTCGCGCTGTCCAATATTAACGCCACGCAGAAACGCCTCGAGCAGGTCGATTTCGTCAGCTACTACGACGCTTCCCGTCTGGGAGTAATCTCCCGTAAAGATGCCAGTATTCCCGAGTTCACCGAGCTCACGCAGGTGTGTGGAAAAGAGATTGGCGCGGGGGCGGGTACCACGCAGATTAACCGTTTGAACGAAGCCAGCAAGACGTGTGAATCGCAGGGCAAACCGCCGATCAAGGTCGCGGTTTTCCCGGACCTCCCGGCAGGTGTGCAGGCGGTGGTGAGTGGTCGCGTGCCGATGTTCTTCGGCCCGTATGAAGGGCTCACCTGGCAGGTTAAAACCGTCAAACCGCTGACCATGAGCGGGCAGATCAGCGTCAACGATGCGCCGGTTTCCATCGCCTTCCCGAAAGACTCGCAACTGGAAGAAGCAGTACAGGCCGCACTGAATTCGCTCATCAAAGACGGGACCTATCAGAAGATTTTGGATCACTGGTCGATTGGCTTTGGCGCAGTGAAAGAGTCGAAACGTAATCAGGACATCTTCTAATGCCTCACTCCACACCTCCCGCTTCTCAGGACGCGCTGCGCATCATCGGTAAGCGCTATTACGGGCGCTGGTTCAGCGCGCTGGTCGTTTTACTGCTGTTGGCCGGGTTGCTGCACTCTATCTTTAATAACCCGCGTTTTGAGTGGCATGTAGTGGCAGAGAGCTTTACCGAAGACTCCATTATCAGCGGCGTGCTGATGACCCTTCAGCTCACCGCCATCTCGGTGGTGTTGGGCTTCGCCGGGGGAACGGTACTGGCGCTGATGCGGCTTTCCTCCAATCCGGTGCTGGTGGCCGTCAGTTGGGGATACACCTGGTTTTTCCGGGGCGTGCCGATGCTGGTACAACTGTTTCTCTGGTACAACATCGCCGCACTTTATCCTACCGTCTCATTGAGCCTGCCAGGGATTGGTGAATTCTTTAGTGCGTCATCCAATGCGCTGATTAGCCCCTTTAGCGCTGCCGTGATTGCCCTGGTGATGCATCAGTCTGCCTATGCGGCTGAAATTATTCGTGCCGGTATCCAGAGCGTCGGCAACGGTCAGCTTGAAGCGGCGCGTGCGTTGGGTTACACCCGCAGCCAGATCTTCCGTCATACGGTTCTGCCACAGGCGATACGCGCCATTCTGCCCCCTGCGGGCAATGAGGTCATCGGGCAACTGAAAACCACGGCGGTGGTGTCGGTTATCTCGCTACAGGACGTGCTTTACTCGGCGCAAATCATCTACCAGCGCACCTATGAAGTGATTCCGCTGCTGCTGGTGGCAACGCTATGGTATCTGCTGTTGACCTCGGTGCTCTCTGTCGGTCAGTTCTACGTCGAACGTTACTTTGCCCGTGGGGTAAAACGTGAGACAGCAAAAGTCTGGTTCGCCCGCAAACTGCCGGTTTTTCTGTTCAATGCAAGGGGCGTTAGCAATGGCTGAGACCATCGAATTACGTAACATCACCAAACGTTTTGGTGGGCAGACGGTGGTGGATGCCGTTGACCTGGACGTCGACGCCGGGTCCGTCACGGTGATTCTTGGGCCTTCTGGCTCAGGTAAATCCACGCTGCTACGCTGCATCAACCACCTGGAAAAGCTGGATGCGGGCACTATTCGCATCGGTGGCAACCTGGTAGGCTATGTGCAAAAAGGCCAGGCGCTGTATGAAGTGGGCGACAGCAAAATCGCTGCCCAACGCAGCCGCATCGGCATGGTGTTCCAGCAGTTTAATCTGTTTCCGCATCGCACCGTTTTGCAGAACATTACTGATGCGCCCATCCGGGTGAAGAAGCAGCCGCGTGCGGTGGTGGTAGCAAAAGCCCGTCAGTTGCTCCAGCAAGTGGGGCTTTCCGGGCGTGAAAATGACTGGCCGCAGCAGCTTTCCGGCGGGCAGCAACAGCGCGTGGCCATTGCCCGTGCGCTGGCGATGGACCCGGAAGTGATGCTGTTTGATGAACCCACTTCCGCGCTGGATCCCGAACTGGTGGGCGAGGTGTTACAGGTCATCAAAGGGCTTGCTCACTCAGGCATAACTATGGTGATTGTCACCCATGAGATCGGCTTTGCCCGTGAAGTTGCTGATAACATTGTCTTTATGGAGTCCGGTAAAGTCATTGCCTCTGGCCCGGCGCGCAAGGTGCTGGAAGAGAATGCCAACGCCCGCGTAACCCACTTCCTTTCAACGGTTTTGTAAATGTCTGCGCCGGTGCCTCACAGCTCCCACTGGGGAGCTTTTACCGCCCGGCGTGTGGCAAACGCGCTGAAAATCACCCCCTTTGCCGCCGACCCCGATCCCAGCCCGTTACTGGAAAACTTCACCGATGCTTTAACCCACCCGGCGCGCGTCACTCAGCCGATGGTACGCCGTGGCTGGCTGGAAGACGGGCCCGGCCCGGATGAGCGGCGCGGCGCGGACGAGTATATCGCTATTAGCTGGGAGCAGGCGCTCGGTCTGGCAGCAAATGAGTTACAGCGGGTGGCGGAGCTTCATGGCCCACAAGCCGTGTTTGGCGGCTCTTATGGTTGGTCGAGCGCCGGGCGTTTTCATCACGCGCAAAGTCAGGTGCACCGCTTTCTCAATACGACGATTGGCGGCTATGTGCGCTCGGTCTGGTCCTACAGCTCGGCGGCAGCGTCGGTGATCTTGCCGCATATTGTCGCGCCCCAGGATGAGATCTCCCGGCGCGGCGTAAGCTGGCGGGAAATCGCCGAACATAGCGACATTGTTCTCGCGTTTGGCGGCCTGGCGCTGAAAAATGCCCAGGTTGCCAGCGGTGGGATGAGTGAACATACCGAGCGCGGATACATGCAGCAGGCGGCCCGTCGTGGGGCGCGTTTTATCTCCGTCAGCCCACTTCGTAGCGATCTGCCGGAGGATGCCGCCGGGGAATGGCTGTCGATCACGCCCGGTACAGATGCGGCGCTGATCCTGGCGTTACTACACACCCTCTATCAGCAAGGGCGCACGGATGAAGATTTCCTGGCCCGTTACTGCACCGGTTGGCCAACGCTGGTGCGCTATTTTCAGGGGGAGGCGGACGGCACGGTACGTAATGCCGCCTGGGCCGAAGCAATTTGTGGCATTCCGGCGGGCGAGATTATCGCCCTGGCGCAGCGGCTTCACGGCAGGCGGGTTCTGGTCACGGTGGCCCATGCCTTACAGCGCGCTCAGCATGGCGAACAGCCGGTATGGCTCGGGCTGGTGCTGGCTTGCGCATTGGGGCAGCCGGGGCTGCCTGGCGGTGGGTATACCTATGCGCTGGGTGCGCTGGGGCATTACGGTAAGGCATTTAACCGAGTCTCTTTTCCGTCGCTGCCACAGGGGACAAATGGCGTCGAGGCGCTGATTCCGGTGGCGCGGATTGCCGACATGCTGCTTCATCCCGGCGAACCCTTTCAGTTTAATGGCGTCGAACGGCGCTATCCGCATATCAGGCTGGCCTGGTGGGCGGGAGGCAATCCATTCCACCATCACCAGGATTTGGCGCGACTGCGGCGGGCGTTTTGCCGTCTCGATACCTTAATCGTCCATGAACACAGCCTGACGGCCACCGCACGTCATGCAGATCTCATACTGCCTGCCACCATGACGCTGGAGCGTGAAGATGTGGGCGGCGCCCCTACCGATCGCCATCTTTTTGCCATGCACCCGGTGGCGAAACCCCACGGCGAGGCCCGGGATGATTTTGCTATTTTCCGCGACATTGCTGCTCGCCTGGGCAAAGAAGAGGCGTTTACCGAAGGACGCAGCGTGCGCGAATGGTTACAACATCTCTACCAGCAGATGCAGCAAAAGCTGGTGGAGATAGACCACCCGGTGCCTGACTTTGACCACTTCTGGCAGCAGGGCGTGTTGACCCTGCCCCAGGTGGATGACGGCGGGCGTTTGATGCGCCGCTTTCGTGCCGACCCGCAGGCAAATCCGTTGCCCACGCCGGACGGAAAAATCCAGATCTTCTCTGCCGTCATTGACCGTTTTGGCTATGCCGATTGCCCCGGTCATCCGGTGTGGCGGGAGCCGGATGAGCAGCCGAATGCGCTGCATCCGCTCTGGCTCATCGCCAACCAGCCCGCCACCCGTCTGCACAGCCAACTGGACTATGGCCGGTACAGCGCAAAGCATAAACGGCAGGGGAAAGAGGTCTGTTTGATGCACCCGCAAGACGCTGCGGCGCGGGAAATTAGCGAAGGGGATGTGGTGATGTTGCATAACGCGCGGGGGGCGTTGCTGGCTGTCGTGAGCGTTTCAGTGAACATTAAGCCCGGCGTGGTGCAGCTACCAACGGGGGCCTGGTATGACCCGGTAGATCCAAAGGCGGAGCGTCCACTGTGCCGCCACGGTAACCCGAATGTCTTAACGCGGGACATTGGTACATCTGCCCTTGCGCAGGGCTGTAGCGGACAGATTACCGTTATTCAGGCTACCCGTTTTACCGGTGATGCCGGGCCGGTTCAGGCGTTTTCGCCGCTTATCCCAGCAGCAACCCGCGAATAGCCTCAAGATCCTCCGGGGTGTGCAGGCGCGTCTGCTGCTGCCAGCGTGCGCGGGTGGGCGCATCCGCACCGGGCAGGCACTGGCGTAGTTTCTCTTCTAAATCGACGCCCTGAGTCAGTAACCCCTGGCGCGTCACCTGGCTGATAAGCTGCTCGCCATTAAGCAGTTGCAGCGTCAGGCGGTGAAAACGCGCACTCGGATTTTGAGCATCCGGCGGTGCGCTGGCATCTGGCGTGCGGGTCACCCGTGCAGCCAGTTCTGCGGTAAGCGGGTCGACAGGACGGGCGTCAAAGCGGGTCAGCGCAAGTTCTCCGTGCAGCAGGCACTCGGCAATCACATATTCGAGACTAAAGCGTGCTTCCACTCCCGTTACAGGCTGACGCACAAAGGCTGCCACATCGCCGCCAGGAGGAAAGGCTATCTCGATATGTTCTATGGCCCCGATAAGGTTGTCGGATGTTTTGCCGGTTGCCAGCCACTGTTTGCGCAGCCGCAGTGCCGCCAGCGCCGCGCCGTGCGTTCCGCTGCAGGTAGGCCAGGGTTTGAACTCCAGGCCCGGCGTGACAATGCGCCACGGCGCACCCCAGTCTTGCGTTAGTTTTTGCGGCTGCTGTGTCGCGGGGCTGTAAGCTGCGAGGAAACTCTCCAGCGCGCCCGCAATGGATGCCTTGATGTCGTGCTGCGCAAGCTGCACGGCAGTCACCGCCGCTCGTGCGGCAAAACCGGCATGCAGCGGTTTGATATCCGAGCCAAACTGCACCCGTAATCCGGAAGACTGGGTAGCAGCGATAGCCAGCGCCGCGGCTGTTTGTTCTTGCGTCGCCCCGACAAGCCTCGCACCTGCCGCCGCCGCGGCAATAACCCCCAGCGTGCTGGTGTTGTGAAAACCCTGAACATAATGTCCGCCGCCGACGGCCAGCCCTAATCTGCCCGCCATTTCGACGCCCACCACAAACGCATCCAGCAGATGCAGGGGCGTCTGCGTACCGAGCGCCAGGAGTGTGGGTAAAATCACCGTGCCAGGATGTCCGCGAAAGTCCGGGTGAAAATCATCAAAATCGAGGGCATGTCCACAGTAGCCCAGACGCAATGCACGTGACTGCGCGTCTTCGCCGGGCCAGATTGCGCGTATCGTCTCCCGCGTGGCATCCGGCAGGGTGCCATTGACCACCGGGAAAGCGACGGCGAAAAAATCCAGCACGCCTTGTCGCGCCTGTTCACGGGCAGCTTCGTCGGGTTGTCGGGTGGCAACCAGCCGGGCGACTTCCACCGTCAGGTTGCTCATGCGGTTGCCTTTGTCAGTGCGGCGACGGCCAGTTGTGCCAGCCAGTCGGCGGTCGGGAACAGGGCGGCGTCATCCACACGGAACTGCGGGTGGTGCAGAGCAAATGGTCCGCCGGAACCAATCATGATAAACGCGCCAGGCAGACGCTGCTGGTAAAAGGCAAAGTCTTCCCCGATGGGGTTGGCGGGGATGCGGCGCACTTCGAAGCCTGCCTGTTCACCGGTTTCCAGCGCCAGTTCGACCCAGCTTTCGCTGTTCACGACCGACGGTGGGCCTGGCTGCCAGTCGAGTGCGATTTGCGCGTCAAAGGTGGCGGCGAGACCGCGCGTAACGTCATGAAAACGGCGTTCGATGTTTTCCCTAACGCTCTGGCTAAAAGTACGTACAGTGCCTTCGAGCCAGGCACTATCGGGAATAACATTCCAGGTGCTTCCGCTATGTACCTGAGTAATAGAGAGCACGGCGTTTTCACTGGAGTCGACGTTACGGCTGATGAGCGTTTGCAGCGCGCCAATCAACTGCCCGGCAATCACGATAGGATCGTTACCTTCATGAGGCCGCGCGGCGTGGCTGCCGGTGCCGGTGATATCAATACGGAAACGATCCACGCCTGCGGTCAGCGCGCCTGCTTTACTGCCCATCACCCCCACCGGAAGTGCCGGGTCATTGTGAATACCAAAAATAGCAATGGCCTCATCCAGTGCGCCGGTGGCAATCACCGCCGGTGCGCCCTGGCCCGTCTCTTCGGCGGGCTGGAACAGAATACGCACCCTGCCTTTCAGCGTGGCTTCCTGCGCTTTGAGCAAAATAGCGGCCCCCAGCGCTGCCGAGGAGTGGAAATCGTGGCCGCAGGCGTGCATTACGCCAGGGTTTTCTGAGCGATACGCAACGCCGGATTTTTCCTCAATGGGCAGCGCGTCAATATCAGCACGCAGCACCACCAGGGGGCCGGGGTTTTGCCCGCCGATCTCCACCACCAGGCCGGTGGGTAAATCCAGCGGCAGAATAGAAATCTGATACTGCTCCAGCACATTACGCAGGCGTGCGGTAGTGGCGAATTCTTCGTTGGAGAGTTCCGGGAAACGGTGCAGTTCATGGCGAAAATCGGTAAGCCAGAGGGCTAAATCATGGGTATCTGTCATGGTTTACTCATTAGGGTGTTTGGCGGGCGAGCCAGCTTGTGTGGGCTGCCTCATCAAGGATCTTTTTCATAAACAGGGTGATATGGCCTTTCCCCAGATCCGCTTTGTGCTGCGGCGTAAAGCCCCAGTGTTGATACATCTCAATCAGCCACGGATGGTGGATAGCCGTACCTAACGAAATCGCGGGGGCGTGCAGCATGTCGCGCACGATATGAGTTTCCACCCAGCCATAAATTTGCTGTCCCCGCTGTTGACCACGAAAGCGCGGGTGCGCACCGAACCAGCCAATATGCGGCAAACCAAAGGGACCGGGGAGCGGCCCCCACGGGTATCGCAGGGTGACGGACGCGGCCAGTTCATCCTCAATAAACAGGCCGAACACGCCGTGCTGTCGCAGGTGCCGTTCGACCTTCTCGGGCGTGGCGGTGGCCGCATCGAAATGGACACCTAACGTCAGCGAGGGGGCATAGGCGGCGAGCATGAGTTCGAGATAGGCATCGCTATCGGCCAGGGTGAGCTGACGATATTTTTCGGTCATACCGACGCCTGCTCCAGCGCAGCATCGGCGGCGCGCAGCACATCTGACACCTTTTCCACAGCGCTACCGAGGTAGCGTGCAGGGTCAAACCAGGCATCCAGATCTGCGCTTGAGAAGGCACTGGCAAACGCCGGGGTTTCCGCCAGCACGCTCTTAAAGTCACGTCCGGTTTCAAAGGCCATCATGGCACAGGTGTAGACCAGATGATGAGCGGTCTGCTTGCCGAGGGTTTTGCCTGCCTCAAACATCACTTTTTCAGACAGCAGTAGCCCGGCCTGAATATCCAGATTGGCACGCATTTTCGCTTCATTCACCGTCAGCCCGCTCAGGATACCCTGGGCATTTTGCAACTGGGCGGAGAGGTAGAGGCAGATTTCCGGCAGGGCCAGCCATTCGGCGCGCCAGCTCATTGCGTCACGCTCATGTTCAAGGTGCATGGATTCGTAGATTAGCGCCGCGCTTTTGCGAATCGGCGGCGTCAGGCTTGCCAGCCCTTCGATGGCCGCCGGGTTGCGTTTATGCGGCATGGTCGTGGAGCCGATTTTACCTTTGCTGAACGGCTCTTCCACTTCGCCAATTTCGCTGCGCATCAGGTTATAAAGTTCATTGCCGATTTTGCCCAGTGAACCGCTAATCAGCACCGCAACCGACGCGAATTCGCTCAGCCTGTCGCGGGCGGACTGCCAGCCAATGGTTGGGCTATTCAGGCCGAGCAGACTCAGCGCTCTGCGCTCTACTTCCGGGCCCTGTGCGCCCAGCGCGGCATTGGTGCCAATCGCGCCGTTGATATTGCCGGTGAGCACGCGTGGCGTGATTTCACCGAGGCGTGTCAGGTGGCGCAAAAATTCATCCAGCCAGACGGCGGTTTTAAAACCAAAGGTGGTCGGCAGTGCCTGCATACCATGCGTGCGGCCAACCATCAGGGTGTGCTGATGGCGCGCTGACAACTGGCGTAACGCGCGGGTAACGCCCAGGGTGTCACGACGAATAATGGTCAATGCCTGGCGCAACTGCAAAATGGTGGCGGTGTCGACGATGTCCTGTGTGGTGGCACCGTAATGCAGATATTCCCCTGCCGGGCCGCACTGTTGTTGCAAGGCGCTCAGCGTGGGCATAAAGGAGTGTTTCATCAGTCCGGCCTGAGCGGCAATATCGCTTAGCAGCAGTTTTTCTGGCTGAGCACGGCGAAGGATCTCTTCGGCAGCCTCTTGCGGGATCACCCCCAGTTCGCCCTGGGCCTGAGCCAGTGCAACTTCGACCGCCACCTGTTGATGAAGCCGATTTTCTTCCGACCAGACGGCACGCATTTCCGGCGTGGCGAAGTTATTGCCAATAATTACAAAATCGATAGAATGCGATGCCATTTTTTTCGTTTGCCTGTCGGTGAAAGGGAAAATTGAAATAATGGGAACCACTATTTTCTGCAAGTATCTTCATTGATGGATATATCGCGGGGCAAGGTATTTATTGCCTTATCCAATATTCTTCTATCGATATGAAAATAGAAGAAATAGAGATTATTGTTTTTAATTTTTATTTTTGTAGCATGGTGAGATAAAGCGAAATAATTCGCGCACACATGGACATGCCAATGCTTGCGATAAAAACTCCGCAGACCTGGTTTCACCAGTCTGGTATTCGTCATGACGCAGGAAAATATATTGCGCCGCTTACCCAACATATTTTGATTATTACCAGCGTAAAGGCATGGGCGCAGGTTAACCCGGGGCTTGAAGAGAGCTTACGCGCCAGCGGCATCCGCTGGCAGACGGAGATCATGACCGGTTACTGTACCGAAGATAGCGTTGCCCGCTATGTGCAGCGGGCAAAAAAACTGGGGGTGCAGTTTATTGTCGGCGTCGGTGGTGGTCGCGTTTTGGATACCGCCAAAGCTGTCGCCGATACCCTTGAGGGCGGTGAATCCATCACTATTCCCACACTGGCAGCCACCTGTGCGGCCTGGTCTCCTCTGGCGGTTTTCTATACGGATGAAGGCGCGCAGATCAGTAGCCAGGCTTTACGCACGCTGCCGCGCCTGGTGCTGGTGGATAGCGAAGTCATTGCCCGTAGCGACGTGCGATATTTAAAAGCAGGTATCGTCGATGCGCTGGCAAAATGGTATGAATTTCGTCCCTATTTGCAGAAAAAACCCGATAATCTCGGGCTGCAATTAAAAGTGCAAAATGCGCGTCTGGCCGTCGATATTTATGAAAAACACGGTCAACAGGCTATTCGTGATAATAAAGCCCAGGTGGTGTCGGATGCGCTGATCAATGTGATTGACGCCAATATTGCGGTGGCCGGTATGGCTAACAGCGTGCGCGGCGAAATCCCCACACCTGGCGTGGCGCATGCGATCCATAACCGCCTGACCCACGAGCCGGCTTTGCGCCAGTGGCTGCATGGTGAACGTGTGGGATTCAGTCTGCTGGTGCAATCCATTCTGGAAAATGACAACAACCAGCCCGACCCGGTATTACTGGCGCTACTGCGTCAGTATGAAATGCCGCTAACCCTGGCACCGCTCAAAGAGATCCGCCTGGCGGTCATCCAGGCGGTGGCGCGCAGTATTCCCTTCCCGCGTGATGCTCTGGAGCATTTACCGTTCACACTCGAACCCACGCGTATTGAGCAGGCGCTGCGTCTTACAGAACAATATGTTTCAACCCGTGCGTATGCCCGTGATCTGGCGGGGTAGTGTCATCCGTAACGCGCTGAAGATGGCCGTGACGCACACCGCGCTGGGCGATGACGCTATCGGCAAACTGCTGAACATCGCCCATTTTTCCTTTCAGGACGGCGATCTCCAGGCAGTCGTCATGGTTGATGTGCACATGTAATGTGGCAACTGAGAGATCGTGATGGTGGTGCTGCGTGGCGACAATGCGGCTCGCCAGATCGCGCTTTTCATGTTCATACACATATGACAGCACCGCATAGCCCCGTGTGTCCTGCTCGCAGGCCGCTTGCTGGGTGAGTGCGTCGCGTAAAATATCCCGCAACGCTTCGGAGCGATTGTAATAGCCACGGCGCTGGCTGAGATCGTCAAGGGTGACAAGCAGGTCATCATCAAGAGTAACGGTTACGCGTTGCATGGCAGCGTTCCTGGAGTTCGGGTTTTGGGAAAGGCGGGCAGGACGGCCTGTTGCAGCGCCTGTCCGGCCAGGGAGGTAAAACGTAATGGGTGAGTGACGGCAATATCTTCGGTGATATGGCCGTTCTCCATCACCACCACGCGCTGGCAAAAACGTTCCACCAGACGTAAATCGTGGGTAATAAACAGGCAGGCGATGCCCGAGTGCTGTTGCAGTTTTTTCAGAAGACGAATGATGCCTGCCTGCAATACCAGATCAAGGCTGGACACAGCCTCATCAAGGATAAGCAACGTCGGGCGAGTCGCCAGCGCGCGGGCCAGGCAGACGCGCTGTAACTGCCCACCGCTCAGTTGAGGCGGGCGCTGTTCCAGCAGGCTGCTTTCCAGTTCCACATCGCGCATCAACTGTTCGATACGGGCGCACTGCTCCGTTTTGCTTAAGGTAAACAGATGGCGCAGCGGTTCAGCGAGGATTTCGCGCACCGTTTTACGTGGGTTGGCCGCGCTGATAGCGTCCTGAAAGACCAGTTGAATATCCCGGCGGAAATCTTTTTTCATCGCCCCGGTCATTCTGGCAAGTGATGTACCCTGCCAGATGATATCGCCGCTGACGGGCTTTTCCAGCCCAACCAGCAGACGCGCCAGCGTGCTTTTGCCGCAGCCGCTGCGTCCTAATAACGCGAGACTTTCCCCGCTATTGATCGCAAGGGAGATATTCTCCAGCACCGGGTGAGTATGATAGCGGTGGGAGACGTCAGACATCGTGAGTAAATTCATTAACCCAGCTCCATACCGTACAGCGCAAGGTGTGCCGCCAGCAGGTTGCGTGTCACAGGATGTTGCGGCGCGCTAAACAGCACATCGACACTGCCCTGCTCGACAATACGCCCCGCCTCCATCACCGCCACGTCATCGGCGAGTCGCGCCACCACGCCCATATCATGGGTGACCAGTAATATGCCGCAATGTCGGGTCTGCAAGAGACGTTCGAGCAGATCGAGAATTCTGGCCTGTGCCACGGCGTCCAGGTCGGTGGTGGGCTCGTCGGCAACAATAAACGCCGCGTCGCTAAGCAGCGCCATGGCGATCATCATGCGCTGCAACATGCCGCCGCTCATCTCAAAAGGATAGAGCGTCAGCACCCGTTCCGGCGCATCCAGCCCAACGTCGGTCAGGGCGGCAACAAGCGTGGCGTCATCTGCCGGTTTACCCAGCGCCAGGCAGGTTTCCCGCGCATGCGCCGCCATGGTCCGCAGTGGGTTAAAGGCGCTGCGTGGGTTTTGCATAATAGTCGCCACCTTAAGTCCGCGCAGCGCCTGTGGCGAGATCGGGTGACCATCCGCCAGCAGCGTGCCCGCCGTTTGCCGCACACCCGCAGGCAATACGCCGAGCGCGGCGGCGCAGGTCAGCGATTTCCCGCTGCCGCTTCCACCCACCAGCGCCAGCACGCGCCCGCGTTTAAGGGTGAGTGAGACGTCGCAGGTGAGGGGACGCTGCGCCTCAAGGGTGAAATTTCGCAGTTCAAGTTGCGCAGGCATCAGTGGGCATGCTCCGTTTCCAGATGAGGATCGAGGCGATCGCGCAGGGCATCGCCCACCATGTTAAAGGCCATCACGCTGATAAACAGCGCCAGCCCCGGCCATAACATTTGCAATGGTTGCGTCCAGATATACTGGCGGGCATCGTTAATCATCACTCCCCATTCGGCGGTGGGGGCGCTGACGCCCAGCCCCAGAAACGACATTCCCGCCACGTGCAGCATCATATGGCCGATATCGAGCGTCGCCAGTACCAGCAGCGAGGGCACCACGGCGCCCGCCAGATGGTCGATAAATACCTGCGTATAGCTCGCCCCGCTCAGGCGGGCCGCCAGAATGTACTCACGGCTGCGCAGAGAAATCACCAGGCTGCGTACCATGCGTGCGTACCAGGCCCAGTGAGAGAGCGCGATGGCGATAATCACATTCGTCAGCCCGGTTCCCAGCACGCCGACCATAAAGAACGACAGGATCGAGGTGGGGAAGGTCATAAAGACATCCGCCACGCGCATAATTGCCTGATCGATGCGCCCTCCCGCCAGCCCGGCACAACCGCCGAACGTCAGTCCAAGCACCAGCACCAGCAGAAGACAGGCCATGACCGAGCCTAAGGAGACGCGGGTGGCGCTCATCAGGCGGGCAAAAATATCCCGCCCAAGATGGTCGGTGCCCAGCCAGTGTTCGCTACCTGGTGGTAACAGACGGGCAGGCAGGTTAATTGCCTGCGGGTCGTAGGGGAGCCACCACTGACAGGTCAGGGCGATAACCAGCAGCAGCGCCAGTATCAGCACGGCAAAGCGTACCGACCAGCGGGCAGAACGCAGAAAACTCATGCATGTGCTCCTTCCTGATGACGAATTCGCGGGTCCAGCGCGGCGCTGATTACATCTACCAGCAAGTTACACAGGGCGAATACGATGACCATCACCAGCGTAAAACACTGGATCACCGGGTAGTCACGGTTGAAGATGGCCGACACGGCATAACGGCCTATACCCGGCCAGGCAAAAATGCTTTCGATAATCATCGTACCGCCAATCAGCTCACCCACGTGCATGCCGAGCGCGGTGATGACTGGCAATGACGCGTTACGCAAAATATGCTGACGCTCGGTCTGTTTTTCACTCAGGCCGCGTAGCCGCGCCCAGGTAACATGCCGCTGCCCGGCGGCCTCCAGCATACTGGCGCGTAACAGACGAGCATTGATGGCGAGCGACATAAAGGCAATCGACACGGCGGGCAGCAGGATATGCCGCCAGCCGCCGTAGCCCATTGCCGGTAGCCATTGCAGATAAACCGAGAAGAACATCACCAGCAGAAAGGCCAGCCAGAAGTTGGGCATTGAGACGCCAAGAAAGGCAATCAGACGCACGATATAGTCCGGCAGGCTATTGCGGTGGCGCGCGGCCCAGATACCCAGCGGTACGGAGGTAAGCAGAATCAGGATCAGCGCGACGCCCGCCAGTTGCAATGTGGCTGGCAGGAAGTGCAGAACATCTTCCAGTACCGGGCGTTGGGTCGCATATGAGATACCGAAATCGAGATGCAGCGCCTGCCATAACCAGTGCAGATACTGCTGTGGCAGTGGTTTATCCAGCCCCAGCATGGTGCGCGTCGAGGCGACCATCTCCTGCGTAGGAGGCAGATTCGACAGGCGCAGATAATCCAGCGCCGGGTCGCCGGCTCCCATGCGCAGCAGCAGGAAGATGACCACCGAGGCGGCGAAAATCATCGGAATAAGCAGTAACAAACGGCGAATGACATAGCGCAGCATCAGGGTTTCACCGGGGTAATGTGTTCAAAAGGAATATCACTGGCGATAGGGGCGAAAGGAATCACGCCCAGTTCAGGCTTCGCCACCACCAGCGTTGATACATAGCTGATGGGCAGATAGACCGCCTCGTCGTGCAGACGGGTCAGAATGTCGCGATAAAGCGCCTGGCGCTCTGTCTCATCGCGTGTCGTCAGCACCTCGCCAATCTCTTTATCGATCTGCGCTTTGTCCGGCAGGCCAAGTTGTGCCTGATAATCCGCATGAGACGGTACACGCATGGAGCTTAAGAAGGCGTGCGGGTCATAAGGCGCCCCCCAGGTGCGGTTGAAAATCATGCCAAAACGACCGTCGCGCTGGCGGGCATAAATACTGCTCTCTTCCTCGCCCACAAGTGCCGTGTCCACGCCGATGTCGCGTAAATTGGCCTGAATAATTTCGGCCATTGATTTACTCATCGCGTCGGTGCCGATAAACGCCAGTTCGACATGCAGGGGCTGCCCTGCTTTTTCACGGGTAGTTTTGCCGTCCGGCAGTTTCCAGCCGTCGGCGTCCAGCAGCGCACGAGCTTTTGCCGGGGAGTATTCACGCGCTTTCAGACCAATATCAGCGTAGGGCACGGTGGGGGCAAAGAGCGTATCGGCTACCTTCTGGGTGCCGTACAGCGCGCTATCAATCAGCGTCTTTTTATCGACCGCGTAATTGAGCGCTTCGCGGACGGCCTGTTCATTGGTGGGCGCTTTCGCGGAGTTCAGCGCCAGCATCACCGTTTCGACCGGGGCGGAAAGCTGCGTGCGTAACGCCGGGTTCTGACTGAAACGGGAGAAGGTATCAAGCGGCAACAGCCCTTCATTGCCATACAGCAGGTCGAGCTCGCCGGTTTCAAACGCCACCGCGCGACTGGTAGGGTCCGGGATCACTTTGATGGTGATTTTGCTCAGCGCCGGTTTTTCGCCCCAGTAGTGTTCGTTACGCACCATCACGTCGTATTGATTCAGGCGCGACTCCTGCAATACCCACGGCCCGGTACCAATGGGAGCAACGATACCGTTCATTGTTTCGTGATTTTTAAACTGGGAGGGGGCGATAAAACGAAACGGCCGGGGCAGGGAAAGCTCCTGCAGGAACGGGTAGTAGGCGCTTTTCAGGGTAATTTGCAGTTCGCTGTCGCTGAGTGCTTTCACGTCGGTTATCTGGTTGGCAAGCTCAAGCCAGGCATGACGCT
Organism: Phytobacter palmae; assembly: GCF_039409775.1. Lineage (NCBI taxonomy): Bacteria > Pseudomonadati > Pseudomonadota > Gammaproteobacteria > Enterobacterales > Enterobacteriaceae > Phytobacter > Phytobacter palmae. The sequence goes on along the minus strand of NZ_JBCIVJ010000002.1, from coordinate 144,051 downwards.
GGCGGTTATCAAGCACAGCACGGAAGTTTTCCGCCGCTGCCTGTGCGTTAAACGGCTCGCCGTTGGAGAACGTCACATCAGTACGCAGCGTGAAGACCCAGGTTTTTCCATCCTCAGACGAGGTCCAGCTTTTGGCCAGCCAGGGTTTTACCGTGCCGTCGGCCTGATACTTAACCAGCGGCTCGTAAACCATGCTTTGGGCGAACATTTGGTTCGGCGTATAGAGATGCGGATTAAGCGGTCCTGCGTTGACCGGCCATGCGGTGGTCAACTCCTGCGGGGATGAAGCCTGGGCAAAAAACGTAGTACAGGCCAGTAGTAACGCACTAAGAGAGCGAAAGGACGACATGGTTTTCCCTGAAAGTCTGCCACAAAAGGAGTATGACGATTTTATGGATTCATCATACGAATGCGGTGCGCGGGATCAAAAAAGGCATGATAAAAGTGTGGAAATCGTGAAACGAGCGAAGGGGACTGGTCAGCGGAACCCTTCCGCCGACAGTAAACTCCCTATCTTTAACTACAGCCCCTTAAACAGTTGCAGCAGCGTGTCTACCTGCTCATCGGGCGGCATCAGATCTTTTTTGACAATCAAATGCAGCGGCGTGGCGCGACGCGAACCGTGGCTGAGCGGCAGGATTTTCAGCACCCCGCTGGAGAGCAGAGACTGGATGCGCTCCTCGGGCAGCCAGCCGTAGCCCACCTGATATTGCACTGCTTCTACGGCAGCATCGATGGTAGAAAAAGTCCATGACTCGCCGCTCTCCAGGGGAAGGCGATTTTCACGGTCTGCTATACGAATCAGTGGCCAGGCGGCGAGAATATCCTCAGTAATCGTGGTTTCGGCGCAAAGGGGATGGTCCCGGTGGGCGACAGCGACAAAATCAATATTCATCAGCCATTCACCGCGCCCGGTCATGTCCTGGCGACGGGTCAGCACCAGCACATCGGCTTCGGCGTGGGCGGGGCGCTCCACAGAGGCGTTTTCAAGCACTTCGGTCAGATGCACCTGCGTTTGCGGATAGCGCTGCTGAAACTGGCGCAAAATGGCAAACAACCGTGAGCGGGGAAAGATGCTGTCGACGACCAGGTCGAGCCGGGTCCGTTGCCCGTTGCGTAGTGTGACCGCCCGGGTTTCAACGTAGTCGAACGCTTTAAGTAACGGTTTAACCTGATTAAGCAACAGCTCGCCAGCAGGAGTAAGTACCGCACGGCGGCCTTCCTGTATCAGCAATGCCACACCCAGACGCTCCTGTAATAGCGCCAGGTTGTAGCTGACGGATGACTGGCTACGGTGAGTCTCTTCGGCGGCCTTCGCAAAACTGCCCAGCTCTACTACCTTTTGCAGTAGCGACCATTGTTCAAGGGTGGTTTTATGCATAAATCATCTAAAAAATGAATGAATTTAATTCAAACATAGCGTTATTCATTCATTTTTTGAAGCGGTACGATCTTCTTATCAACTAAGAGGAGCACAATTATGAGCAGCTTTGATAAACATGATCTGAGCGGTTTTGTCGGCAAACATCTGGTTTATACCTACGATAACGGCTGGAACTACGAGATTTATGTCAAAAACGAGACTACCCTGGACTACCGTATTCATAGCGGTATCGTGGCGAATCGTTGGGTGAAAAATCAGCAGGCTTACATTGTACGTGTTGGCGAGAGCATTTATAAAATCTCCTGGACCGAGCCGACAGGCACTGACGTGAGTTTGATCGTAAACCTCGGCGATCGCCTGTTTCATGGCACGATCTTCTTCCCACGTTGGGTGATCAACAATCCGGAAAAAACCGTCTGTTTCCAGAACGATCATATTCCGCTGATGGAATCCTATCGTGAGGCAGGGCCGGCCTATCCGACCGAAGTGATTGATGAATTTGCGACTATTACATTTGTGCGCGACTGTGGCGCAGACAATGACAGCGTCATCGCCTGCGCAGCCAGTGAACTTCCGGCGGATTTCCCGAACAACCTGCGCTAACGCAGGCTAGCCGGGCAGGCGATTTTTCGGCCTGCCCGGGCCAAGCATAATGGCCAGTTTGCTTCCGCCAGTGGTGGTTTCCATCCATATTTTACAGACGCTGGTAAGTGGCACAGAAAGTAGCATCCCCACCGGACCGAGCAACCAGCCCCAAATCAGTAGCGAAAGAAAAACCACCAGTGTCGACATACCGAGTCTGTGACCCATCATGCGTGGCTCCAGAATATTGCCAATAACCATATGCACGATGAGAAACAGGGCGCCGACCAGAAGCCACTCATATGGGCCATTAAAGAGCAAAGCCTGAATCATCGGTGGGATCGCAGAAAGCACCGATCCGATATTCGGCACGTAATTAAGCAGAAATGCCAGTACCCCCCACATGAGCGCAAACTGAATGTCCATAATGGCCAGCCCCGCCCAGACGATCACTCCCGTCCACAGACTGAGCAGCGTTTTTAGCGCCAGATAGTGAGAGACGCCCTTAAGCGCGCGGTGTAAACCGGCGATATGAATCTGTGGATTATTCAGGGCGAAACGCATTTTATAGGGCACGTGACGCACTTCGAAGAGCATGAATACCGTGGTCATTACCAGTAAAACGATACTCGCCATCGCGTTAGACAGTTGCGTCATCATCGTCGTGGCAAAACTCATCACCCGCTCAGAATCCATTCGTTGCAGCATTCGTTCTGGCGATATATGCAGGTGCAGAAAGGGGAGCGCATCCTGAATCTGGAGAAATTTACGCGTGAACTCCCGATTGTATTTCGGCAGCATCGTCATGAATTCATTCACTGAGGCGGCCAGCACACCAACCAGCGCGGTCAGGAAGATCAGCATCACCAGTACCACAATAGCGATGGCGACAGGTCGTTTCACACCCCGGCGAAGAAACCAGGTCACCAGCGGGTTAAGCACGATGGCGAAAAAGAGCGCCAGTAATAATTGAACAATGATATCGGCGGCGGCATGAATACCGGCCAGAATAATGACCAGTGAGGCCAGTTTGAGAAGAATATGTAAACCCGCACGATCGGGTTGGGGCTGTGTCATGGGCAATTCCTTTTTCTATACCGCCCGATAAGTGTAGCCACTGGCGGGCGCTTCGCCCGAGGCAGATATTCTTAAACTGCATGCTGATTTCCAGTCCATGACGTGGTAATAGTGAAACATCGTTGTGAAAATCTGGTGAACCCCATGCCCGAACAAGCCGCTGAACCGGCGCTAAGCGGATTACGTCTTAATCTGCGGATTCTCTCCGTCGTTATCTTCAACTTCGCAAGTTACCTCACGATAGGTTTGCCACTGGCGGTTTTGCCAGGCTATGTCCATGAAACGCTGGGGTATAGCGCCTTCTGGGCAGGGCTGGTTATCAGCCTGCAATACTTCGCCACCCTTATGAGTCGTCCACATGCCGGACGCTACGCCGATATGCTCGGTCCGAAAAAGGTGGTGGTGTTTGGCCTCTGTGGCGCGTTCATTTGCGGGTTGAGTTACCTGCTGGCGGATCTGCAAAGCGCCTCGCCGCTGGTGAGCCTGGTGCTGCTCTGTACAGGGCGCATCATTCTCGGTATCGGGCAAAGTTTTGCCGGGACCGGGTCGATGCTATGGGGCGTAGGGGTGGTCGGTTCACTGCATATTGCCCGCGTTATTTCCTGGAACGGTATTGCAACCTATGGCGCAATGGCGCTGGGGGCACCGCTTGGCGTCATTTGCTACAACTACGCCGGACTGAGTGGCCTGGGTGGCTTCATTATGGCGGTGGCGTTTGTTGCCATTGCCTGTGCGTTGCCGCGTGCGGCGGTAAAAGCCAGCAAAGGTAAGCCACTGCCGTTTCGTGCGGTGCTCGGGTTTGTCTGGATCTATGGGATGGGGCTGGCGCTGGGTACGGCCGGATTTGGCGTTATTGCCACCTTTATTACCTTCTTTTATGACGCTAAAGGGTGGGATGGCGCCGCCTTCGCCCTGACGCTGTTTAGCCTGGCGTTTGTAGGCTCACGGCTGGTTTTCCCGAACAGTATTAACCGCCTGGGTGGCCTGAATGTGGCGATGATAAGCCTTGCTGTGGAAGTGGTCGGCCTTATTCTGGTGGGGATCGCCGATGCCCCGCTGGTGGCGAAAATAGGGGTTTTCCTGACCGGGGCCGGTTTCTCTCTGGTCTTCCCGGCGCTGGGGGTGGTGGCGGTCAAAGCCGTGCCGCAGCACAATCAGGGCGCGGCGTTGGGCACATATACGGTGTTTATGGATCTGTCGCTGGGGATAACCGGGCCGCTTGCCGGGCTGTTGATGGCATGGTCAGGGGTATCGATGGTTTATCTGCTGACGGCGGTGCTGGTGGCGGGGGCTTTATTGCTGACGTGGCGGCTAAAAAAACGGCCTCCGCTGGAGGCCGTTTCCTGATTACTTGATGACCAGGGTGTTAACAATGTTTTCCGCTGCGGTCTGCGCCTGCTGCTGGTTATCGGCCGGCAGCGTTACCTGCAACGTCAGCAGTTTGTTGTCCACTTTACCCAGCACCACGGTAGACCAGGCCGTTTGACCTTTGGCGGAGATGATGCTGTCGAGCTGCTGCATCTTCTGGCCTTTCAGTTCGATAGACTTGTTGGTCACGACCTGCAGCTGCGGGTCGCGGTTGCGCTGCTGGTCTTCCAGGCGTTTTGCCAGCGTATCCAGCCCTTCCTGAGTGTCGTCGCCCACAATTACAATCACCGCTTTCTGACCGGTTGAGTCAGAGTAAACGTGCATATTATTAGACTGCGTACCCAGTTTGCCGCTTTGGTCGGTCATGTCTGCGGGCAGCGAGAAGCTGAGTTTGCCATCAAGCAGCGTCACCGGTTGCCCGGTCGCGTTGCTTTCTGCGGAAGCCCCTTGTGCGGGCGTTTTTTTGCTGTCGCTGTTGTCGCAGGCCGCCAGACCCATCACCAGCAGGCCAATACCGACATATTTAACCAGATTGCGCATTGACTTCTTCCTTTCGATAAACAGCCATAACGGCTCATGCGGGCCATCTTACCACAACTGGCAACGCGTACTCTTAACTGGCCTGTAACGCTGATATTTCAGATTTGTCTGCCAGTCTTTTCAACAGCATATTCAACAACACGCCATACATCGGCAGGAAGAAGGCGATGCTGATAATGACCTTAAAGGCGTAATCCACCAGCGCGATTTCCATCCAGTGTTCAGCCATAAACGGGTCCGGGCTGTGCCAGAAGGCGATGAAGAAAAAGGCGAGGGTGTCGCTGGCGTTACCGAACACCGTGGAGGCCGCAGGTGCCATCCACCAGCGTTTGTTCTGACGCAGGCGGTTAAACACATGCACGTCAAGGATCTGCCCCAACGCGTAAGCCATAAAGCTGGCGGTGGCGATACGGGCAACGAACAGGTTGAAATGGGTCAATGCTTCAAAGCCCTGCCAGCTTCCCATATAAAACAGTGAAGATATGCCGTAGGAGATAACCAGCGCAGGCACCATCACGGCGAAAATAATCCGTCGGGCGAGCGGCGCGCCAAAAATACGCACGGTCAAATCTGTCGCAAGGAAAATAAACGGGAAACTGAATGCGCCCCAGGTGGTGTGGAAGCCGAAAATACTGACCGGTAGCTGTACCAGATAGTTGCTGGAGGTGATCACCAGCAGGTGAAAAAGGGATAGCCAGAACAGCGCTTTCATGCGCTGAGTTTGCGAAAACTGCGTCATATTGTGACCTTTTTAGTGTTTGGGGTGAGGGAACCCAATAAACATGTAACGCCTTATCTTCGTTGCCCTTTTCATATCGGGAAGCACTGGTCATCTTCACGTACTCCGTGTACGTAACGATGCCGGCGTGCTGGCCTCAAACAAACGGGCTGCGCCAATAATGCGTGTTGATACTGTGCAAAGCCGCAGAATGATACTGCAACATTTTGGCGATGCAATGGTTATTTTTAACGCAATCGTTAACCTGGCTTGCGTCATAAAATGGGCAGCGTAAACTAATGCCGTTTTTCCCCCGTGTGAGATGAAAATGACCGACCTGTTTATTACCGCCGACCATACTCTTGATGCGCTGGGCCTGCGTTGCCCTGAGCCGGTGATGATGGTGCGCAAAACCGTACGCAACATGCAGCCGGGTGAAACCCTGCTGGTGATTGCCGACGATCCGGCGACCACCCGCGACATTCCAGGTTTCTGCCGTTTTATGGAACATGAACTGGTGGCCCATGAAACACAATCGCTGCCGTATCGCTATCTGGTGCGTAAAGGACAATAACTCCCCCATGACAGGCCGCGTTTTTACGCCGTTTGCGATCCTTGCCACCATTCTAAACCGTTGTTTCATTTTTTAGCGCTTTTTGTGAGGCGCTTCACCCTCCCTTTTTCAGCGGTAGTCTAGTTTTTAAGCGTAAAAATAAAACATTGTTTTAACATTTACCTTTCACTGCCCTGGAGAAGACCCGATGAAAACGACTTTCAAGCCGTTGCTGGCCGCGTTGTGCCTGTCCACCGTGTCACTGTTATCTGTATCCGCTGTTAACGCACAGACGATTAAAGCTGCCGATGTGCATCCGGAAGGCTATCCCAATATTGTTGCTGTGCAGAATATGGGGGAAAAACTCAAACAACAAACAGACGGTAAGCTGGAGATTAAAGTCTTTCCTGGCGGCGTCCTGGGCGATGAAAAACAGATGATCGAGCAGGCGCAAATGGGCGCAATCGATATGATTCGCGTCTCAATGGCACCCGTTGCCGCCATTCTCCCGGATATTGAGGTGTTCACCCTGCCGTATGTGTTTCGTGATGAAGACCATATGCATAAAGTCATTGATGGCGATATCGGTAAAGAGATCGGCGATAAGCTGACCGCCAATCCAAAATCGAGGCTGGTATTTCTTGGCTGGATGGACTCTGGTACGCGCAATCTCATCACTAAAAAACCGGTTGTGAAGCCTGAGGATTTGAACGGAATGAAAATTCGCGTTCAGGGCAGCCCCGTCGCACTGGCGACGTTAAAGCAGATGGGGGCTAACTCGGTGGCGATGGGGGTGAGTGAGGTGTACAGCGGCATGCAAACGGGCGTAATTGATGGCGCGGAAAACAATCCGCCGACGTTTATTGCCCATAACTATATGCCGGTCGCCAAAAACTATACCCTCAGCGGCCACTTTATTACCCCCGAAATGCTGCTCTACTCGAAAGTGAAATGGGACAAACTCAGTGCGGATGATCAGAAAAAAATCCTCGCCCTGGCACGTGAAGCCCAGTTTGAACAGCGCAAGCTTTGGGAAGCCTATACCCAGCAGGCGCTGGATAAAATGAAAGCAGGCGGCGTGCAATTTCATGACATCGATAAATCGGTGTTTATTAAAGCGACAGAGCCGGTGCGAGCCCAGTATGGCGACAAGCACCAGGATCTGATGAAAGCTATCGCTGACGTCAAATAACCCCCACTTTCTGCGGAGAACCTATGTCAGAACTCTACTTAAAGTGGATGGATCGTCTGTACCTGCTTGCCATGACGGTAGCCGGAATATCATTACTGGTGATGACGATCGTCATTCCGATTGGCATTTTCTCGCGTTACGTATTGAATCGCGGAGAGTCATGGCCGGAGCCCATTGCCATCATCTGCATGGTCACTTTTACCTTCATTGGCGCGGCGGTGGGTTACCGCGCCGGTTCCCACATTGCGGTCAATATGCTCACGGATCGTCTGCCTGACATGCTAAAGACCGTATGCGCGCGGCTTGTCGATCTGCTGATGCTGCTCATCTCTCTGATAATGTGCTGGTACAGCTACTGGCTGTGCGTGGAACTGTGGGAACAACCTGTCGCGGAATTTCCTTTACTGACCTCAGGCGAAAGTTATCTGCCGTTGCCGGTAGGATCGGCCATTCTGATCCTGTTTGTGCTTGAACGATTGTTGTTCGGTTCGCAGGAGAACCGCCCGGTCGTGCTGATTGGTAATCATGGGTAAGGGGTGAAAAATGGATGCATTTGTCTTGTTGTTCACCCTCGCCATTTTGCTGGCGCTGGGGATGCCGGTCGCTTTTGCGGTTGGTTTGAGCGCAGTAGCCGGGGCGCTGTGGATTGATCTGCCTTTGGAGGCGCTGATGATCCAGATAACCAGCGGGGTGAACAAATTCACGCTGCTGGCAATTCCGTTTTTTATTCTGGCGGGGGCGATCATGGCGGAAGGGGGGATAGCCCGGCGGCTGGTCAACTTCGCCTACTTGTTTGTTGGCTTTATCCGCGGCGGGCTGTCGCTGGTGAACATTGTCGCATCGACCTTTTTTGGCGCGATTTCTGGCTCGTCGGTCGCCGATACGGCGTCAATCGGCAGCGTGATGATCCCGGAAATGGAAAAGAAAGGATATCCGCGCGAATACGCGGCGGCGGTGACAGCCAGCGGCTCGGTACAGGCGATTTTGATCCCGCCCAGCCATAACTCGGTCATTTACTCGCTGGCGGCAGGGGGCACGGTATCTATTGCGACGCTGTTTATCGCAGGTGTCCTGCCGGGCTTACTGTTGGGTTTGTGCCTGATGATTTTGTGTCTGGGTTTTGCCCACAAACGCGGTTACCCGAAAGGGGAGCGGATTCCGTTTAAGCAGGCGATCCGGATGTTCGTTGATGCGCTATGGGGGCTGATGACGGTCGTGATTATTCTCGGCGGCATTCTCTCCGGGATTTTTACCGCCACTGAATCTGCCGCTGTTGCCTGCCTGTGGGCCTTCTTCGTCACCATGTTCATTTACCGTGATTACAAATGGAATGAGCTGCCAAAATTAATGTGTCGCACGGTTAAGACCGTAACCATTGTGATGATTTTAATTGGTTTTGCCGCCGCTTTCGGCGCGGTGATGACCTATATGCAGCTTCCGGTGCGTATCACCGAATTCTTTACTTCGCTGTCGGATAACAAGTACGTCATTTTGATGTACCTGAATGTCATGCTGCTGCTGATTGGCACCTTGATGGATATGGCGCCGATCATCTTGATCCTGACGCCAGTGCTGTTACCGGTTACGAATGCACTGGGTATCGATCCGGTTCATTTTGGCATGATCATGATGGTTAATCTCGGGATCGGCTTAATTACCCCGCCGGTGGGATCGGTATTGTTCGTCGCCAGTGCGGTGAGTAAGCAGAAGATTGAAACGGTGGTGAAGGCGATGCTGCCGTTTTACGCGATGCTGTTGGTTGTGCTGGGAATGGTGACCTATATTCCGGCGATTTCTCTCTGGCTGCCAGGGATGCTGGGAATGCAATGAGAACGTCCCGGGTGCGGCAAGGCCTTACCCGGGCGACTCTTTGACCGTAGATGCGGTGAACGTTTAGTCACGCTGACCCGTTCATATATTCGGAGGTTCCATTTCGCCATGAACAAAAGGTGAAAGGGGGCCACCTCCTGAGCCGCATATTCTCCTTACCCTCGCGCTCTCCCCTCCGGGGAGAGCGCTATCGTGCATTTTTAAAAATGTAGCCCGGACTTGCGAAGTGACATCCGGGTTTTTTATCTGCGTAATAAACGAAGCGCGTTGGCGGTTACCAGCACCGTGGCGCCGGTATCTGCCAGTACCGCCAGCCACAGGCCCGTTATCCCGAGCAGTGTTGTCACCAGGAAAATCGCTTTCAGCCCCAGAGCGATAGCGATGTTCTGCCGGATGTTGGCCTGCGTGGCGCGGGCAAGGTGAATCATCTGCGCCAGCCCACTCAGCCGGTTATGGGTTAACGCTGCATCGGCGGTTTCCAGCGCCACGTCCGTCCCGCTGCCCATCGCAATGCCTATCGTCGCGGCTTTCATCGCCGGGGCATCGTTGATACCGTCGCCAATCATCGCCAGCGGAGCATCTTTGTTCAGCATAGTCACTGCGCTCACCTTGTCTTCTGGCAAGAGACCGGCGCGGAAGTCCATCTGCAACTCTCCGGCAATGGCGGCAGCGGCACGCGGGTTATCGCCGGTCAACATCACACCTTCCACGCCCAGGTTACGGAGTGCGGCTATGGCTTCCCGCGCATCTTCTCGCAGGGTATCGCGCAGCGACAGGTAACCAATAACAACGCCATCACGCAGAGCGACGATCACCGTTTCCCCCTGGCTTTCGCGGGCATTGATATCAGCCAGCAGCGTGGCATCCAGCACCTCTGGCGGCAGTTTATCCGGGGCACTCAGGCGGATGTGCTCGCCCTCAACCCGGGCTTCAATACCTTTCCCCGTCAGCGTGCGTTGTTCAGTAGCCGGAGGCGGCGCCAGTTTGCGCGCCAGTGCTTCCTGCACAATAGCCTGCGCCAGCGGGTGGGTCGAACCCTGCTCTACGGCAGCGCTCAATGTCAGCAGGGTCTCATCGTTACTCCCGGCCAGTGGATATACGCCGACAACCTGAGGTTTACCGATGGTCAGTGTGCCGGTTTTATCAAACGCCACATGCTGAATGCGGCCGAGCTGTTCCAGCGCCGCGCCGCCTTTAATCAGCGCGCCACGACGTGCCGCCGCTGCCAGGCCTGATGTGATGGCGGCAGGTGTTGAGATAACCAGTGCGCACGGGCAACCAATCAACAGCAACGTCAGCCCTTTGTAGATCCATGCCAGCCAGCTTGCTGAGAACAGTAACGGCGGCAACACAGCGACCAGCAGGGCGATGACCATAATCACCGGGGTGTAAATTCGGCTAAAGCGATCAATAAAGCGTTCAATGGGCGCGCGGCGCTCCTCGGCTTCTTCTATCAGTTTGAGGATACGGTCAATGGCGCTCTCGCCGGGGCGGGAAACCACTTCCAGCGTCACCAGTCTGTCAACGCTGGTTGCCCCCGCAGGAATACTGTCGCCCTTGCTGTGCTCGACGGGCAGGGATTCACCAGTCAATGCGCTCTCATCAAAGCTGGCGAACGACGTCAAAAGCTTGCCATCCGCCGGTAAACGCCCACCTGCCGGGACTTCAATAACATCGCCGGGGCGCAGTTCCTGTGCGCTAATGGTTTGCCGCTCGCCCTCGTGGATGCGTGTGGCGGTGTCGGGTTTTAGCGCCATCAGCGCGCTCACCCCTTTTCTGGCGCGGCTGGCTGCCCAGCCTTCAAGCCGCTCACCCACCAGGAACAGCAGCAGCACCATGGCGGCTTCTGCCGTCGCACCGATAAACAGCGCACCGATGGCTGCAACGCTCATCAATGTTTCGATAGCAAACCAGCTACCGCTACGCATCAGGCGCAGTGCCTGACGCGCAATGGGATAGAGCCCCACCAGCGTGGTCACGATAAAAGCCGTCTGGCCCAGCGGATGGTTAAATTGCTCCAGCAGCCAGCTGACACCCATCAGCACCATCAGTACCAGAAGCGGCATATTCTCCTGCCAGCGCGACGGGGCGGACGCCCCGGGGGCATTTTCATCATGGACAGCGTACCCGGCCTGCTGAACGGCTTTTTCCACCTGCCGGCGAATATCGTTATCGGCAATGACCGTAAGTTTTTCGGTAGCGAAGGCGACCTGGACCTGATTGACCCCGGCTATCTGGCGAACGGCATTTTCAACCTTACGGGCGCAGGCTGCGCAGTCCATTCCCGTCACCAGCCAGCTGTAACGTTCGCCGCTGACACTTTCGACAGGCGAGGCGGGCGTTTCACAGGGGATATCGCATGCACATGACGCAGTTTTCTCCGGCAATGGGCGAAGTTTCATAGCCGCAAACTGCGGGGGCTTTTTATTATCGAGGGGTGTCATGGCATCCTCCGGTGAATGATAATTTTCTCATTAACCGGAGGATACACTCTGGAGTCGACTCCAGAGTCAAGCGTTTTAAATGTACAACGAACGGACGATCAGGAAGTGCCCGGCAAAGTAGCAGGCAGCGGAGATCGCGTTATCGGCACGAAAGCGGCGACGATAGTGGCTACCCAGCCAGATAACGTTGCTTATCAGCAGCAGCGCCGCCCCAACAAACGCAGAGAGTGCCGGACTGGTAGGACGGAAAAACCACAGTTCACCCGCCAGCCAGACCATCACCAGCGTCATGGCGATAAATGTACAAACGGGTAAACGCAGCTCTTCCAGACGTGACCAAATCACCGCAATCAGCAGGGCGCCAACAACCAGCAGCACAACCGGCAGCGGCCAGAAGAAGGAGAGCGACATCCGTGTTGCGAAATAGATGGTGTAAAGCAGATGGGCAAGGAAGAAAGCGCCAATGGCGTAAAGCAGTTGCTGGCGCGGCAGTAAGGTTAGCGCATCGCCAATCAACGAGGCGCACAACCCGGCGAGTACAAGGTAGCTGATGGCATCAAACATCGGGGCTTGCCAGGCCAGTAAGAGTAATAGCAGCAGCGTGACAGGTTTGAAGACCCAACGCTGCCAGACAGGCCCACGATAGGAAGCATCCACATACAGCCAGGCGGAAAAACAGACAGCAATAAATGACCAAAGCATATTAAGTCCCTGAATCCGTTATTGTATCGCGAGCACCATGCCCACGGCTCTATTTATGAGTTTAGTGGTCGTAACTGGTGAATGACAATGTTACGGAAGACAGGGGAATCTTAAAATGGTGCCTTTTATTTTTTCGCTTTCAGCTTTTTCAGCCAGATCAGCAGCTCAAAAACGCCAAAAACAAAGATGCGAAACTCTTCGAACCGCGTCATTTGCGGGCCATCTTTCGGCAGCGTTTTTTTCATCATCGTCGCCTGTATGGCGTGCATAAAGATGGTGAAAAACAGCGCCACGTTGACGAAAATATTGAGCGGTTTAGGAAACGGGGAAAACAGATTCAGCAGTAAAAAAGCCCAGATAAAGAGCATTAATAGTCGTCCCAGATTAATCAGTATGCTCATCTTCCTCTCCTTGTGATTCACGCTGATATAAGCGATAGGCAACCTGTCCCGCGACTTTCTCCCGGTGCAAACTCCAGCTTGCCGGGACCGGTGGCAGGCCATTTTCTACTTCGCTTTCAACATAGATTAGTGCGCCATTTGCCAGCCAACCGTTGTTTTCCAGCAGGGTTAATGTCTCTTCGAGCATCCCTTTGCGAAACGGCGGGTCGACAAACACAATATCGTGCGGGGTACCGGTTTGGGCGAGATACGCCAGTGTGTTCCCGGTGATCACTTTGCCGTTGGCGGCTTTTAATGTTGCAAGGTTTTGCTGTAACTGATGTGCGACGCCGCGTTCCATTTCAAGTAGCGTGGCACTGGCGGCGTAGCGCGACAAGGCCTCTAAGCCCAGCGCGCCGCTTCCGGCGAAGCAGTCGAGACAACGCGCGTCGACCATGGACGGCGCCAGCCAGTTAAACAGGGTTTCGCGCACGCGGTCAGTTGTCGGGCGCAGGCCAGGGCTATCCGGCACCGGGAGTTTGCGTCCCCGCCATTGCCCACCAATAATACGTATCTGGCCGGTGGCGGCCCGATTGGGTTTCTTCATGGTTATCGCTTAGCTCATCATTTCGGCCTGCTATTCTAGCGATGCCCGGCGCGGCGCGAAACCTTAATCCGCAGGCGGTGATGCGAGTTAAGGAAAGTGATAGACTATCTCTCTAATTAACCCTAATTTTCAGCCCTGTTGCGCCAGTACGGGCTGCGCCATGAATAAACCGCGAGGAGTGTAGTCGCAAATGGCAGATGAGAAGAAACGTGGCTTTTTTTCCTGGCTGGGCTTTGGGCAAAAAGATCAGGTAAAAGAAAAAGAAGCGGAGCAGGCAGCCGAAACGCAGCCGCCGCATACTCAGGAAGAGAGCGAAACCTTTGCAGAAGAGGTCGTTGAGGTTACTGAAAAGCTGGTTGAAAGCGAAAAGCCGCAGCCAGTAGAAGAGGTTACACAGCCTGAGATCGTTGCGCGCGAAGAACTGCCGCTTCCCGAAGAGGTGAGCGAACCGGAAAGTGCCGCGCAAGAGTGGCAACCGGAGCAAGAGCCGGTCGACGAAGACGCAGCGATCAGCGATGAAGAGCTGGAAGCTCAGGCGCTGGCTGCCGAGGCCGCCGAGGAAGCGCTGGTGGTGGTGCCGCTTGACGAAGCCGAAGAGCCAGACCAGGAGATTGCTGATGAGGCCGTTATTGAACAGGAGAAACCGACTAAAGAGGGTTTCTTTGCACGCCTCAAACGCAGCCTGCTGAAAACGAAAGAGAATCTCGGTTCCGGATTTATCAGTCTGTTCCGTGGTAAAAAAATCGACGATGATCTCTTCGAAGAACTGGAAGAGCAGTTACTGATTGCCGACGTCGGTGTGGAAACCACGCGTAAAATTATTACGAGTCTGACGGAGGGCGCGTCGCGCAAACAACTGCGTGATGCCGAGGCACTGTATGGTTTGCTCAAAGAAGAGATGGGTGACATCCTTGCCAAAGTTGATGAACCGCTGAATGTTGAAGGCAAAACACCGTTTGTTATTCTGATGGTTGGCGTCAACGGGGTGGGTAAAACGACCACCATTGGTAAACTGGCGCGTCAGTTTGAACAACAGGGCAAATCGGTGATGCTGGCGGCCGGGGATACCTTCCGTGCTGCGGCTGTCGAGCAGTTGCAGGTGTGGGGGGAGCGTAACAATATTCCGGTTATCGCCCAGCATACGGGGGCCGACTCAGCCTCGGTGATTTTCGATGCCATCCAGGCCGCAAAAGCGCGTCATGTGGATGTGCTCATCGCCGACACCGCCGGGCGCTTGCAGAATAAAGCGCACCTGATGGAAGAGTTGAAAAAAATCGTTCGTGTGATGAAAAAGCTGGACGAAGACGCACCGCATGAAGTGATGCTGACCATTGATGCCAGCACCGGGCAGAATGCAGTAAGCCAGGCCAAACTGTTCCATGAAGCCGTTGGCCTGACAGGTATCACCCTCACCAAGCTGGACGGTACGGCGAAGGGCGGTGTGATTTTCTCGGTAGCGGACCAGTTTGGTATTCCTATCCGCTACATTGGGGTCGGCGAACGAATTGAGGATCTACGTCCGTTTAACGCGGGCGATTTTATAGAGGCACTTTTTGCCCGAGAGGATTAACAATGATTCGCTTTGAACACGTCAGCAAAGCCTATCTCGGTGGGAGACAAGCGTTGCAGGGGGTGACATTCCATCTGCAACCGGGCGAGATGGCCTTTCTGACCGGCCACTCCGGCGCAGGGAAAAGTACCCTGCTCAAGCTTATCTGTGGCATTGAGCGGCCAAGCGCCGGGAAAATTGTGTTTGGCGGGCACGACATTACGCGCCTGAAAAACCGTGAAGTGCCCTTTCTGCGTCGGCAGATCGGCATGATTTTCCAGGATCACCATTTGCTGATGGACAGGACGGTCTATGACAACGTGGCTATTCCGTTGATCATTGCCGGGGCCAGCGGTGATGACATCCGTCGTCGTGTTTCTGCGGCGCTGGATAAGGTGGGTCTGCTCGACAAAGCGAAGAGTTTTCCGATTCAGCTTTCCGGTGGTGAACAACAGCGCGTGGGTATTGCCCGCGCGGTAGTGAACAAACCTGCGGTGCTGCTGGCGGACGAACCGACCGGTAACCTGGACGAGGCCCTTTCAGAAGGGATTTTACGTCTGTTTGAGGAGTTCAATCGTGTTGGGGTCACTGTGTTGATGGCGACGCACGATCTGGGGCTGATTTCCCGGCGTTCGTACCGCATGCTGACTTTAAGCGATGGCCATTTGCATGGAGGCCTGGCGGGTGAATAAGCGTGATGCATTGAATCAAATGCGGCAATTTGGCAGCAAACTTGACCGTTTTCGTAAATCGGCAAGCGGTGCCGGTGATGCAGGCCGTAACGCGCCGCGACGTGGTAAAGGTGCGCCGAAAGTCAGTTCGCGTAAGACCAACGTCTTTAACGAACAGGTGCGTTATGCCTTCCACGGTGCGTTACAGGACCTGAAAAGCAAACCTTTTGCCACGTTCCTGACGGTAATGGTGATTGCCATTTCCCTGACGCTGCCAAGTGTCTGCTATATGGTGTACAAAAATGTTAACCAGGCAGCTTCGCAGTATTATCCATCCCCGCAAATTACGGTCTATTTCGATAAGGCGCTGGATGACGACGCAGCGGCACAGGTGGTGGGTCAGCTCCAGGCTGAGCAGGGGGTGGAGAAGGTAAACTACCTTTCCCGTGAGGATGCGCTCGGTGAATTCCGCAACTGGTCTGGTTTTGGCGGTGCGCTGGATATGCTTGAAGAGAACCCGCTGCCTGCGGTGGCGGTGGTGATTCCCAAACTCGATTTCCAGAGCACAGAATCGCTAAAAACCCTGCGCGATCGTATTTCGAAACTGCACGGTATTGATGAAGTGCGGATGGACGACAGCTGGTTTGCCCGCCTTGCGGCGCTAACCGGGCTGGTTGGCCGGGTATCGGCAATGATTGGCGTACTGATGGTCGCGGCGGTGTTCCTCGTTATCGGCAACAGTGTCCGTCTGAGCATCTTTGCCCGACGCGACACGATTAACGTACAAAAATTGATTGGCGCAACGGACGGATTTATTCTGCGTCCTTTCCTGTATGGCGGGGCGCTGTTGGGGTTTAGTGGCGCGTTTTTATCTCTGATTCTTTCTGAGATTCTGGTGCTGCGACTCTCCTCTGCGGTGAGCGAAGTGGCGCAGGTATTCGGAACGAAGTTCGATCTGGACGGCCTGTCGTTTGATGAATGTCTGCTGTTGCTGCTGGTGTGCTCAATGATTGGCTGGGTCGCTGCCTGGCTTGCAACTGTGCAACATTTACGTCACTTTACTCCGCAGTAAAAAAAGTCTGATATACTCTTTCCCTGCAATGCAGTATTCCCGTCGCAGGGAAAGCGTATAGCGTATATCTCCTTTCCTTTGCCGCGGTTTTTCATTCTTATGTCACATTTTGTGCCTAATTTATTCACAATCCAGCCTGGAACTTGTGGATAAAATCACTGTCTGATACAAGAGTGGATGATATTCTCGTTGCTCATTAACGCTGGCATGTTTGTTGCCTGATGGGGACAGACCGCCGCCAGTCGAATGTAATTTGAGAGGATTTGAATGACCAAAGAAATGCAAACTTTAGCTTTAGCCCCTGTTGGTAACCTGGAGTCTTATATCCGGGCCGCTAACGCATGGCCGATGTTGACGGCTGATGAAGAAAGGGCACTGGCTGAAAAGCTGCATTACCAGGGCGATCTGGAAGCAGCTAAGAAGCTGATCCTGTCACACCTGCGCTTTGTTGTTCATATTGCTCGTAACTATTCGGGCTATGGTCTGCCGCAGGCGGATCTGATCCAGGAAGGCAATATCGGCCTGATGAAAGCCGTACGTCGCTTCAATCCCGAAGTGGGTGTGCGCCTCGTCTCTTTCGCCGTGCACTGGATTAAAGCTGAGATTCACGAATACGTGCTGCGTAACTGGCGTATTGTGAAAGTCGCGACCACGAAAGCACAGCGTAAGTTGTTCTTTAACCTGCGTAAAACCAAGCAGCGTCTGGGCTGGTTTAACCAGGACGAAGTGGAAATGGTGGCCCGTGAACTGGGCGTGACCAGCAAAGACGTGCGTGAAATGGAATCACGTATGGCGGCGCAGGACATGACTTTCGATATGTCGCCAGATGATGAATCTTCCGATAGCCAGCCTATGGCACCGGTTCTTTATCTGCAGGACAAATCGTCGAACTTTGCCGATGGCATTGAAGACGATAACTGGGAAGAGCAGGCTGCTAATAAGCTGACGGATGCGATGCAAGGTCTCGACGAGCGTAGCCAGGCGATTATTCGCGCA
Source organism: Phytobacter palmae (assembly GCF_039409775.1). NCBI lineage: Bacteria > Pseudomonadati > Pseudomonadota > Gammaproteobacteria > Enterobacterales > Enterobacteriaceae > Phytobacter > Phytobacter palmae. The sequence goes on along the minus strand of NZ_JBCIVJ010000002.1, from coordinate 126,386 downwards.
CGCTGGCTGGATGAAGAGAACAAAACAACGCTGCAGGAACTGGCAGATCGTTACGGCGTTTCCGCCGAACGTGTGCGTCAGCTGGAAAAGAACGCGATGAAAAAACTGCGTGCCGCGATCGAAGCGTAACGCTGCGCGTTAAAAAATGGGCCGGGTCAGCGAGAGCTACCCGGCTTTTTGTTTTCTGGCGTTCAGTTTTTTGTTTTCAGAGCTGGAGCCGGAGGTATGTGGTCCGGATAAGGCGGCGCCACATCCTGGGGCAGACAGTCCAGCAATACCTTAAACGCCGATTCCATCTCCTCTTCCTCCATGGCGGCAAACCCCATCAGCAGACCTTTTAATGGTTTATCGCCGGAGTAGTACCGTGACAACGCTCGCACCAGAATCCCCCGCTCATTCGCACGTCTGGCAAGCGCAACGTCATCACACTCAGCAGGCAGTGAAAGTACCAGGTGCAGACCGGCATTGTCGTTATATTCGCTTAGCGCCTCTTTACCCAGCGCATCGATAATCAGGCCCGCCAGTCGGGCGCGGCGACGGGCGTAGAGCAGACGCATCCGCCGGATATGTGCCGTGTAATGTCCTTCGGTAATAAACTGTGCGAGCGCCTCCTGGTCCAGCAATCGGCCGCCGCGATACAGCTCTGCATGCGCCGTCTTTAGCGCCTGCATCAATGGTTGCGGCAATACCAGATAACCCAGACGCAGTCCTGGGTAGAGTGTTTTGCTGAATGTCCCGGTGTAGATAACCGGCGCGTCATCAACCAGCCCCTGTAGCGCGGGGATCGGCTGGCCGGAAAAGCGAAACTCGCTGTCGTAATCATCCTCAACAATCCAGCTTCCCGTTTGCCGCGCCAGCGCCAGCAGGCGCTGTCGTCGCTCCAGGCTCATTACACAGCCCAGCGGATACTGATGAGAAGGGGTCACAAAAATTAGTCTGGGGGGCGTGTACCCGACCTCCGGTGGTTGCATGCCGGAATGATCGACATCAATAGCCTGGAGGTCGACGCCATTCATCGCCAATACGTTACGTATGCCCCAGTAGGCTGGCTCTTCAATCCATGCGCTATCGCCGGGATTACACAACATACGCGACACCAGATCGATGGCCTGGTGTATACCCTCGGTTATCAGAATTTGCCCGGCGCTACAGCGCACGGAGCGGGTGACGCGCAGATATTCCACCAGCGCCTGTTGCAACGCCTGGCTACCGCCTGCATTGCTGTATGAGAGTTGGCTGGCCTGAGGTTTGCGGCTGATACGTGCCTGGATTTTTCGAAACAGAGCGTGTGGAAAAGCACTGACATCAGGCACGCCGGGTAAAAATGCTCCCCACTGACGCGGGCTGGCGCTGCTTTTTTGCAGTAACGCCTGCCCCCGTGAGGAAAGATGAGAGGGGAGATCGCCCGCGGCGCGTCCGGCAGGCGACAGGGGCGCCGAGAGCAGACTATCAGGCACCGTTTGTGCCACAAAGGTACCGCTTCCGGCACGGGAAACGACATATCCTTCCGCCACAAGCTGTTCGTAAACCGTCAGCACCGTGTTGCGCGAGAGGCGGAGCTCTGCGGCTAAATCCCGGCTCGGCGGCAGGCGGCTTTGCGGGGCCAGGCTCCCTTCGAGGATCGACAGGCGAATCGCGTTATATAATTTCTTATGCAGTTTGCCTTCGGTTTGTTCGTCCAGACGCAACTGCAGTAAATCACACACGAGCGAACGCAAATTGGATCCCTTAATTATTCAAAACTGGTACTCGATTATAGGACCGCTTGTGTCATTGTTGCAAAAGAGGGTTGCTGCGAAATGAATCAATGACGGGGGGAGTTTAAGGTGAAGAATAACGAATTACATCAACGCCGTTTACAGGCGACACCGCGTGGTATTGGCGTGATGTGCGGCTTCTATGCTGAGAAAGCAGAAAACGCCACACTGTGGGATGTGGAAGGCAACGAAGTCATCGATTTCGCCGCCGGGATTGCGGTCCTCAATACCGGGCATCGCCATCCTAAAGTTGTTGCAGCAGTGGAAAAACAGTTACAGGCATTTACCCATACGGCATATCAGATTGTCCCTTACGAAAGCTACGTCTCGCTGGCAGAGCGCATTAATGAACGTGTACCGGTAGACGGCCCGGCGAAAACGGCTTTTTTCTCGACCGGGGCTGAAGCGCTGGAAAACGCGGTGAAAATTGCCCGCGCCTATACCAAACGACCGGGTGTCATTACCTTCGGCGGCGGTTTCCACGGACGTACCTATATGACCATGGCGCTGACCGGCAAAGTGGCGCCGTACAAAATCGGTTTTGGCCCGTTCCCGGGATCGATTTTCCATGCGCAATTCCCGAATGCGTTGCATGAAGTAAGTACGGCTGATGCGCTAAAAAGTCTGGATCGTATTTTTAAAGCGGATATCGCCCCCGATCAGGTTGCTGCCATTTTACTGGAACCGGTACAGGGCGAAGGTGGCTTTAATATCGCCCCTGACGATTTTATGCAGGCGCTGCGTAAACTGTGTGATACCCACGGTATTTTGCTGATTACCGATGAGGTGCAGTCCGGTTTTGCGCGTACCGGTAAACTCTTCGCGGTGGAACATTACAGTGTCAAACCGGACTTGATCACCATGGCGAAAAGCCTGGCAGGTGGCCTGCCGCTGTCTGCGGTGGCGGGGCGTGCGGAGGTCATGGACGCACCAGCGCCGGGCGGTTTGGGCGGTACTTATGCCGGTAACCCTTTGGCCGTAGCCGCCGCACACGCCGTAATGGATGTGATTGACGAAGAGAACCTGTGTGAACGCGCGAACCACCTGGGTAAACATTTGGTTGAAGTGCTGACTAAAGCGAAAGCGGACTGTCCGTACATCGCGGATATTCGCGCCCAGGGTTCTATGGTGGCCGTGGAATTTAACGATCCGCAAAGCGGGGAACCCTCGGCGGAATTCACTAAACAGGTACAGGATAAAGCACTGGCCGCCGGGCTGCTGCTGTTGAGTTGCGGCGTCTACGGCAACGTGATTCGCTTCCTCTATCCGCTGACTATTCCGGAAGTTCAGTTCCGTAAAGCGCTGGATATTCTCTACCAGTCGCTGACCCACTAATTTATCTGCTCAATGAAAGCCGCCCCCTGGCGGCTTTCTTACTCACTGTCATCCGACTGTTATATAACCTTCAAAATTGTTGTTTCAAATTTCAGAAAATGGGGTATGTTTTAGCAGAGAATGCTGCCAGGACACGGGCGGCATGCTTGCTGGCTACTATCATATTCTTTGCTTATGACCGCCAGCAAAATAATGTGTCAAACAACAACATCACAACAAATGCAATCACCATAAACAATGGGGAATCTCAGGATGAAAATGACGGGTAAAGCGTTACTGGCAGGATGTGTCGCGTTAGCGATGAGCAACATGGCATTCGCGAAAGATATTAAAGTTGCTGTCGTGGGTGCGATGTCTGGCCCGGTTGCGCAATACGGTGATCAGGAGTTTACTGGCGCTGAGCAGGCTGTTGCTGATATCAACGCCAAAGGCGGTATCAAAGGCGACAAGCTGGTTATCACGAAATATGATGATGCCTGCGACCCGAAACAAGCTGTTGCAGTAGCGAACAAAGTGGTTAACGACGGCATCAAATATGTTATTGGTCACCTGTGCTCCTCTTCCACCCAGCCTGCGTCTGATATTTATGAAGACGAAGGTATTCTGATGATTACGCCAGCAGCGACCGCACCGGAGCTGACTGCTCGCGGTTATAAACTGACTCTGCGTACCACCGGTCTGGACTCTGATCAGGGCCCGACTGCGGCAAAATACATTCTGGAACACGTTAAACCGCAGCGTATTGCTGTTATCCATGATAAACAGCAGTATGGCGAAGGTCTGGCTCGTGCCGTACAGGATGGCCTGAAAAAAGGCGGTGCGAATGTGGTGTTCTTTGACGGTATCACTGCTGGCGAGAAAGACTTCTCGACGCTGGTTGCGCGTCTGAAAAAAGAAAACATCGACTTCGTTTACTACGGTGGCTACCACCCGGAAATGGGCCAGATCCTGCGTCAGGCTCGTGCTGCAGGTCTGCAAACCAAATTCATGGGGCCGGAAGGCGTAGCGAACGTTTCCCTGTCTAACATTGCGGGCGGCTCTGCCGAAGGCATGTTAGTGACCAAACCGAAGAACTACGATCAGGTTCCGGCGAACAAACCTATCGTAGAGGCGATCAAAGCGAAGAAACAGGATCCGAGCGGCGCATTTGTATGGACTACCTACGCTGCGTTGCAGTCTCTGGCTGCTGGTCTGAACCAGTCTTCCGACCCGGCGGCTATTGCGACCTGGCTGAAAGGCAACTCTGTTGAGACCGTTATGGGGCCGTTGTTCTGGGACGAGAAGGGTGACCTGAAAGGCTTTGAGTTTGGCGTGTTTACCTGGCACGCGAATGGCACCGCGACAGACGCAAAATAAACAGTAAACGGCAACCTGACCGTCGCCTTTCGCACCGCAAGTGCGTTGGCTACATCCCTTAACCCCGGTCACTTACTCATCTCCCTGCGGGAGAGGAGTGGGGGAAGGGCATCAGGCTGCACAGCGATAAATGTAAACGGCAACCCTGAGGGTTGCCGTTTTTACGTCGTTGGGGTTTCCCGGATGCGCTGCATTTATCCGGGTTACGCTTCTATATGCTTCACCCAGCCATCTTTTTGCGCGGTAAACCCCATCGCCTGAGCGAATGCGGCCATTACGCTGCGATCTTCCACGCCGGCTTCGGTTATCCACCAGGTGGTGATATTCGGATTATCGCGGATCACTTCTTCGAGCAAATATTGGCCAACGCCACGGCGACGGGTGACATCACGCACGCGCAGGGAGTCCAGAGCTGCCTGAGTGCCACTCAGGGTCACGCGAACAGCGCCTAATAGCCGGTCGTTAAAACGCGCCGCATAAATGCGATGCGTTTCGTCAACCTCCAGCGATGCAGGGGAGTACTCAGGCCAGACTTTAGCTAAATCAATATGATCCTGCTCGGTAAAACTTACCAGATGGATAATGGTCAATTTCATTCACAGCTTGTCCATGTCTCAAAAGATAACTGCAGTGTAAACAATTTCCTCTGACGCAGGCTGTTACTTTTTTATTTTTCGGTTTGCAGGCGATTACTTTTGAGCCAGGCGTTGCGGCAGATTTAAACATTAGGGATCGAAAAACAGGTAGCATTTTCCCCTGAAAGGTAGCGTTTTATTCCGCTCATTGTGCCATTATTTTATGCTGTAAACTGAACTTTTTTGGTTTATCTCCAGCGTAATTCAGAATATTATCTCTGCTTAATCGCCTGAAAAATAGAGTATTTAGTCTGGTTTTTGCCAAAAAACTGCGCTAAACCATTCATGGCGCTGGTAAAAATAGCGTTGTCTATAAAAAGTACAGAATGCTTTTTAACCATAAAAAAACAATATATTTACACACGACATCACGAACGAGGATTGCAGAATGAGAAGGAACGCGAAGACATTAATCGCGGGGATGGTTGCACTTGCGATGTCTCACGCGACCATGGCGAAGGATATAAAAGTTGCGGTTGTGGGGGCGATGTCCGGTCCGATTGCTCAATGGGGCGATATGGAGTTCAACGGTGCGCGCCAGGCTATCAAAGATATCAACGCTAAAGGCGGCGTTAAGGGCGACAAACTGGTCGCTGTGGAATATGACGACGCCTGTGACCCGAAACAAGCCGTTGCGGTGGCGAATAAAGTCGTTAACGACGGTATCAAATACGTTATTGGACATCTCTGCTCATCGTCAACGCAGCCTGCGTCTGACATCTACGAAGACGAAGGCATTCTGATGATCTCCCCTGGCGCGACCAACCCGGAACTGACCCAGCGCGGCTATCAGCACATCATGCGTACTGCGGGCCTGGACTCATCTCAGGGGCCGACCGCCGCGAAATATATTCTTGGCACGGTTAAGCCGCAGCGTATTGCCATTATTCACGACAAGCAGCAGTACGGTGAAGGTCTGGCGCGTTCCGTTCAGGAAGGGCTGAAAGCTGGCGGCGCAAACATCGTATTCTTTGACGGTATCACCGCCGGTGAGAAAGACTTCTCCGCGCTGATTGCTCGCCTGAAGAAAGAAAATATCGATTTTGTCTACTACGGTGGTTATTACCCGGAGATGGGGCAGATTCTGCGTCAGGCGCGTGCGAATGGCCTGCAGACCCGGTTTATGGGGCCGGAAGGCGTAGGTAACGCATCTCTTTCCAACATTGCGGGCGATGCGGCGGAAGGCATGCTGGTGACGATGCCGAAGCGTTACGATCAGGATCCGGCTAACCAGGCTATCGTTGACGCGTTAAAAGCCGAGAAGAAAGATCCGAGTGGTCCGTATGTCTGGATCACCTATGCCGCAGTACAGTCTCTGGCGCAGGCAATGGAGCGTTCTGGCAGCAATGAACCGCTCGCGCTGGTGAAAGATTTAAAAGCTAACGGAGCTAAAACCGTGATTGGGCCGCTGAACTGGGATGAGAAAGGCGATTTGAAAGGATTTGATTTCGGAGTCTTCCAGTGGCACGCCGATGGTTCGTCCACGGTAGCCAAATAATTATCCCGCCGCCCGTGCAATACGGGCGGGTTTAGAAAGGTTACGTTATGTCCGAGCAGTTTCTCTATTTCTTGCAGCAGATGTTTAACGGCGTGACGCTGGGAAGCACTTATGCATTGATCGCCATTGGTTACACCATGGTGTATGGCATTATCGGCATGATCAACTTCGCCCATGGCGAGGTCTATATGATCGGCAGTTATGTCTCCTTTATGATTATCGCCGCTTTGATGATGATGGGGATCGACGCCAGTTGGTTGTTGATCGCCGCAGGCTTTGTCGGCGCTATTGTCATTGCCAGCGCTTATGGCTGGAGTATTGAGCGCGTGGCCTACCGGCCGGTGCGCAATTCCAAACGCCTGATTGCACTGATCTCCGCCATCGGGATGTCAATCTTCCTGCAAAACTACGTCAGTCTGACCGAAGGTTCACGCGATGTGGCTTTGCCGAGCCTGTTTAACGGCCAGTGGACGGTCGGCAGCAGTGACAATTTCGCTGCCACCATCACCACTATGCAGCTGGTTATCTGGATCGTGACCTTTGTTTCCATGCTGGCGCTGACGGTGTTTATCCGTTATTCCCGTATGGGGCGCGCCTGCCGCGCCTGTTCAGAAGACCTGAAAATGGCGAGCCTGCTTGGCATCAATACTGACCGCGTGATTGCCCTGACCTTTGTGATCGGCGCAGCGATGGCGGCAGTGGCGGGCGTGTTGCTTGGCCAGTTCTATGGCGTAATCAACCCCTATATCGGCTTTATGGCGGGGATGAAGGCCTTTACCGCAGCGGTGCTGGGCGGAATTGGTAGCATTCCGGGTGCAATGATCGGCGGCCTGATTCTGGGTATCACCGAAGCACTCTCCTCGGCGTACCTGAGTACGGAATATAAAGACGTAGTGGCGTTTGCCCTGTTGATCGTCGTGCTGCTGGTGATGCCGACCGGTATCCTGGGTCGCCCGGAGGTTGAAAAAGTATGAAACCGATGCATTTTGCGATGGCGTTGCTCTCAGCCGCCATGTTTTTTGTGCTGGCGTCCGTCTTTATGGGCGTGCAATTGGAACTGGCAGGCACGAAACTGGTGGTTAACACCGCAGCGAGCATTCGCTGGGAGTGGGTGTTCATTGGCACGGCTGTGGTCTTTTTCTTCCAGTTGCTGCGCCCTGTTTACCAGAAAACCCTGAAAAACGTCTCAGGGCCGAAATTCATTCTGCCAGCCATCGACGGTTCGACCGTTAAACAGAAGTTGTTCCTGGTGGCACTGCTGGTGGCTGCCGTGGCATGGCCGTTTGTGGTTTCGCGCGGTACGGTGGATATCGCCACTATGACCATGATTTATATCATCCTCGGCCTCGGGCTGAACGTGGTGGTGGGGTTGTCCGGTCTGCTGGTGTTGGGTTATGGCGGTTTCTACGCTATCGGTGCTTACACCTTCGCGCTGCTGAACCATTATTACGGCCTCGGGTTCTGGACATGTCTGCCGCTGGCGGGCCTGGTATCGGCGGCTGCGGGCTTCCTGCTTGGCTTCCCGGTACTGCGTCTGCGCGGAGATTACCTGGCGATTGTCACCCTCGGTTTCGGCGAAATCGTCCGTATCCTGCTGCTTAACAACACTGAAATTACCGGTGGCCCGAACGGGATCAGCCAGATTCCAAAACCGACGTTGTTCGGTCTGGAGTTTAGCCGCACCGCGCGCGAGGGGGGCTGGGATACGTTCAGCAACTTTTTTGGTGTCTCTTATGACCCCAGCGACCGTGTCGTCTTCCTCTATATGGTTGCGCTGCTGCTGGTGGTAGTCACCCTGTTTGTGATCAACCGTCTGCTGCGTATGCCGCTCGGTCGTGCCTGGGAAGCGCTGCGTGAAGATGAAATTGCCTGTCGCTCTCTGGGCCTCAACCCGACCCGCATCAAACTGACTGCATTTACTATCAGCGCCGCGTTTGCTGGTTTTGCCGGTACGCTGTTTGCTGCACGTCAGGGGTTTGTCAGCCCGGAGTCCTTCACCTTTGCGGAGTCCGCATTTGTGCTGGCAATTGTGGTACTAGGCGGTATGGGTTCGCAGTTCGCGGTTATCCTGGCGGCGATTTTGCTGGTGGTTTCCCGCGAGTTGATGCGCGATTTCAATGAATACAGCATGTTGATGCTGGGTGGATTGATGGTACTGATGATGATTTGGCGTCCTCAAGGCTTGCTGCCGATGACCCGTCCGCAACTGAAACTGAAAAACGGTCAGGCAAAGGGAGAGCAGGCATGAGTCAGCCATTGTTATCCGTAAACGGCCTGATGATGCGCTTTGGCGGCCTGCTGGCCGTCAACAACGTGGCGCTGGATTTACATCCGCAGGAGATAGTCTCGCTGATTGGCCCTAACGGTGCGGGAAAAACGACCGTCTTTAACTGCCTGACCGGTTTCTACAAACCGACGGGCGGCACCATTATGCTGCGCGATCAGCACCTGGAAGGACTACCAGGTCAACAAATCGCACGCATGGGTGTGGTACGAACTTTCCAGCACGTGCGTCTGTTTCGTGAAATGACGGTGATAGAAAACCTGTTGGTAGCACAACACCAGCAACTAAAGACCGGTGTATTCTCCGGCCTGTTGAAAACGCCATCTTTCCGCCGCGCGCAGAGCGAAGCGCTGGATCGGGCCGCCACCTGGCTTGAGCGTATTGGTCTGCTTGAGCATGCCAACCGCCAGGCAAGTAACCTCGCTTATGGTGACCAGCGACGTCTGGAGATTGCCCGTTGCATGGTGACCCAGCCGGAAATCCTGATGCTGGACGAACCGGCAGCAGGTTTGAACCCGAAAGAGACCAAAGAGCTGGACGAGTTAATCGTTGAGCTGCGTAACAACCACAACACCACTATCCTGCTCATCGAGCATGATATGAAGCTGGTGATGGGGATCTCCGACCGTATTTATGTCGTCAACCAGGGCACGCCGCTGGCTAACGGTACGCCGGAAGAAATTCGTAACAATCCGGATGTAATCCGTGCCTATTTAGGTGAAGCATAATGGGGGCGAGCCATAAGATGGAAAAAGTCATGTTGTCCTTTGACAAAGTTAGCGCTCACTACGGCAAAATCCAGGCGCTGCATGATGTCAGCCTGCATATCAATCAGGGTGAGATTGTCACCCTGATCGGTGCCAATGGCGCGGGTAAAACCACACTGCTGGGCACCTTGTGCGGCGATCCGCGTGCAACCAGCGGTCGTATTGTATTTGATGGTAAAGACATCACCGACTGGCAGACGGCGAAAATCATGCGTGAAGCGGTGGCGATTGTGCCGGAAGGGCGTCGCGTCTTTTCGCGTATGACCGTGGAAGAGAACCTGGCGATGGGCGGCTTCTTTGCCGACCGTGATCAGTTCCAGGACCGCATTAAATGGGTCTACGAGCTGTTCCCACGCCTGCATGAACGCCGCATTCAGCGTGCGGGCACCATGTCAGGCGGTGAACAGCAGATGCTGGCGATTGGCCGGGCGTTGATGAGCCAGCCGCGCCTGCTGTTGCTGGATGAACCCTCTCTGGGTCTTGCGCCGATCATCATTCAACAGATTTTCGATACCATCGAACAGTTGCGTAAAGAAGGGATGACCATCTTCCTCGTTGAACAGAACGCCAACCAGGCTCTGAAACTCGCCGACCGTGGTTATGTGCTGGAAAACGGACACGTGGTGCTGGAAGATACCGGTGATGCGCTGCTGGCTAACGAAGCGGTACGTAGCGCCTATCTCGGTGGATAAGAGTGCTTTTCTGAATCAGGAGCCTGCGGGCTCCTTTTTTTTTGCCGTTTTGCTATTGTTGCTGGGCCTATTTTCCCGCTGACAAGGAGAGCAGCATGTTACGGCCCCTGAACGTTAAGCCTTTATTGATCCTCGCGTGTATCACCTTTCCCGTTCTCGCTGACGCCAGGCCAGACCTCAGTAATCCTGAAATCTGGCAGGAGAAAAAAACGACCGATCGCGAAAACCCAGACCCCTGCGAAGTATTACAGCCATCTGCCTGCCCGGGCTACGATGACAAGAAAACCGACCTGCAAAAAGAGCAGGAGCGGCGGGAAAAAAACCGCTGGTATAAAAGAGTTGAAACTGGAAAATGGCGGGAGTAATACCGCTTCCGGGTGTGTTTTCCCGCCCGGCAACTGCCATCTGAGCGTCATCGTTCTATCATCCTGCTGACTCCCCGCCTTCATCGTGTTGTAACTGAACAGTTATTTTTCTGTCATACGCGCGTGTCATGTTACCTCGCGAGCATAAAACGCGTGAAATCGCGCATCCGGCACAACAAGAGAGAAAACCGAATGACACCGTTACGACACACAGCTTTAGGACTGGCTCTTGGGTTGATCTTTGCAGGCAACGCAATGGCTGTCACGACAATCCCATTCTGGCACTCCATGGAAGGGGAGTTAGGCAAAGAAGTTGACTCCCTGGCGCAACGTTTTAACGAAACCCACCCGGATTACAAAATTGTGCCGGTGTACAAGGGCAACTACGAGCAGAGTCTGAGTGCCGGTATCGCCGCGTTCCGTAGCGGTAATGCACCTGCTATGTTGCAGGTTTACGAAGTGGGCACGGCGACCATGATGGCATCGAAAGCCATTAAGCCTGTCTACGAAGTGTTCAAAGACGCGGGTATCAACTTTGATGAATCTCAGTTTGTGCCGACCGTGGCCGGTTACTACACCGATTCGAAAACGGGTCACCTGCTATCCCAGCCGTTCAACAGTTCTACGCCTGTGTTGTACTACAACAAAGATGCCTTCAAAAAAGCGGGCTTGGATCCGGAACAACCGCCTAAAACCTGGCAGGATTTGGCGGCATACACGGCCAAACTGAAAGCCGCAGGGATGAAATGCGGTTACGCCAGCGGCTGGCAGGGCTGGATTCAGCTTGAAAACTTTAGTGCCTGGCACGGCTTGCCGTTTGCGACCAAAAACAATGGTTTCGACGGTACGGATGCGGTGCTGGAGTTCAACAAACCGGAGCAGGTGAAACACATCGCCATGCTCGAAGAACTGAACAAGAAGGGTGATTTCAGCTATTTCGGTCGCAAAGATGAGTCGACTGAGAAGTTCTATAACGGTGACTGCGCGATTACCACTGCGTCCTCTGGCTCGCTGGCGGATATCCGTCATTACGCCAAATTTAACTACGGCGTAGGTATGATGCCTTACGACGCTGATGTGAAAGGCGCGCCGCAGAACGCCATCATCGGTGGGGCCAGCCTGTGGGTTATGCAGGGCAAAGACAAACCTACCTATACCGGTGTCGCGCAGTTCCTTGAGTTCCTGACTAAACCGGAAATTGCTGCCGAATGGCACCAGAAAACCGGCTACCTGCCGATTACCACCGCTGCGTATGAGCTCACCCGTAAAGAAGGTTTTTATGACAAAAACCCTGGTGCGGACATCGCAACGCGTCAGATGCTGAATAAGCCGCCGTTGCCGTTCACCAAAGGTCTACGTCTGGGCAACATGCCACAGATTCGTACCATTGTGGATGAAGAACTGGAAAGCGTCTGGACCGGCAAGAAAACTCCGCAGCAGGCGCTGGATTCGGCTGTAGAGCGTGGTAATCAACTGTTACGTCGCTTCGAGCAGTCGACTAAGTCTTAATGTAAAGATGCTGGATGTTCCCCGGTGGCGCTGCGCTTACCGGGGCTACATCATTAAGAAGTACGGATAAGGCGCTTGCGCCGCCATCCGGGGATTCATTCAGCACCGTTTAGCCGAAGAGTAACCTCATGTCCTCATCCCGTCCGGTGTTTCGTTCGCGCTGGCTGCCTTACCTGCTGGTCGCGCCTCAACTGGTTATCACCATTATTTTCTTTATCTGGCCTGCAGGCGAAGCGCTGTGGTATTCGGTACAAAGCGTTGATCCGTTCGGCCTGTCGAGCCAGTTTGTTGGCCTGAATAACTTTGTGGCCCTGTTCCATGACAGCTATTACCTTGAGTCCTTCTGGACAACGATGCGTTTTAGCGCGCTGGTCACCTTTTTTGGTCTGTTATCGTCCCTGTTCTTTGCCGCGCTGGTCGACAACGTTGTGCGCGGCAGCCGTGTATACCAGACATTGATGCTGCTCCCGTATGCCGTCGCCCCGGCAGTCGCCGCTGTGTTGTGGATATTTCTCTTCAATCCTGGTCGCGGTTTGATAACCCACTTTCTTGAACAATTTGGCTATAGCTGGAACCACGCGCAAAACAGTGGACAGGCCATGTTCCTGGTGGTTTTTGCTTCTATCTGGAAGCAGATTAGTTACAACTTTTTATTCTTCTTCGCCGCGCTGCAATCGATCCCCCGTTCCCTGGTGGAAGCTGCGGCGATTGACGGAGCAGGGCCGATTAGACGCTTTTTCAGGCTCTCGTTGCCGCTGATTGCCCCGGTGAGTTTCTTCCTGCTGGTGGTCAACCTGGTGTATGCCTTCTTCGATACCTTCCCGGTGATTGATGCCGCGACGGCGGGTGGACCGGTACAGGCAACGACCACGCTGATTTATAAGATTTACCGTGAAGGTTTTGCCGGTCTGGATCTGTCCGCGTCCGCTGCACAGTCCGTGGTACTGATGTTTCTGGTGATCGTGCTGACGGTCGTTCAGTTCCGTTATGTTGAAAGCAAGGTGCGCTACCAATGATTGAGAATCGTCCCGGGCTGACTTTTTTCAGCCACCTTCTGCTTATTCTGGGCATTATCACGATCCTGTTTCCCCTGTATGTCGCCTTTGTGGCGGCAACGCTGGATAACAACGCCGTTTTTGAAACGCCAATGACCCTGATCCCTGGCACACACCTGCTGGAAAACATGAAAGCGATTTGGATGAATGGCGTCGGCGTTAACAGTGCGCCGTTCTGGCTGATGATGCTTAACAGTTTCATCATGGCGTTCTCTATCACTGTGGGGAAAATTGCCGTCTCGATGCTCTCCGCCTTTGCCATCGTCTGGTTCCGTTTTCCGCTGCGTAACCTCTTCTTCTGGATGATTTTTATCACACTGATGCTGCCAGTCGAAGTGCGTATCTTTCCGACGGTAGAAGTGATTGCGAATCTGAAAATGCTCGACAGCTACACCGGATTAACGCTACCGCTGATGGCTTCGGCTACGGCGACATTTCTCTTTCGCCAGTTCTTTATGACGCTGCCGGATGAGCTGATGGAAGCGGCGCGTATTGATGGCGCATCACCGATGCGCTTTTTCCGGGACATCGTGCTGCCGCTGTCAAAAACCAATCTGGCGGCACTGTTTGTCATCACCTTTATCTACGGCTGGAACCAGTATTTATGGCCCCTGCTTATCATCAGCGACGTCAATCTGGGCACGGCTGTCGCAGGCATTAAGGGTATGATTTCCTTAGGTGAGGGGACGACACAGTGGAATCAGGTGATGGCGGCAATGTTACTCACGCTGATTCCCCCGGTTATTATCGTTTTTGCCATGCAGCGTGCGTTTGTGCGTGGCCTGGTCGACAGTGAGAAATAAGATGGCAGGATTAAAATTACAGGCCGTAACCAAGAGCTGGGATAACGGCAAAACACAGGTTATTCAACCACTGACGCTGGATGTGGCAGACGGCGAATTTATTGTGATGGTTGGGCCATCCGGTTGTGGAAAATCCACACTGCTTCGAATGGTCGCCGGCCTTGAGCGCGTCAGTACGGGCGATATCTGGATTGACAGCCAGCGCGTAACAGAAACAGAACCGAAAGATCGTGGTATTGCGATGGTGTTTCAGAACTATGCGCTGTATCCGCATATGAGCGTGGAAGAGAACATGGCCTGGGGGCTGAAAATTCGCGGCATGGGTAAAGAGCACATTGCCGAACGCGTGAAAGAGGCGGCCCGTATTCTGGAACTGGACGGTCTGTTAAAGCGCCGCCCACGCGAGTTATCCGGCGGCCAGCGTCAGCGTGTGGCAATGGGGCGCGCCATTGTGCGCGATCCGGCGGTGTTCCTGTTTGATGAACCCTTATCAAACCTCGATGCGAAACTGCGTGTCCAGATGCGGCTCGAATTGCAGCATTTACATCGTCGCCTGAAAACGACCTCGCTCTACGTGACCCACGATCAGGTAGAGGCAATGACGCTGGCGCAGCGCGTTATGGTGATGAATAAAGGCGTGGCGGAACAGATCGGCACGCCTGTTGAGGTATATGAAAAACCGGCCAGCCGCTTTGTGGCGAGTTTCATCGGCAGTCCGGCCATGAACCTGCTGGACGGGCGGATCAGTAACACGGGCACCCATTTTGAACTGGATAGCGGTATGGCCCTACCTATTAACTGGTATTACCGGGGTTATGCCGGGCGTAAAATGACTCTGGGTATCCGCCCGGAACATATTGCGTTAAGCTCTCAGTCCGCAGGTGGCGTACCGCTGGTGATGGATACGCTTGAAATGCTTGGCGCCGACAACCTGGCTCACGGTCGCTGGGGCGATCATAAACTGGTGGTGCGCCTTGCTCATCAAGACAGGCCGCAGCAGGGCAGCACGTTGTGGCTGCATTTGCCGGAGAATCACCTGCACCTTTTTGACGGTGAAACAGGACAACGTGTATGAGTAACTGGCCTTACCCCCACGTCGCCGCCCATCGTGGCGGTGGTAAACTTGCCCCGGAAAACACCCTGGCGGCAATTGATGTGGGTGCCCGCCATGGTCACACGATGATCGAGTTCGATGCGAAGTTATCGAAAGACGGGCATATCTTTTTGCTACATGACGATAATCTTGAACGCACCAGCAACGGCTGGGGCGTTGCCGGAGAGCTGGAATGGAGCGACCTGCTGAAAGTGGACGCAGGTGGCTGGTTTAGCGGCGAGTTCAAAGGCGAACCGTTGCCGCTGCTGTCGCAGGTTGCCGAACGATGTCGCCAGTACGGCATGATGGCCAACATCGAAATTAAACCGACAACTGGCACCGGTCCGCTGACAGGCAAAGTGGTGGCGCTGGCGGCGCGCGAACTCTGGGCGGGTATGCCGACGCCGTTGCTGTCGTCATTTGAGATTGATGCGCTGGAAGCGGCAATGGCGGCAGCGCCGGAATTACCGCGTGGGTTGCTGCTCGATGAATGGCGCGATGACTGGCAGGAGCTGACTACCCGTCTGGAATGTGTCTCCATCCATCTTAATCACACGCTTCTTGATGAAGAACGTGTAGATATGTTGCGGGACGCCGGATTACGCATTCTGGTTTATACCGTCAACCGCCCGCAGCGCGCATCTCAGCTGCTACGCTGGGGCGTTGATTGTATCTGTACCGATAATATTGCAGTCATCGGGCCAGATTTTCAGCCTTAAGGCGTAACGGTTTTTAGCGGGATATTAGCTTGCGGCGTGCTGACATGACTTTGATTCAGCATGCTGCTGCCTGTCTGGTTGGCGGGCAGCATATGTTGCTGCTGGCTCAGTGTCGCCTCGTTGTTACCGCTTTGGTTCAACATGCCGCCGTTTGTATTGGGGAGCAACTGCTGGGTACCTGGATCGAGCTCCCCCGGCTGAGCCTGCCTTACCCGCTGGGAATTATTATTAATTTGCGCTTCCAGATTCTGCTGTTGCAGACGGGTCTGCGTCTGCAAATTCTGATTTAACATCCCTTTTTGCTGCTGTTGCTGATTAAGCATTTGCGTCTGCATTCGCTGCTGACTCGGTATCTGATAACCCGGCTGGTTCGGGTTGTTGGTAGTGTTGAGTGGCTGTGCGAAAGCGGCCAATGGCAAGAACGCGGCCAGAATAAATAGTCGTTTCATCATCATCTCCTCCTGCTGAGGTTTCCTTTAAGTTTACTCCGTTTCACGCATTACGATGATCTTTTAGGAGTTCTGAACCAGGCTTAAGCGGGGACTGTTGCCCCTTTTCAGGAGAACAACGATGATGAAACAGAAGTTTGCGCGTTGGGTGGCGATAGCCGCTCTGATGGCGGGAGGATGTTTTAGCGTTGCGGCGGCACCTCCGCCCGTTGCGGCCCCGGCTCCGGTGTCATATGGCGTTGAGGCGGATGTCTTTCATCCGGTTCGTGCGAAGCAGGGGATGGTGGCGTCTGTTGACGAAACCGCGACCCGCGTTGGCGTCGATATCCTCAAACAGGGGGGCAACGCCGTGGATGCGGCCGTGGCGGTTGGCTATGCGCTGGCCGTGACTCACCCGCAGGCCGGTAATCTCGGCGGCGGCGGGTTTATGATGATCCGTACTAAAGACGGCAAAACGACAGCGATTGATTTTCGTGAAATGGCCCCGGCAGCAGCAACGCGCGATATGTTTCTTGACGACCAGGGCAACCCGGACAGCAAAAAATCCCTCACATCACACTTAGCTTCTGGTACGCCGGGCACGGTGGCGGGGTTTTCGCTGGCGCTGGAAAAATATGGCACATTGCCTCTGAATAAAGTCGTACAACCCGCTATTAAGCTGGCGAAGCAGGGCTTTGTGGTAAATGACGCCCTGGCTGACGATCTCAAAACCTATGGTAGCGAAGTGCTGCCAAATCATGAAAACAGCAAAGCTATTTTCTGGAAAGATGGCGAACCCCTGAAAAAAGGCGACAAACTGGTTCAGGCTAATCTGGCAAAGAGTCTGGAGATGATTGCCGAAAAAGGGCCGGACGCATTCTACAAAGGGGCGATTGCCGATCAGATTGCCCAGGAGATGAGCAAAAACGGCGGGCTGATCACGAAAGAAGATCTGGCCAATTATAAAGCCGTCGAGCGCATACCGATCAGCGGTGATTATCGCGGCTATCAGATTTTTTCCATGCCGCCGCCCTCTTCCGGGGGGATCCATATTGTGCAGATCCTCAATATTCTTGAGAACTTTGACCTCGCAAAATATGGCTTCGGCAGCGCCGATACGTTGCAGGTGATGGCGGAGGCGGAAAAGTACGCCTATGCCGACAGGTCTGAGTACCTGGGCGATCCGGATTTTGTGAAGGTGCCCTGGCAGGCATTGACCAATAAAGATTATGCAAAATCGCTGGCCCAGCAGATCGACGTCAACAAAGCGAAGCCATCGAGCCAGATTCGTCCGGGTAAGCTTGAACCCTATGAGAGTAACCAGACGACACACTATTCGGTGGTGGATAAAGACGGCAATGCCGTTGCGGTGACCTACACCCTTAACACAACCTTTGGTAGCGGGATTGTAGCGGGAAATACCGGCATCCTGATGAATAACGAAATGGATGATTTCTCGGCCAAACCTGGTGTTCCGAATGTGTATGGTCTGGTTGGGGGGGATGCGAATGCGGTAGGGCCGGGCAAACGTCCGCTCTCTTCTATGTCACCGACTATCGTAGTGAAAGATGGGAAAACGTGGCTGGTCACCGGGAGCCCTGGTGGTAGTCGTATCATTACAACTGTGCTGCAAATCGTGGTGAACAGCATTGATTTTGGGATGAATGTCGCCGAGGCGACTAACGCCCCGCGTTTCCATCATCAGTGGTTGCCGGATGAGCTGCGCGTCGAAAAAGGCTTTAGCCCGGATACCATCAAGCTGCTTGAGCAGAAAGGACAAAAGGTTGCTGTGAAAGAGGCAATGGGCAGTACGCAGAGCATTATGGTTGGCCCGGATGGCACACTGTACGGCGCGTCTGACCCGCGAACGGTGGATGATTTAACGGCGGGATATTAAGCTTTATTTCCCCTCTTCCTGAAAGGGAGAGGGGATTTAAACGGCGGGTGAATCGTGGAGGCTTACTGTTTTATCCGCGCCATAAAATAGGCATCAACATATTCGCCGTTACGCAGAGCGAAATGCTTTCCGGTGCCTTCAATTTCAAAACCGAACTTCCGGTACAGTGTCAGCGCCGGGGCATTATCAACGAAGACGGTCAGTTCAATGCGCTCTATTCGCAGCCAGTTGTCGCAAAGATTGACCATTTCGCGCATCAACGCGCTACCGACGCCACGTCCATGCTTTTCGGCTGAAACGCCAATACCAAAGGTAGCAACGTGGCCACGCCGTGGGTTTTCCATAATGTCCAGGGCCAGGTGCCCGACGACCTCTTCTTCAATACAGGCGACGAGATGGCGTCGGCCGGGTTTGACGGCAGCTCTTTCCTGCCACATTGCCATGGAGGGATGAGGAATTTGTAGCGTGTCGTGATACACCCCAGGATGTGAATTGATGTGGCGTAATGCTTCTGCATCGCTGGCTTCGATATGGCGTATCACAATGTCATTCATTCCTTTTTTCCTCTGTTGGTGAAGTAGCCTCTTCAACATCACGGACTTTGCAAAATGCGTCAACTGCCTTTTTTTGCAAAAAGGAGTAGACAAGTGCGAATGATAATGATTATTATTGCCGTGCGTTCAGGGAAACCTTCGCGGTAATCCTGAAAGCACGACATTGCTCACATTGCTTCCAGTATTTCTTAGCCAGCCGGGTGCTGGCTTTTTTTTTACCTGCGTTTCTCCCCCGACTTTTTGTTGGCACTATCCGTGTCGGTGTCGGACACCAGACCTACAACGTTAGTCTTTTCATGTCGTGGGGCACGTAGTTCCGCCTGGCCTGTAAAGGTGCCACCCTGCTTTACGCTCAGCGATCGATACGCGAGCGTGCCGGTTAACGTACCGTTTTCGGCAATATTTACCGCATCGCCTGTACACTGACCTGTCACTGTGCCGTCGATAATCAGTTCCTGACAGTTAATATTTCCATCGACCCGTCCTTCACGCAGGACGTTGACCAGACTCTCTTTTACGTCGATATCCCCCCGTACGCTGCCGTAAACATAAACCGGGCTCGATGAGGTGATATTGCCTTCAAGATGAACATCGCTGGCGATCACCGTACGAGTCTCTATTTCAGTCAGATGTTGGTTATCGGGGGAGGGCGTGGCGACTATCGCACCCGGGTTTTCGCCGTTTTTATGTTTTTTGAACATACCTGTTATTAATCCTCTCAGGATAAACGCGCTAAAGGAGGCAAAGGCCAGCAGTCCTGCGCCTTGCGCCAGCGTTGATGCGCCAGCGCACCATGCCAGGAGCGCAAACAACCAGACCAGAAGGGTGATGTTTAGCAGGAGATATTTTCTGTCCATGCATACTTCCCTGGGTCGCTTTCCATTGCAGTCAGCGTGATGTGCGGCTGACCTGTTATTGCGAGAAACATCCTGCTTTTCGCGGCACTCTTATCAGCAATCTGGACGAAGAGATCAAGATGTGGCTGGGAATTTTAAGAATGGAAGTGGCTGTTTATTCAGGTTTTATAATTCAAGGATATAAGTCGTAAGGTTGGAATTCTCTGGCTGAATATCTTGTTCATTGATGGTGGAGGTTTTTATCAGTGGGCGTCTTGCGCTAAGGTTTAAGACTGCGACGCTAAACAAGGACAGCATTATGACTCTGCATTGCGCATTTATCGGCTTTGGTAAAAGCACCACTCGCTACCACCTCCCTTACGTTCTCAATCGCAAAGATACCTGGCATGTGGCGCATATCTTTCGCCGCCATGCGAAACCGGAAGAACAGCAGCCGCAGTATCAGCATATTCACTTCACCAGCGATCTTGATGAGGTTCTAAATGATCCGCAGGTCAGTCTGGTCATCGTTTGTACCCATGCGGACAGCCATTTTGAGTATGCGAAGCGGGCGCTGGAAGCCGGGAAAAACGTGCTGGTTGAGAAGCCATTCACCCCGACGATTGCCGAAGCAGTCACACTCTTTGAACTGGCGAAAAGTAAAGGTCTGACCGTCACGCCGTATCAGAATCGCCGCTTTGACTCCTGCTTTTTGACAGCCAAAAAAGCCATTGAAAGCGGAAAGCTAGGTGAAATCGTAGAAGTAGAGAGCCACTTTGATTACTTTCGCCCGGTCGCAGAAACGAAACCTGGCCTGCCGCAGGACGGGTCGTTCTATGGGCTTGGCGTGCATACGATGGATCAAATTATTTCACTGTTTGGTCGTCCGGACCATGTGTCTTATGACATTCGTAGCCTGCGCAATAAGGCTAACCCGGATGATACCTTTGAAGCGCAGCTCTTTTACGGCGACCTGAAAGCTATCGTTAAAACCAGCTACCTGGTTAAAATCGACTATCCGAAGTTTATTGTCCACGGTAGCAAAGGGTCATTCATCAAGTACGGCATCGACCAGCAGGAGACCAGCCTGAAAGCCAATATTATGCCCGGCGAAGCGGGGTTTGCGGCAGATGACAGTGTCGGCGTGCTGGAGTATGTGAATGACGCGGGTGAAACGGTGCGTGAGGAACTGAAACCGGAAATCGGTGACTATGGACGGGTCTATGATGCGCTCTATGCCACGCTCACTACCGGGGCGGATAATTACGTCAAGGAATCTGATGTTCTGACCAACCTGGAGATCCTGGAACGCGCCTTCGAACAGGCCTCTCCATCCACGGTAACCCTCGCAAAATAAGTGGTCTTACGCTAGCAAAAGTCATTCACTTTTTTTGAACAGAGGAGTCAATTTTCACCCTCTATGATTGGTCAGCGATCGGGTCCACACTTACCCCATCGAAACGAACATGAGGGTGAAAACATGATTTACTTACGCAAAGCAAACGACCGTGGCCATGCAAATCATGGCTGGCTGGACTCCTGGCATACCTTTTCGTTTGCCAACTACTACGATGCAAACTTTATGGGTTTTTCTGCACTGCGCGTGATTAATGACGACGTAATCGATGCCGGGCAGGGGTTTGGTACTCATCCCCATAAAGATATGGAAATCCTGACGTATGTACTGCAAGGCGCGGTTGAACATCAGGACAGCATGGGCAATAAAGAACAGGTCCCGGCAGGTGAATTTCAGATTATGAGCGCAGGCACCGGCGTGCGGCATTCAGAGTACAACCCGAGCGCCACTGAGCCGCTGCGTCTGTACCAGATCTGGATTATTCCGCAAGAAAATGGCATCACGCCGCGTTACGAACAACGTCGCTTTGATGCAGCGCAGGGCCGCCAACTGGTTCTCTCGCCGGATGCTCGCGATGGTTCGCTGAAAGTGCATCAGGACATGGAACTTTATCGCTGGGCGCTGTTAAAAGATGAGCAGTCTGTATATCAAATTTCTGCAGACCGCAAAGTCTGGATTCAGGTGGTGAAAGGTGACGTATCCATTAATGGAACGAAAGCAACCACCAGCGATGGCCTGGCCATCTGGGACGAGCAGGCCCTGTCCATTCATGCTGATAGCGACAGCGAAATTTTACTCTTCGACCTGCCGCCAGTTTGATCGGGCTTAAATAAATGACGTAACCTTCTGGTTAACACCAGAAGGTTACGCTTTGTCCGTGATAAACTGGCCTGATGTTTCCCCGTTTATCAATTCAGGACGATGAAAAAGAAAAGACCCGTACTTCAGGATGTGGCCGATCGCGTTGGCGTGACCAAAATGACGGTCAGCCGATTTTTACGCAACCCGGAGCAAGTCTCTGTGGCGCTTCGGTCAAAAATAGCGGCTGCACTTGATGAACTGGGCTACATTCCGAATCGGGCTCCGGATATTCTCTCCAATGCCACCAGCCGTGCGGTTGGCGTGCTGCTTCCCTCATTAACCAACCAGGTGTTCGCAGAGGTTCTGCGCGGTATTGAAAGCGTGACGGATGCGTTTGGCTATCAGACCATGCTGGCACACTTTGGCTATAAGCCTGAACTGGAAGAAGAGCGGCTTGAATCTATGCTGTCGTGGAATATCGACGGCCTTATCCTTACTGAACGTACGCATACCCCTCGCACGCTGAAAATGATTGAAGTGGCCGGTATCCCTGTTGTTGAACTGATGGACAGTAAATCGCCTTGTCTGGACATCGCCGTTGGCTTCGACAACTTTGAAGCTGCCCGGCAGATGACGGCAGCCATTATTGAACGGGGACATCGCCGGGTAGCCTACCTGGGCGCACGTCTGGACGAACGTACTATCATCAAACAGAAGGGGTATGAGCAGGCGATGCTGGATGCGGGTCTGACGCCATACAGCGTGATGGTAGAACAGTCCTCCTCCTATACCGCGGGCATTGAGCTTATGCGGCAGGCTCGTCGCGAATACTCGCAACTGGACGGAATTTTTTGTACCAATGATGACCTTGCAGTTGGCGCGGCGTTCGAATGCCAGCGTTTGGGGCTCAAAATTCCTGATGATATGGCGATCGCCGGGTTCCACGGTCACGACATTGGCCAGGTAATGGAGCCGCGTCTGGCGAGCGTGCTTACGCCGCGTGAACGTATGGGGCGTATTGGCGCAGAACGCCTGCTGGCGCGCATTCGTGGTGAATCTGTTACGCCAAAATTGTTAGATTTAGGTTTCACATTGTCACCAGGTGGATCTATTTAGTCTGACAAATTTGAAGTAGCTCACACTTATTCACTTCTGGCACGAATGGTTATTGCTTATCCATTACCCCGGCAGGACAATGTTACCGATAACTGTTACCCGTAACAATTCACTTTGTACCTGTGGGAGCTACGCTTTGAGCACGACTAACCATGATCACCACGTCTATGTCCTGATGGGCGTATCTGGCAGTGGTAAATCCGCCGTCGCCAGTGAAGTGGCGCATCAAATCCATGCCGCGTTTCTTGACGGCGACTTCCTTCATCCACGCGCCAACATCATGAAAATGGCCGCAGGCGAGCCGTTGAATGATGATGACCGTAAACCCTGGTTGCAGGCGCTTAACGATGCGGCCTTTGCAATGCAGCGCACCAACAAAGTGTCGCTGATTGTCTGTTCGGCGCTGAAAAAGCGTTACCGCGATCTGCTCCGTGACGGTAACCCTAACCTCTCCTTTATCTACCTGAAAGGGGACTTCGATGTTATCGAAAGCCGCCTGAAAGCGCGTAAAGGCCACTTCTTTAAAACGCAAATGCTGGTGACCCAGTTTGAAGCCCTGGAAGAGCCGGGTGCGGATGAGCGCGACGTGTTGATCGTTGATATTGACCAGCCCCTGGAAGGTGTTGTCGCCAGCACAATTGAAGTGATTAACAAATAAAGGCAGTTCGTTGTGAGTACATTGACGCTTGTTTTAACAGCAGTTGGCTCTGTGTTGCTGCTGCTGTTTTTAGTAATGAAAGCGCGTATGCATGCTTTCGTTGCTTTGATGGTGGTTTCTATTGGTGCAGGGCTTTTTTCCGGTATGCCGTTAATCAAGATTGCGGCGACGATGGAAAAAGGGATGGGCGGGACGCTGGGCTTCCTCGCCATTGTGGTGGCTTTGGGGGCGATGTTCGGCAAAATTCTGCATGAGACCGGCGCCGTCGATCAGATTGCCGTGAAGATGCTCAAATCTTTTGGTCACAACCGCGCGCATTTCGCGATTGGCCTGGCCGGGTTGATTTGCGCGCTGCCTCTGTTCTTCGAAGTGGCGGTCGTTCTGCTGATTAGCGTTGCCTTCTCTATGGCGCGTCATACCGGTACGAACCTTGTGAAGCTGGTGATCCCGCTGTTTGCGGGCGTGGCGGCGGCCGCAGCGTTTCTGCTGCCTGGGCCTGCGCCGATGCTGTTGGCTTCCCAGATGCACGCTGACTTTGGCTGGATGATCCTGATTGGGCTGTGTGCGGCTGTTCCTGGAATGCTGATCGCCGGGCCGCTTTGGGGTAACTTTATCAGCCGCTATGTCGAGCTGCATATCCCCGACGACATCACTGAGCCGCATCTGGGCGAAGGTAAAATGCCCTCATTCGGCTTTAGCCTGTCGTTGATTCTGCTGCCGCTGGTGCTGGTGGGGCTGAAAACGATCGCTGCACGTTTTGTGGCAGAGGGTTCGGATCTCTACAACTGGCTTGAGTTTATCGGTCACCCGTTCACCGCGATTCTGGTGGCATGCCTGGTGGCGATTTATGGTCTGGCTATTCGTCAGGGCATGGCGAAAGACCGGGTCATGGAGATCTGCGGTCAGGCATTGCAGCCGGCGGGTATCATCCTGCTGGTGATTGGGGCTGGCGGTGTATTCAAGCAGGTGCTGGTGGATTCGGGTGTTGGCCCGGCATTGGGTGAAGCGTTGACCGGTATGGGCCTGCCGATTGCCGTGACCTGTTTTGTGCTGGCGGCTGCCGTGCGTATTATTCAGGGCTCTGCGACCGTTGCCTGTCTGACGGCGGTGGGGCTGGTGATGCCCGTAATTGAGCAACTGCATTTTTCCGGCGCGCAGCTGGCGGCCCTGTCGATTTGTATCGCAGGGGGGTCTATTGTGGTCAGTCATGTGAACGATGCTGGATTCTGGTTGTTCGGTAAGTTTACCGGTGCCACCGAAGCGCAGACGCTGAAAACCTGGACCTTAATGGAAACGATTCTGGGCACCACGGGGGCGATTGTCGGGATGATTGCCTTTACGCTGCTGAGCTGATGGTTTTCACCGGTTACTCCCGGATGCGGTGCGGTCTGATACTCTGACCCTGACCCTCTCCCACAGGGGAGGGAGCAAACACTAAAAAAGGCAACTTACGTTGCCTTTTTGCTTTTACGTTGTTAACCCTTCATCCACAAGCGGATGCCGTCCAGGAACATCTGGGTTGCGAGCATTACCAGTACCAGCCCCATTAAACGCTCAAGCGCGTTCACCCCTTTTTCCCCGAGCAGGCGCAGGAACAGCGATGATTGCAGCAATATCGCCACGGTACCGCCCCAGGCAATCAACAGCGCAATCACCAGATGGCCCATTTGATTCGGGTACTGGTGTGAAAGCAGCATCAGGGTGGCAAGCAGTGTCGGTCCGGCTACCAACGGAACGGCAAGCGGCACAATAAAAGGTTCTTCACCTGCGGGCAGACCCATACTGCTGCCGGACTCGCTCGGGAAAATCATCTTAATGGCAATCAGGAACAGGATGATGCCGCCCGAAATCGACACGGTTTCGGCTCGCAGGTTGAGAAATGCCAGAATATTTTCGCCCGCGAAGAGGAAAACCAACATCAGCACCAGTGCGATGAGCAGCTCGCGAATCATGATTTTCCGGCGGCGCTTCGGCTCAGTGTGCCGGAGCACTGACATAAAAATCGGCAGGTTCCCGAGAGGGTCCATAATCAGGATCAACAACACTGCCACCGAAATGATTTCGCTCATTATCAATTACCCATATTGCCGCTGATAAGCGGTATTTCTGATGGCTTGCCCATCATTGATTAATTTCACTTGCGACTTTGCGTGCATTTTGTAAGGTGGACTATTAGCGCCAGTTGGATACTGGCTCGCACTAACAGCACACACCTTCGCAGGAAATACGCTATGAAAAATGTTGGTTTTATCGGTTGGCGCGGAATGGTCGGCTCCGTACTCATGCAACGCATGGTAGAAGAGTGCGACTTCGACGCCATTCGCCCGGTCTTCTTTTCTACTTCCCAGCTTGGTCAGACAGCCCCGACGTTCGGCGGTAAGTCTACCGGCACGTTGCAGGATGCATTCGATCTGGAAGCACTGAAGGCCCTCGACATCATTGTCACCTGCCAGGGCGGCGATTATACCAACGAAATTTATCCAAAGCTTCGTGAAAGCGGCTGGCAGGGTTACTGGATCGATGCTGCCTCTTCCCTGCGTATGAAAGATGACGCCATCATCATTCTTGACCCGGTCAACCAGGCGGTCATTACCGACGGCCTGAACAAAGGCATTAAAACCTTTGTTGGCGGTAACTGTACTGTCAGCCTGATGCTGATGTCCCTGGGGGGTCTGTTTGCCAACGATCTGGTGGAATGGGTCTCTGTGGCTACTTATCAGGCGGCTTCTGGCGGTGGTGCGCGTCATATGCGTGAACTGCTGACGCAAATGGGGCAACTTCACGGCCACGTGGCTGCTGAGCTCGCAGATCCGGCATCTGCCATCCTCGATATTGAACGCAAAGTCACCCACCTTTCCCGCAGCGGTGAACTGCCTGTCGACAACTTCGGTGTGCCGCTGGCTGGCAGTCTGATTCCATGGATCGACAAACAGCTGGATAACGGCCAAAGCCGTGAAGAGTGGAAAGGCCAGGCTGAAACCAACAAAATTCTCGGCACTAGCACCACTATTCCTGTTGATGGTTTGTGTGTACGCGTTGGCGCACTGCGCTGCCACAGTCAGGCATTTACCATTAAATTGAAAAAAGATGTGTCTATCCCGACCATCGAAGAGCTGCTGGCGGCTCATAACCCGTGGGCGAAAGTGGTGCCAAACGATCGTGAAATCACCATGCGCGAACTGACGCCGGCTGCCGTAACAGGCACGCTGACCACCCCTGTAGGGCGTCTGCGTAAGCTGAATATGGGATCGGATTTCCTCTCTGCATTTACCGTAGGGGACCAGCTCCTGTGGGGCGCAGCGGAGCCGCTACGTCGCATATTACGCCAGCTTGCATAAGCTGAATTTGTTTAAAAAGGGGTGCTTGTCACCCCTTTTTTGTGCGTATTAACGGAGTGTACGCAGATGGCGATATTTTTCTCGGGGGTAAGATAAAGCGTTGGCTATGCTTTAAGTGGGGTGTTCACGCATTCTGCCTGAAGGTGGGACGGAGCAGAGAGGATGCACATTATGTGCTGCGCCGTTCAGGTCAAAAAAAATGTCACAGCTGGGCGTATAACCTTGCCGGGAAAGGTGTGACATAGATAACAAGGATTATACCATGTCTGTTTTTGTAGATAGAGACGTGATTAATGCGCTAATTGAAGGCCATTTCGCAGACCCCTTTTCCGTACTCGGCATGCACCAGACGGAAGCCGGGCTGGAAGTCCGTGCATTATTACCTGACGCGACCGAGGTCTGGGTCATTGAACCCAAAACCGGGCGCAAAGTAGGCAATCTGGATTGCCTTGATTCACGTGGTTTCTTTAGTGGCGTGCTGCCACGACGCAAAAACCCCTTTCGCTACCAGTTAGCCGTTATCTGGCATGGGCAGCAGAACCTTATCGACGATCCTTACCGCTTTGGTCCATTGATTCAGGACATGGACGCATGGCTGCTTTCCGAAGGCACCCACCTGAGGCCTTACGAAACGCTGGGCGCGCATGCAGATACTATGGACGGTGTGACCGGGACCCGTTTCTCTGTCTGGGCGCCAAATGCCCGCCGTGTGTCCGTGGTCGGGCAATTTAACTACTGGGATGGCCGTCGCCATCCGATGCGCCTGCGCCGTGAAAGCGGCATCTGGGAACTTTTCATTCCGGGTGCGCACAACGGCCAGCTCTATAAGTTTGAGATGATTGATGCGAACGGTAAGCTGCGGATCAAATCTGATCCTTACGCTTTTGAAGCGCAGATGCGCCCGGAAACGGCATCAATGATTTGCGACCTGCCGGAAAAGATAGAGCAGACGCAAGAGCGTAAAAAGGCCAACGAATTTGATGCGCCTGTCTCTATTTACGAAGTACATCTGGGTTCATGGCGTCGCCACACGGACAATAATTTCTGGCTCAGCTACCGTGAGCTGGCGGACCAACTGGTGCCGTATGCAAAATGGATGGGGTTCACCCATCTGGAGCTGCTGCCCATTAATGAGCATCCGTTTGATGGAAGCTGGGGCTATCAGCCGACGGGCCTTTATGCCCCGACGCGCCGTTTTGGCACCCGTGATGACTTTATCTATTTTATCAAAGCGGCTCATGCTGCCGGGTTGAATGTCATTCTGGACTGGGTGCCCGGCCATTTTCCGTCCGATGACTTTGGTCTGGCCGAATTTGACGGGACCGCGCTCTATGAACACAGCGATCCGCGTGAAGGTTACCATCAGGACTGGAATACGCTGATTTATAACTATGGTCGCCGCGAAGTCAGCAACTATCTGGTGGGTAATGCGCTCTACTGGATTGAGCGTTTTGGTATTGATGCACTGCGCGTGGACGCGGTTGCCTCCATGATTTACCGCGATTACAGCCGTAAACAAGGTGAATGGATCCCCAATGAATTTGGTGGTCGGGAAAACCTCGAAGCCATCGAATTTTTGCGCAGCACCAACCGTATCCTCGGCGAGCAGGTTCCTGGCGCGGTGAGTATGGCGGAAGAGTCCACCGACTTTGCCGGCGTCTCGCGTCCGCCATCGCTGGGCGGCCTTGGTTTCTGGTACAAGTGGAATCTTGGCTGGATGCACGACACGCTGGATTACATGAAGCTCGATCCGATCTATCGCAAACACCACCACGACAAACTTACCTTTGGCATGCTCTACAACTACACGGAAAATTTCGTGTTGCCGCTGTCCCATGACGAAGTGGTGCATGGCAAGAAATCCATTCTTGATCGTATGCCCGGCGATGCGTGGCAGAAGTTTGCCAACCTGCGTGCTTACTACGCCTGGATGTGGGCTTTCCCCGGTAAAAAACTGCTGTTTATGGGTAACGAGTTTGCGCAGGGGCGCGAGTGGAACCATGACAGCAGCCTCGACTGGCATCTGCTTGAAGGGGGCGATAACTGGCACCACGGCGTACAGCGTCTGGTACGGGATATGAACCACGTCTATCGTCATCACAAAGCGTTGCATGAACTGGACTTTGACCCGTATGGCTTTGAATGGCTGGTGGTGGATGACCATGAAAACTCGGTGTTTGTCTTTGTCCGTCGCGATAAAGCCGGGAATGAAATCATTGTTGTCAGCAATTTCACCCCAGTACCGCGCCATAACTACCGCTTTGGTATCAACCAGCCGGGACGCTGGCGTGAAGAGCTGAATACGGATTCTATGCACTATCACGGCAGCAATACCGGCAATGGTGGTGGCGTGCACAGTGATGAAATCCCGATGAACGGCAGGCCACAATCTCTCTCTGTGACGATCCCGCCGCTGGCAACCGTCTGGTTTGTGCGGGAGGGGTGATGACCAGGCTGACAGCAGGCAACGCGACGCCACCTGGCGCCCATGTGCAGAAAAATGGCGTGAATTTCACGTTATTTTCGGCACATGCGGAGCGAGTGGAACTGTGCATTTTTGATGACGAAGGCAACGAACAACGTTTTGACTTACCCGCCCGTAGCGGCGATGTCTGGCATGGTTTCCTGGCGGATGCGCTGCCTGGTACGCGTTATGGCTATCGTGTACACGGTCCGTGGGAACCGGGGCAGGGGCATCGCTTTAACCCGGCGAAGTTACTTCTCGATCCCTGTGCGCGCCGTGTCGAAGGTGACGTTAAAGACAGCCCACTGTTGCACGGGGGCTATGACGCTCCTGATCCGCATGACAGCGCGGCAATTGCGCCGAAAAGCGTGGTCGTGGATGACACCTTTGACTGGGGAAATGATGCCTCGCCACGCACGCCATGGGGCAATACGGTCATCTATGAAGCCCATGTCAAAGGGCTGACCTGGCAGCACCCGGATTTACCAGAAGAGATTCGCGGGACTTATAAAGCCCTTGGTCATCCGGTGATGATCAACTACTTCAAAACACTGGGTATCACCGCGCTGGAGCTGATGCCAGTGGCTCATTTTATCAGCGAGCCGCGTCTGCAACGTCTGGGTTTAAGTAACTACTGGGGCTATAACCCGCTGGCGCTGTTTGCACTTGAGCCGCGTTATGCCACCTCTCCTGAATTAGCCATCAATGAGTTTCGTGATGCGGTTAAGTCCCTGCATCAAAACGGTATTGAGGTCATTCTCGATATCGTGCTGAACCACAGTGCTGAAAGTGACCTGCATGGTCCGACGCTCTCCCTGCGCGGAATCGATAACCGTAGCTATTATTGGATCAGGGGCGACGGTGATTATGAAAACTGGACCGGGTGTGGAAACACGCTGAATTTGAGCAACCCGAGCGGTGTGGCGTATGCATATGCTTGCCTTAAATATTGGGTGGAAACGTTCCATATCGACGGTTTTCGCTTTGATTTGGCAACGATTATGGGGCGTACGCCGGGGTTCAGCCAGCAGGCGCCCTTATTCGAGGCAATTAAAAACTGTCCGCTACTCTCACAGGTGAAGCTTATTGCAGAGCCGTGGGACATTGGCGAAGGCGGTTACCAGGTGGGTAATTTCCCGCCATTGTTTGCCGAATGGAATGATCATTTTCGTGACGCTGCCCGCCGCTTCTGGCTGGAGCAGTCACTCTCGCCCGGGGAATTTGCCGGGCGCTTTGCCGCATCCAGCGATATGTTCCGTCGTGAAGGGCGTCTGCCCCATGCGTCGGTCAATCTGGTGACGGCGCATGACGGGTTCACATTGCGCGATTGTGTGAGTTTCAACCATAAGCATAACGAAGCGAATGGCGAGGAAAATCGCGACGGTACTAACAATAACCATAGTAATAATCATGGTATAGAAGGGTTAAGTAGCAGTCTTGATGTGACAGAAAGGAGGCGAACAAGCGTCCATGCCCTGTTAACAACACTGCTACTGTCCCAGGGAACACCAATGCTGCTGGCCGGTGATGAGCATGGTCATAGCCAGCACGGTAATAACAACGCTTACTGTCAGGACAACGCGTTGACCTGGCTTGACTGGCAACACGCTAACAGTGGGCTAATGGAATTTACCGCCGCGTTGATTCACCTTCGCCAGCGTATTCCCGCATTAACCCGGGATATATGGTGGGAAGAGGGCGATGGCAACGTGCGTTGGCTTAATACGGAAGCGCAGCCACTGAGTGTTGCGGAGTGGCAAAGCGGTGTCCGCCGCCTGCAAATTCTACTGTCCGATCGTGTACTACTGACGATTAACGGCACACATGAAGTCGCAGAGATTGCGCTACCAGAAGGGGAATGGCGTGCTATTCCTCCGTTTGCCGGTGAGGATAATCCGGTAGTGATGGCTGTCTGGCATGGGCCCGCGCACGGAGTGTGCGTCTTTGAAAGGTCATAAAAAAGGAGTTAGTCATGGTTAGATTAGATAAGAACGATCCCTTAATGTTAGCGCGCCAGCTGCCATTAAAATCTGTAGCCCTGATACTTGCGGGAGGGCGCGGGACCCGCCTTAAAGATTTGACAAAAAAACGCGCCAAACCCGCGGTTCACTTCGGCGGTAAGTTCCGTATTATCGATTTCGCATTATCCAACTGCATTAACTCCGGTATTCGTCGTATTGGTGTGATTACGCAGTATCAATCCCACACGCTGGTGCAGCATATTCAGCGTGGCTGGTCCTTCTTCAACGAAGAGATGAACGAATTTGTTGATCTCCTGCCTGCTCAGCAGCGTGTGCATGGCGAGAGCTGGTATCGCGGCACCGCTGATGCGGTTACGCAGAACCTCGACATCATTCGCCGCTATGGCGCGGAGTACATCGTCATTCTGGCCGGTGACCATATCTATAAGCAGGACTATTCACGCATGCTTATAGATCATGTCGAAAAAGGTGCGCGTTGCACCGTGGCTTGTCTGCCGGTGCCCATTGAAGAGGCAAGTGCATTTGGCGTAATGGCTGTGGATGAAAACGACAAAGTTATCGAATTTGTCGAAAAACCCGCCAACCCGCCTTCAATGCCGAATGACAGCACAAAATCGCTCGCCAGTATGGGGATTTATGTTTTCGATGCTGAGTACCTTTATGAGTTGCTCGAAGAAGACGACAAGAATGAAAATTCCAGTCACGATTTCGGCAAAGATATCATCCCGCTGATAACCAAGTCTGGCATGGCTTATGCACATCCCTTCCCACTGTCCTGTGTGCATTCGGACCCTGAATCAGAACCCTACTGGCGTGACGTAGGAACCCTTGAAGCGTACTGGAAAGCAAACCTCGATCTCGCATCAGTTGTGCCTGAACTGGACATGTATGACCGTAACTGGCCAATACGTACCTATAATGAATCTTTACCACCGGCGAAATTTGTTCAGGACAGATCGGGAAGTCACGGTATGACCCTGAACTCACTGGTTTCCGGTGGATGTGTAATATCCGGATCGGTAGTGGTGCAATCGGTATTGTTCTCACGGGTGCGTGTGAATTCGTTCTGCAATATCGACTCTGCTGTTCTTTTACCGGAGGTCTGGGTCGGACGCTCTTGTCGCTTGCGGCGTTGCGTTATTGACCGGGCCTGTGTCATCCCGGAAGGGACGATCATTGGTGAAAACGCAGAAGAGGATGCTCGCCGGTTCTACCGCTCCGAAGAGGGCATCGTACTGGTGACGCGCGAAATGCTGCGCAAGTTGCAACAAGAGTAACAGCATCGAGATAACCTTGCGCGGAAGGGGTCCGCGCGCTGTTTTTCCCGCTAACGTCCGCTAAATGTTAGCGGTTTTGACAGGAGCGATAATGCAGGTTTTACATGTATGTTCTGAGATGTTTCCGTTGCTAAAGACCGGTGGTCTGGCTGATGTTATTGGTGCATTACCTGCGGCACAAATTGCCGATGGCGTTGATACGCGCGTTTTGCTGCCTGCATTCCCGGATGTTCGTCGCGGCGTAACTGATGCTCAAGTGGTCACGCGGCGGGATACATTTGCTGGTCGTATTTCATTGCTGTTCGGACATTTCAACGGGGTGGGGATCTACTTAATCGATGCGCCGCATCTTTACGATCGTCCCGGGAGCCCGTACCACGATACTAATCTTTTTGCCTATACCGACAACGTCCTGCGTTTTGCTTTGCTGGGCTGGGTTGGCGCTGAGATGGCCAGCGGGCTTGACCCGTTCTGGCGACCCGATGTGGTTCATGCCCACGACTGGCATGCAGGGTTGGCACCCGCCTATCTGGCGGCAAAAGGGCGACCGGCGAAGTCAGTGTTCACGGTACATAACCTGGCTTACCAGGGGATGTATTACGCGCAACATATGAGTGAAATACAGTTGCCATCGTCGTTTTTTAATATGCATGGGCTGGAATTTAACGGACAGATCTCTTTCCTGAAAGCGGGGCTCTATTACGCGGACCATATTACGGCGGTCAGCCCGACGTATGCGCGCGAAATAACCGAGCCGCAGTTTGCCTATGGCATGGAGGGACTGCTGCGTCAGCGGCAAGTTGAGGGGCGTTTGTCCGGTATTCTGAACGGCGTTGATGAAAAAATTTGGGATCCGGCAACAGACCTGCTGCTCTCTTCGCGTTATACGCGGGATACGCTGGAGGAAAAGGCGGAAAACAAACGTCAGCTACAAATCGCTATGGGGCTGAAAGTAAACGACAAGGCGCCGCTTTTTGCGGTGGTCAGTCGCTTAACCAGCCAGAAAGGGTTGGATTTGGTGCTGGAGGCATTACCCGGTTTGCTGGAGCAGGGCGGGCAACTGGCGCTACTTGGCGCGGGCGATCCGGTTCTGCAGGAGGGCTTCCTTGCTGCGGCGGCGGAACATCCGGGGCAAGTCGGCGTGCAAATTGGATATCACGAGGCGTTTTCACATCGCATTATGGGCGGGGCAGATGTCATTCTGGTCCCGAGCCGTTTTGAACCCTGTGGGTTAACGCAACTTTATGGATTGAAGTACGGCACGTTGCCACTAGTCCGTCGTACGGGCGGGCTGGCGGATACGGTGACCGATAGCTCATTGGAGAATTTGGCAGATGGAATCGCCAGTGGTTTTGTATTTGAAGACAGTAATGCCTGGTCGCTGCTTCGCGCGATTCGGCGTGCTTTCGTGTTGTGGTCCCGTCCCTCCCTCTGGCGCTTTGTTCAGCGTCAGGCGATGGGCATGGATTTTAGCTGGCAGGTCGCTGCGCAATCCTATCGCGATCTTTACTATCGGTTGAAATAGTTTTCCAGGAATCACTTGTATGAATGCACCTTTTACATATGCATCACCCACATTGAGCATCGAAGCGTTAAAACATTCGATCGCCTACAAGCTGATGTTTACCATTGGTAAAGATCCTGTCATCGCCAACAAACATGAGTGGCTGAACGCTACATTGTTTGCGGTGCGTGATCGCCTGGTAGAACGCTGGTTACGCTCCAACCGTGCGCAGCTCTCTCAGGAAATGCGCCAGGTTTACTACCTGTCGATGGAGTTTCTGATTGGCCGTACCCTTTCCAATGCATTGTTGTCATTAGGTATTTATGACGATGTCAAAAACGCTCTGGAAGAGATGGGGCTGGATCTGGAAGAGCTGATCGACGAAGAAAATGACCCGGGCCTCGGCAATGGCGGGCTGGGGCGTCTGGCGGCCTGTTTCCTCGACTCGCTGGCGACCCTCGGCTTACCGGGCCGGGGCTACGGTATTCGCTATGACTACGGCATGTTCAAGCAGAACATTGTCGATGGACGGCAAAAAGAGTCCCCGGATTACTGGCTGGAATAT
Source organism: Phytobacter palmae (assembly GCF_039409775.1). NCBI lineage: Bacteria > Pseudomonadati > Pseudomonadota > Gammaproteobacteria > Enterobacterales > Enterobacteriaceae > Phytobacter > Phytobacter palmae. The sequence goes on along the minus strand of NZ_JBCIVJ010000002.1, from coordinate 91,741 downwards.
GGTAACCCATGGGAATTCAAACGCCATAACACGCGCTACAAAGTGCGCTTTGGCGGGCGTGTGCAGCAGGAAGGTAAAAAGTCCCATTGGCTGGAAACCGAAGAGATTCTGGCTGTGGCCTACGACCAAATTATTCCAGGCTACGATACTGACGCGACGAACACCCTGCGTTTGTGGAATGCGCAGGCGAGTAGCGAAATCAATCTGGGTAAATTTAACCAGGGTGATTATTTTGCGGCGGTGGAAGATAAAAACCACTCCGAAAACGTATCTCGCGTACTTTATCCGGACGACTCGACCTATTCAGGCCGGGAATTACGCCTTCGTCAGGAGTATTTCCTGGTATCGGCAACTGTGCAGGATATTTTGAGCCGCCACTATCAGCTACACAAAACGTATAGCAATCTGGCGGAGAAAACGGCGATTCACCTGAATGATACCCATCCGGTGTTGTCGATCCCCGAATTAATGCGTCTGCTGATTGATGAGCATAAATTCTCATGGGATGAGGCGTTCGAGGTGACCTGTCAGGTGTTCTCATACACCAACCATACGCTGATGAGCGAAGCGCTGGAAACCTGGCCGATTGATATGCTCGGTAAGATCCTGCCGCGCCATCTGCAGATCATCTTTGAAATTAATGACTACTTCCTGAAAACCATTCAGGAACAGTACCCTAACGATATCGACCTGCTGAGTCGTGTGTCGATTATCGATGAGTCGAACGGACGTCGCGTGCGCATGGCATGGCTGGCTGTGGTGGTGAGCCATAAAGTGAATGGCGTGTCTGAATTGCACTCTAACCTGATGGTACAGTCCCTGTTTGCTGATTTCGCCAACATTTTCCCCATGCGCTTTACTAACGTGACCAACGGTGTCACACCGCGCCGCTGGCTGGCATTGGCGAACCCGCCGTTGTCTGGCGTGCTGGATCAAAACATTGGCCGCACCTGGCGTACCGATTTGAGCCAGCTCAGTGAGCTGGAACAGCATATCGACTACCCGACGGTAAATCAGGCGATTCGTCATGCCAAGCTGGAGAACAAAAAGCGCCTGGCGGCAGTAATAGGCCAGCAGCTTAATGTGGTGGTCAACCCGAAAGCGCTCTTCGATGTGCAAATCAAACGTATCCACGAATACAAGCGGCAGCTGATGAATGTGCTGCATGTGATCACTCGCTACAACCGTATCAAAGCGGATCCGACAGCGGAGTGGGTGCCGCGCGTCAATATTTTCGCGGGTAAAGCGGCATCGGCGTACTACATGGCGAAGCACATCATCCACCTTATCAATGATGTGGCTGCGGTGATCAACAATGATCCACAAATTGGCGATAAGCTGAAAGTCGTTTTTATCCCCAACTACAGCGTTAGTCTCGCGCAGGTGATCATCCCGGCGGCAGATCTCTCTGAGCAGATCTCCCTGGCAGGGACGGAAGCGTCCGGCACCAGTAACATGAAGTTTGCCCTCAATGGCGCGTTGACCATCGGTACACTGGATGGTGCAAACGTAGAAATGCTTGAGCATGTCGGGGCGGATAACATTTTCATTTTTGGCAATACTGCCGAAGAGGTGGAGGCGTTGCGTCGTAAAGGTTATTCACCGCGCGAATACTACGAACAAGATGAGGAGCTGCATCAGGTACTGACGCAAATCGCGACTGGCCTGTTCAGTCCGAATGAGCCGGGACGCTATCGTGACCTCGTGGACTCGCTGATTAACTTTGGCGACCATTATCAGGTGCTGGCCGATTATCGCAGCTACGTTGATTGCCAGGACAAGGTAGACGAGCTCTATCGTACCCCGGAAGAGTGGACTACGAAGGCGATGCACAACATTGCCAATATGGGCTACTTCTCATCTGACAGAACGATTCAGGAATACGCAGAGCAGATCTGGCATATCGATCCGGTACGCCTGTAAGTCATCATGGTTTTCAACACCAAAATCTCACGGAGCCTCAGGGCTCCGTTTTTTCAGTATATAAAAGGAGACGAGCCACTCTGTAATGGGTCGATAAATAAGGCTGAGCCAGAGGCGGGTGGTGGTGAAGATGGTTTAAATCAGGTTAGTGCTATTTCGTCGCGAGCCCATGCTGTAGCTGCAAAGGCCGGCAAAATAGCACCGTAAAAAACCCGCTGCGCATGCGTCAGCGGGTTTTTCATCATTAAGAAGCCAGCGACAGTTCCGCTTTGCTGTGGCGTGTCAGCCACTGGGCCACACGGGACTGCTCGTCGGCACTGAGCCACATGCCCAGTTTGGTTCGACGCCAGATAGCATCGTCCAGACGGCGCACCCACTCATGTTCAACCAGGTAACGCAGTTCGGCTTCATAAAGTTCATGGCCGAAATGTTCGCCCAGGTCTTCAATTGAGCCTGCCTGACCCAGAATCAGCTCACTATTGCTGCCATAGGTTCGGGCGTAATGGCGAGCCAGCGATTCGGTAATGAACGGGTAACGGCGACGCAGTTTCGCGGCGTAATCATCGCGATCGCCCGCCAGTTCACCGCCGGGTAATACACAGTTTTTGGTCCATGCCGGGCCGATACCTTCATAGTAGGAGGCCAGTTTTTCCATCGCATGTTCAGCCAGCTTGCGGTAGGTTGTGAGCTTGCCGCCAAATACGGAAAGCAGCGGCGCTTTACCGTCCTGATCGTGAATATCCAGCGTGTAGTCGCGGGTGATGGCCTGTGGAGAATCTGACTCATCGTCGCACAACGGACGCACACCGGAGTAAGTCCAGACAATATCATTGCGCGTCAGCTGCTTTTTAAAGTGCGCGTTATATACCTTCAACAGGTAATTCACTTCACTCTCTTCAATTTCGACGTTTTTCGGGTCGCCTTTATATTCCACGTCGGTGGTGCCGATGATAGAAAATTCATCCATCCACGGAATCACAAAAACGATACGCTTATCTTCGTTTTGCAGAATATAAGCCTGCTTTTGCGAATGCACGCGCGGCACCACGATATGGCTGCCTTTGATCAGGCGAATACCGTACGGAGACGGCAAATGCATTCCGTCATCAAAGAACTGTTTAACCCATGGGCCGGTTGCATTGACCAGACCGCGTGCTTGCCAGCTAAATTTTTCCCCGGTGTCGATATCTTCTGCTTCAACAATCCACAGACCGTTTTCACGTTTTGCTGAGATGGCTCGGGTGCGGGTGCGCACTTCGCCGCCTTTTTTGACAACCATCTGTGCATTCGCCAGTACCAGACGCGCATCATCGACCCAGCAGTCAGAATATTCGAAACCGCGCACGATTTCAGGTTTGAGGACCGATTCTGAGCCAAAACGCAAACTTTGCGATCCGGGTAAACTGGTGCGTTTCCCCAGATTATCGTACATAAAAAGACCGATACGGATCATCCATGCCGGACGTAAGTGGGGCCGATGCGGCAGGCGGAAGCGCATCGGGAAGGCAATGTGCGGCGCCATTTTCAATAGTACTTCACGTTCGGCAAGCGCCTCGCTAACCAGACGAAATTCATAGTGTTCAAGGTAGCGCAGGCCACCATGAATCAATTTTGAGCTGGCGCTGGAGGTTGCGCAAGCTAAGTCCTGTGCTTCAAGCATCAGCACGGATAAACCTCGCCCGGCGGCGTCTGCCGCGATACCGGCACCGTTGATGCCCCCGCCAATAACGATCAGATCTTTGGTTTCCATGCTCCCCTCACGCGCTTTCGTTAAAGCTCAAAAATGTTCGATATCGCTCATAATAGCAAAAGATCGCGCTTTTGGTAACATCAGAAAAACAATTTAGAGTGATATACATAACATAATGGTGTTTCTCCACCTGGAGGACGTACACTAAGCGGTAAACTTATGCTGCCCGCTTTTATCGCCCTGTCGGGTGTGAAAGGAAGCAGGCGTACCACCTGCCATACATAAAAGAAAAGAGATCAGAATGGATCATTTTGTCTGTATTAATGTTGAAGAGGCCCACCAGAAACTGCAGCTTAAGCAGGCGGTTCTGGTCGATATTCGTGACCCACAAAGCTATGCGATTGGCCACACGCCGGGCGCTTTTCATTTAACTAACGACACGCTCGGTGCGTTTATGCGCGAAACCGACTTCGATACCCCGGTGATGGTGATGTGCTACCACGGCAATAGCAGTAAAGGTGCGGCGCAATACCTGCTCCAGCAAGGTTATGATGCGGTATTCAGCGTCGATGGTGGCTTTGATGCCTGGCACCGTCACTTTCCAGCGGAAGTCGAGCAGGGATCCCTTTAGAGAGGGATGAATCTGCCGCTATACTGTGCTCTTTTCCAGAGACAAAGCGACCGCCAGCCATGTTGATGATTACATCATTTACCAACCCGCGCGTCGCCCAGGCGTTTGTCGATTACATGCAAACACAGGGCGTCATTCTTACCATTCAACATCACTCGCATAGCGATATCTGGCTGGCAGACGAGAGCCAGGCTGAGCGTGTGAAAGCTGAACTGGCGCGTTTCCTGGAAAATCCTACCGATCCGCGTTATCTCGCCGCAAGCTGGCAATCCGGAGAAACAGGCAGCGGTTTACGGTACCGTGGATTTCCTCTGCGCGCGGCGCTGAGTGAACGCGGGGGGCCGATTACCGTCTCTGTCTTCGCCGCTTGCGTGCTGGTTTATATCCTGATGAGTATGTATGGCGATCAGGCCATTATGGTCTGGCTTGCCTGGCCCTACGATGCCTCGGTGCAATTTGAAGCCTGGCGCTACTTTAGCCATGCGCTAATGCACTTTTCGCTGGTTCATATCATCTTTAACCTGTTCTGGTGGTGGTATCTTGGCGGAGCAGTTGAAAAACGTCTGGGAAGCGGCAAGCTGGTGGTAATCACGCTTATAAGCGCATTACTGAGCGGCTTTTTACAGTACAAACTGGCGGGACCGTGGTTTGGTGGTCTGTCAGGTGTGGTCTATGCACTGATTGGTTATGTGTGGCTACGCGGTGAGCGAGACCCGGCACGCCCGGTCTGGCTGCCTCGTGGACTGGTTATTTTTACGGTCGTGTTACTGGTTGCTGACTGGTTTGGCATCTCAGCAGTGGATACGGCTATCGGCGCCCACACCGGCGGGCTGGTGATTGGTCTTGCAATGGCGCTGGTAGATACATTGAATGCGCGAAAACGAACATAATTATCCAGAGACATTTCATGAAACAAACACAACGTCATGACGCGATCATTGAACTGGTTAAACAGCAGGGATATGTCAGCACGGAAGAACTGGTAGAGCAATTCTCGGTAAGTCCACAGACTATTCGCCGCGATCTGAACGATCTGGCTGATCAAAATAAAATCCTCCGCCACCACGGTGGCGCTGCGCTTCCTTCCAGCTCAGTCAATACCTCCTGGCATGACCGTAAGGCGACGCAAACGGCGGAGAAAGAACGGATTGCCCGTAAAGTGGCCAGCCAGATCCCGAACGGTGCAACGTTGTTTATTGATATTGGAACTACCCCGGAAGCCGTGGCGCACGCGCTACTCGATCACAGCGATTTACGCGTGGTGACTAACAACCTGAATGTGGCGAATACGCTGCTGAAAAAAGAAGATTTCCGCGTCATCCTCGCTGGCGGCGAATTGCGTAGCCGTGACGGTGGCATTGTAGGCGAAGCCACGCTGGACTTTATTTCTCAGTTCCGTCTGGACTTTGGCATTCTTGGTATCAGTGGCATTGACGCTGATGGTTCGCTGCTGGAGTTTGACTATCACGAAGTGCGCACCAAACGGGCGATCATTGAAAACTCTCGCCATGCGATGTTGGTAGTGGATCACTCGAAGTTTGGACGCAACGCGATGGTTAATATGGGCAGTATCAGCATGGTGAATGCAGTGTACACCGATACCATGCCACCAGCAGGCGTTATGCAGGTCATCACCAGTAATAACATCCAGTTAGAGTTGTGCTAAGGGATAATGTCGGGCGGCGTTGCGCCAGCCCGACCTGAACTCAGACGCCATAGCCCATCATTTTCAGCAACCGCTGGGCATGCAGTACGGCATCCTGACGATGCGCAACCCCCAGCTTCTGATACAAATTACGGATATGCGTTTTAATGGTGGTCGCCGCCACGGCGAGCTCACCGGCGATCTGCTCATTGCTGTAGCCTGAGTAGATAAGCCCCAGCACCTGCCACTCTCGCTGGGTTAGCGGACTGGTGCGGATTAGCTCCGGCACTTCCGGATGGTTCAGTAAACGTTCAACGAAGTTCTCGTCAAAATGGGCAAACTTATGCCGGTGATGTTGGTTGATGTCGCGCAGAATGCGCTGTGCGCGGTGCTGGTCCAGCTCCGGCAATGTGTTGAGTTGAATAAGCTGACGCAGTTGCTGCGCCATCGCCTCGCCCTCTATGACAAAGTGGCTGATAAACCCGGTGCGGTTGGCAAGCTGCAGTGCCTCAAGTAGCACGCGCTGTGCGTCGTTTTTGCGCCCGGACTGCCAGTACAGCTGATTAAGCAACAGCAGGTTGCGGTTCAAATCACTCATCAAACGCAGGCTGCGGGCGTTTTCGTTAAGTTCTTCAAGGACCATTTCAGCCGGATCGAAATCACCGAGCAGAATTTGCGCTCTGGCGATATTACGCCACTGTCCTTGCAGGAAATGGTTATTAGCGAACTCCGGTTTAGGCGTCTGGCGAAGCCACTGCGCTGCTGATTTGCGATCCCCTGTCATGTTCCAGTAAATCACCCTGACTTTATCGGCGTTCGAGACCCAGTCGCTGTGATATTGACCGTTACCCAGTAAGTTCTCCAGACGGTGCAAATGTGCGCGAGCGTTATCCAAATCGCCTCTTGCCAGCGAGTTTTGAATCACCAGCGCCAGACACTGTAACTGCTGCTGCGGCTGGAAGGAGGCGAGAACCTCCATCCCCTGACGTGCGGCGGCCTCAGATTCGTCAAGGCGTGCCCAGGCCCAGAGCAATTGTGAACGAATGCGTAGCAGGAACTCGTGCATTGGCAGTTGTTCAAGATGCTGTTCGCGAACAAGCACAAACCCTTTTTCCTGGGTCTCCCAGGCGGCCTGCAGAAAGCCTTGCGCAAACAGAATTTCGCTCTGCTGAATCAGACTCCATAAGGCGTAGTGCCATACGTCATGGCGACGCGCCATCTGTTCGGTTTGCTGCATTAATGCCAGGGAGTTGGTCAGTTGCCCTTTGCAGTGCAGCACTTCACCGTGTACGGATGTGGCGACAATACGGCTGTAGTAATTGGCGAGCGGCAGTTCGTCGAGGGCAACCATAGCCAGACGTTCCGCTTCAACGGCGTCACCATCATTGATCGCGACCTGCGCGCGCAACGCGTTGAAATCACCGTGCAGGGAGGCATCCATTCGGGTGGTCATCTCCTGCTCGGCTCGTGCCAGTAAGGTATTCACTTCACTGTAGCGATGCTGGCTTTGCATCAACCAGGCCTGTAGCAGTACCAGGCGTGGGTTCTCCAGCAGGCTCTCCCACGGCAGTGCTTTCAGCGACGCTTCCAGCAGGCTGAGTTCGCTGTGATTGAACAAACCCCAGGCGTGATGCAGCAGAATGTCCCGTAACATGATACCGTCGCCCGCGGCCAGCGCATGGTGGATGGCTTCGCTGGGGAATCCCTGTGCCATCCAGCTTTCTGCCGCCGCGCGATGAATTTCCGGTAATTCGGTCGCCAGTTCCCACTGGCAGCGCTGGCGCAGGAAATTGCCGAACAGCGGGTGGTAGCTGAACCATTCGCCGGAGTCATCCATGCGCTGCAGGAATAACCCCTGGCGCTCAATTTCTTCCAGCCGCATCTGACCATTTTCTTCGCCGGTGACGCGGACAATCAGCGCATCGTTCATGGAGCGTAATAGCGAGCTTTTCAGTAAGAACAGGCGCGTGCTGGCATCGACATTATCCAGTACTTCATCTACCAGATAATCGGACAAGTGGCTGGCGTTGATCCCCGCCAGACGGCGAGCGGATTGCTGTGCGGCACTGTGATTCTGGCGTACGGAAAGGGCAATGAGTTGTAATGCGGTGGCCCAGCCGGCAACGTCATCACACAGGCGGCTGCTCTCGGCCGCTTCGATGGGCGAAGTCAGGCGGCAATCGAAAAATTGCTTCGCTTCCTGATGATTAAAGGCCAACTGGTGACTGCCGATCTCCAGCAATTGTTCACGTACGCGCAGGTTGGCAATGCCTAACTGCGGTAAATTGCGTGACAGCACAATCAGCGTCAGGTTTTCCGGCTGATGGCGCAAGAAGAAGCGCATGGCTTCATGAATCACCGGGTTGGTGATGAGGTGGTAGTCATCAATGACCAGATAGAGCGCGCGTTGCCACTCTGCCAGCTCAATAAACAACTGGGCAAAGAGGGAGGAGAGACTGGCATACTGGCGTTTTTGCGCCATCACCTCACTGCTGACGCAATGCCCACCGGTGGCCTGCTGAATGGCAGCAATGAAATAGCTGGCAAAACGCTCCTGTTGGTTATCGCCTTCATCCAGCGAAAACCAGCCGACGTCATTTTTACCGGAAGCCCATTGAGAAATGAGCGTTGTTTTTCCGTACCCTGCAGGGCTAGTGATCAGCGCAAGCCGAAAATTGTTCGCGCCGGAAAGTTTAGCCAGCAGACGCTCACGAACGACAGTATGGTCGAGGCGTACCGGGCGACTTAATTTAGACGGGATCAACATAGTTATCACTTCACTGTGAGGACATAGGGGAAAAACGATTTTTTTGCGCTTCGTAATTAATATAAACAAGGTCGGATAAATTCCGAATTATTGCAAGTTATGTCCGGATCTGACGATTGTGAATTTGCACCAGGTCACATTTCCATTTGAGTTGTGAATAAAGAGACAGCACCTGTGGCGAAAGGGCATGCAGCCCGATTTGCAGTAAAACGAGTCAAAAAAAGGCGAAATAGTTTTGCATCTTTCAGGGGCTTTGGTTGAATATTTCCCAAAACGGCGTTGCAATCGCACAAATAGCAAAAGGCGAAATTATCATTTAAGAAAATATTATTTACTCAAATTATGTTGATGCCGGGTGTGATAATTTCCCTGAAACAATATTTCATCTTTTCGGCATTCTCCCTCGTTATCCCCACTGCGCGCGAAAGACGCGCCAGCGTATTTTTCCTTGTCCCGTAAAAAAGCAAACGCTTGAAAAGTGCTTAAAAAAACAGCTAACTTTAGGTGGCAGAGATCACACTTTTCGCTCATCCCTGCTACTCCTCCCTGTTGAATCCCTGGCAGGATGAGGAAGTCATTTCATGAGCCTGGCACACTAGCGCTAACGTTGTTTTTTCAATTACAGGATCCGAATTCTCTATGTCAAAGCCCACGTTTAATAAAGCGCAATTTGAGGCGGCCCTGACGCGTCAGTGGCAACATTTTGGTTTGCACGCTGCCCAGGAGATGACATCTCACCAGTGGTGGCAGGCTGTGAGCGGCGCACTGGCGGAATTACTGGTAGCACAACCGCTGGCTAAGCCAGTGAAAAACCAGCGCCACGTAAACTACATTTCAATGGAATTTTTGATTGGTCGCCTGACAGGTAACAACTTGCTTAACCTTGGCTGGTATCAGGAGGTAAGCGACGTTTTGCAGGAAAGCGGTATTAATCTGAGCGATCTGCTGGAAGAAGAGACTGACCCGGCGCTGGGTAACGGTGGCTTAGGTCGCCTGGCGGCTTGCTTCCTGGACTCCATGGCAACGGTAGGCCAGTCTGCTACCGGGTATGGTCTGAACTATCAGTACGGCTTGTTCCGTCAGTCTTTTGACGATGGCCAGCAGAAAGAGGCGCCAGATGACTGGAACCGTCGCAGCTATCCATGGTTCAGCCATAATACGCAGTTGAATGTGCAGGTGGGAATTGGCGGCAAAGTGAGCAAAGACGGGCACTGGACGCCGGACTTTACGATTGTTGGCGAAGCCTGGGATTTACCGGTACTGGGTTACCGTAACGGCGTGGCACAGCCGCTGCGATTGTGGCAAGCGACCCATGCGCACCCGTTCGATCTGACCAAATTCAACGACGGTGATTTCCTGCGTGCCGAGCAGCAGGGCATCGATGCCGAAAAACTGACCAAAGTACTCTACCCGAATGACAACCACCAGGCGGGCAAGAAGCTGCGTCTGATGCAGCAATATTTCCAGTGTGCCTGTTCCGTAGCGGATATTCTGCGTCGTCACCATCTGGCCGGACGTAAAATCGCCCAGTTACCGGATTTTGAAGTTATTCAGCTTAACGATACGCATCCGACCATTGCGATCCCGGAAATGCTGCGCGTGCTGATTGATGAGCATCAACTGAGCTGGGACGACGCCTGGGCTATTACCAGTAAAACCTTCGCCTACACCAACCATACGCTGATGCCGGAAGCGCTGGAGTGCTGGGATGAAAAACTGGTAAAAGCGTTACTGCCGCGTCACATGCAAATCATCAAACAGATTAACGATCGCTTTAAGGTGCTGGTTGAGCAAACCTGGCCTGGCGATGAGGACGTGTGGGCGAAACTGGCGGTGGTGCATAACAAGCAGGTTCGTATGGCCAATATGTGCGTTGTCGGCGGCTTCGCAGTGAATGGCGTTGCTGCACTGCACTCCGATTTGGTCGTCAAAGATCTCTTCCCGGAATATCACCAACTATGGCCGACGAAATTCCACAATGTTACTAACGGTATTACACCGCGTCGCTGGATTAAACAGTGCAACCCGGCGCTGGCGGCATTACTGGATAAGTCGTTAAAAAATGAATGGGCAAATGATCTCGACCAACTGATTAATCTGGAGAAATTTGCCGACGACGCGAAATTCCGCGCGCAATATCGCGCTATCAAGCAGGAAAATAAGGTGCAGCTTGCGGCCTTTGTTAAAGCGCGTACGGGCATTGAGATCAATCCGCATGCGCTGTTTGATATCCAAATCAAACGTCTGCATGAATACAAACGCCAGCATCTGAATCTGCTGCATATTGTGGCGCTCTATAAAGAGATTCGTGAGAATCCGCAGGCAGACCGCGTACCACGCGTATTCCTCTTCGGTGCGAAAGCCGCGCCGGGCTATTACCTGGCGAAAAATATCATTTACGCCATCAATAAAGTGGCCGCAGTAATCAATAACGATAAAACGGTGGGCGATAAGCTGAAAGTGGTTTTCCTGCCGGATTATTGCGTCTCGGCGGCGGAACGTCTTATCCCGGCGGCAGATGTATCTGAACAGATTTCTACCGCGGGCAAAGAAGCCTCTGGTACCGGCAACATGAAGCTGGCGCTGAATGGTGCGCTTACCGTCGGTACCCTTGACGGGGCCAATGTGGAAATTGCTGAACAGGTTGGCGATGAAAACATCTTCATCTTCGGTCATACCGTTGAAGAGGTGAAAGCATTGAAAGCCAAAGGCTATGATCCGGTGAAATGGCGTAAGAAAGATAAACTGTTGGATGCGGTGCTCAAAGAACTGGAGAGCGGCAAATACAGTGAGGGCGACAAGCATGCGTTCGACCAGATGCTGCACAGCATTGGTAAGCAGGGTGGCGATCCCTACCTGGTTCTGGCGGATTTCGCTGCCTACGTTGAAGCGCAAAAACGCGTAGACGCGCTCTATCGTGATGAAGAAGCCTGGACCAGGGCTACAATATTGAATACCGCGCGTTGCGGTATGTTCAGTTCGGATCGTTCGATTCGTGATTACCAAACCCGTATCTGGCAGGCAAAACGCTAAGGAAACGCCATAGTGAGCAAACGTCTTGATAATGCCGCGCTGGCGGCGGGAATTAGCCCGGATTACATCAATGCGCATGGCAAACCACAGTCTATTGGTGCGGAAACCAAACGACGTTTGCTTGACGCCATGCACGCTGTTACCGCGACACCCGTCGCGGTAACCCCGGTCCCGAATGTGCTGGTTCATACCCAGGGAAAGAAGAAGTCATTACCGATTGAGGGAAACGGAACTTTCAACTGGATAATCACCACCGAAGATGGGCAGCAGCATAAGGGCCAGATCGACGCGGGGAAAAATCTCACCCTGCCGACGAAATTGCCACAGGGATATCACACGCTGACGCTGCGTCAGAATGAGCAGAGCTGGCATTGTCGCTTAATTGTCGCCCCAAAGCGTTGTTATGAGCCGCAGCCCCTGCTGGAAGGGAAAAAACTCTGGGGGGCTTGCGTACAGCTTTATACCTTGCGATCTGAACGTAACTGGGGGATCGGCGATTTTGGCGATCTGAAAGTTATGCTGGGCGAGGTGGGGCAGCGCGGTGGCGCGTTTATCGGCCTGAACCCCATTCACGCGCTCTATCCGGCCAACCCGGAAAGCGCCAGTCCATACAGTCCCTCCTCTCGCCGCTGGCTGAATATCATTTATATCGATGTTAACGCGGTAGAAGATTTTCAGTTGAGCAAAGAGGCGCAGGCGTGGTGGAAACTCCCTACGACGCGCAAGGCACTGGATGCCGCCCGCGACGCGGAGTTTGTCGACTACGCTGGCGTGACTGCCCTCAAGCTGGCGGCGTTACGCCTGGCCTGGCAGCAGTTTTCACAGCGTAAAGACGATGACGATTTACGTGCTGCGTTTCATGCCTTCGTGAAGGAAGAGGGGGATAGCCTGTACTGGCAGGCGGCGTTTGATGCGCTACATGCCAACCAGGTGAAAGAGGATCCGCTACGCTGGGGCTGGCCTGCCTGGCCGGAAGGTTTTCAGTCAACCGATAGCCCGGAAGTCAAAGCTTTTTGCGATAGCCATGCCGATGAAGTGAATTTCTACCTGTGGTTACAGTGGCTGGCATATACGCAATTTGCCGAATGCTGGCAGGAAAGCCAGGGTCATAATATGCCAATTGGGCTGTACCGGGATCTCGCCGTGGGCGTTGCCGAAGGTGGTTCGGAAACCTGGTGCGATCGTGAGCTGTACTGCCTGAAAGCGTCTGTGGGGGCACCGCCGGATATTCTCGGTCCGCTGGGGCAAAACTGGGGATTGCCGCCAATGGACCCGCATATTATCGCCGCACGGGCATACGAACCGTTTATCGAATTGCTGCGCGCCAATATGAAAAGCTGTGGCGCACTGCGTATCGATCATGTGATGTCCATGCTGCGCCTGTGGTGGATTCCGTATGGTGAAACGGCGGATCATGGGGCGTATGTGCAGTACCCGGTGGACGATCTGTTGTCGATCCTCGCGCTGGAAAGTCAACGTCATCAGTGTATGGTCATTGGCGAAGATTTGGGGACCGTTCCGGTGGAGATCGTCAGTAAGCTGCGCGACAGCGGCGTTTACTCCTACAAAGTCCTCTATTTTGAAAATGACCACGAGAAGCGCTACCGTGCCCCCAAAGCCTATCCGGCCCAGTCAATGGCGGTGGCGACCACTCATGATTTGCCAACGTTGCGGGGATACTGGGAAAGTGGCGACCTGACGCTGGGTAAGACCCTGGGACTTTACCCGGATGAAGTGGTGTTGCGTGGGCTATATCTTGATCGCGAACTGGCAAAACAGGGGCTGCTGGATGCGCTTCACGCTCATGGCTGTTTGCCAAAGCGGGTGGGGCATAAAGCTTCTCGTATGCCGATGAGTGCGGTGCTTAATCGTGGGATGCAGCGTTATATTGCTGACAGTAATAGTGCGTTGCTTGGGCTACAGCCGGAAGACTGGCTGGATATGGCCGGGCCGGTGAACATTCCGGGTACCAGCTACCAGTACAAAAACTGGCGGCGTAAGCTCGCTGTGTCGCTGGAAAAAATGTTTGCCGATGAGAACGTCAACAAGTTAATTAAAGACCTGGATAAACGCCGGAAAGCGGCTGGGAAGAAGTAAATACAAAGAACCCGCCATTCGGCGGGTTCTCTTTTTAACAGCTACTTAAACGGTCAAACTTAGACCACCGTTCCCAGCAGCAGACAGCCGACCAGACCGCAGACGGAGATAATGGTCTCCAGTGCGGACCATGATTTCATGGTTTCACCGATGGTCAGGTTGAAGTACTCCTTGAACAGCCAGAAACCAGGATCGTTCACGTGAGAGAAAATCACGCTGCCAGAACCGACAGCAATAACCATCAGTTCAGGGCTTACGCCGGTAGTGGCAATCAGCGGTGCGACTATCCCGCCTGCAGTGATGGCTGCAACGGTTGCAGAACCCAGCGCGATACGCAGAACGGCGGCAATTGACCACGCCATAAAGATTGGCGAGATATTGGTTTCATGCATCAGCGAAGCGATATATTTATCCACGCCGCTATCTACCAGAACCTGTTTGAATGCACCGCCGCCACCGATGATCAGCAACATCATGGCAATGATTTTGATTGAGCTGGTCAGGGTCTCGTTGATGTCGTCCATAGAACGACCACGGTTCAGGCCGAAGGTGAATACGGCAATCAGCACCGCAATGAGGGTCGCCATCACCGGATCGCCGAAGAATTCAGCGTAAGGCAGAATCGCATGGCCCTTCGGTAACAACATCTCTGCAACTGCACGCAGGGCCATCAGCACTACTGGCACCAGAGAGGTCCAGACGCTGACGCCAAAGCCCGGCATTTCTTCTTCGCTAAACGTTTTCTTATTGTACAGGCCTTCCGGAATCGGCTTATCGATGCCTTTCAGAAAACGGGCATAGACCGGGCCTGCCAGAATAACTGTCGGGATACCGAGCAGCGTACCGTAAAGCAGGGTTTTGCCCATATCCGCATGGAAAATGGTGGCGATAGCGGTCGGGCCAGGATGTGGAGGCAGGAAACCGTGGGTTACGGAAAGCGCGGCCGCCATCGGGACACCAACATACAGCAGCGGGATACGGGCTGCTGCTGCGATAGTGAAAACCAGCGGCAGTAACAGTACAAAGCCCACTTCGTAGAACAGCGCAAACCCCACGGTGAAGCCGGTCAGTACAACGGCCCACTGAATGTGTTTTTCGCCAAATTTCGCAATCAGCGTTGTGGCGATGCGTTGCGCACCACCGCAGTCTGCCAGCAGTTTACCCAGCATGGCACCGAAGCCCATGATCAGCGCCAGGCTGCCCAGCGTTCCGCCCACACCGGCTTTGATGGATTTGATAACTGCATCCAGAGGCATGCCCTGCATCATACCGACGGCGAGTGCCACCAGGATCAGGGCGATAAATCCGTTCAATTTGAAACGGATCATTAATAACAACAACAAGACTACACCGATAGCAACGATGACTAATGGCATGATTTACCTGGCCTTAATTTGTTATGGGTAACGTCAGTTTTTCAGCGGTAATTGCAGGTTTTAGCCCTGTAAATACGAAGCGCTGGAGTACCGATATGCCTTACATCCCCTTTTTAAAAGGATAGCCGGATGTTTTTATATTTTGGGTACTGACACAGATGATACGGGTAACATTCATCAAAAGAGAATCACCCGGCGGGTCAAAATTTGCGAAGTGAGACGCCGGTCATACTCCAGGCAGGAAATGAATGCAAAAAAGAGAGGCGTTTGTGCGTGGAAAGATACAGGTAACATGCTCTCCCTTGTCGGGAGAGCATAAGGTAAGAAGGTGGCTTAGTAGTAGGAGTGCTCGCCGCGCTGGTGCTCGGTGAGATCGCGTACGCCTTTCAGCTCCGGGAATTCGTTAAGCAGCTGCTTCTCGATCCCTTCTTTCAGCGTCACATCCACCATTGAACAGCCGTTACAACCACCGCCAAACTGGAGGATGGCGTAACCTTCCTCAGTAATTTCCATCAGCGTGACACGGCCACCGTGACCTGCCAGCTGCGGGTTGATCTGCGATTGCAGCAGATATTCAACACGTTCCATCAGCGGCGCGTCTTCGGACACTTTACGCATCTTCGCGTTTGGTGCTTTCAGGGTAAGCTGGGAGCCCAACTGGTCAGTGACAAAATCAATTTCCGCATCTTCCAGGTACGGTGCACTTAACTCATCGACATAGGCGGTGAGTTGTTCAAATTTCAGGGCGGTGTCAGTTGCTTCCACTGCATCTGGCGGGCAATAAGAGACGCCGCATTCAGCATTTGGCGTGCCTGGGTTAATCACAAATACGCGGATTTGCGTCCCTTCTTCCTGATTTGCCAGCAGTTTAGCAAAATGCGCTTGCGCAGCATCAGAGATACGGATCATAGCAATGGCCTAATAGTTGACTATTTTAGTTGGTTATAATACGCCCATCATCGAGGGTCTACAAGGTTCGACAAAGGCACCATACCTGAACAGACGCCGCGCCGTTGCGCAGAAGCAACCGGCTTATTTCCGCGACGGTGCTGCCGGTCGTGACGACATCATCCACGATAACCATATGGAGTCCCTGTACGGGCAATTCAAGGCGAAAAGCATTTTTCAGGTTACGCTTACGTAGCCGTGCGCTGAGGTGATGTTGTATGGACGTTGCACGAATGCGGACAATGGCGCTCTGTTCATAACGACAACCGAGCCAGTGGTTAAGGGCACGACAGAGCAGATCGCTTTGGTTATATCCTCTGCGCCACTGGCGATGCCGGGAGATCGGTACGCTAATAATCATGTCGGGCTTCTGCCACATTGTGGCTCTGCGCGCGTTGATGACCGCCAGTACAAGCAGCCGGGCCAGGGCATTTGCCATTTCGGGACGCCGCACGAATTTGAACTGATGCACCAGCATACTCAACGGCAGTGCGTAATCGCTGACCGCCACCAGACGCTGCCACGGTGGCGGTTTTTGCAGGCATCTGCCGCAAGGCAGCGTCTGGCTCGCCGCAGGCAAACCGCAGCACGGGCAAACGGAGAGGGGAGCAACCACCGCCCGGGTGCAGCAGGAGCACAATCCCCAGTGCGTTAACGCCAGCGGCATTCGACATAGCCAGCACAAGCCCGGCACTGTTAGCATGTTCACCCTCCCTGTCTTAAGCAAGAGAACGATAACTGATGAACAACATCTGGTGGGAAACTAAAGGCGAAGGAAATTGTCATCTTGTGCTGCTGCACGGATGGGGGCTGAACGCGCAGGTTTGGGATTGCATTGTGCCGCAGCTAAGCTCGCAATTTACATTGCATCTGGTGGACCTGCCGGGCTACGGGCGCAGTAGCGGATTTTCGGCAATGACATTACAGGAGATGGCCGAGCGCGTGTTGGCACAGGCGCCGCAGCGTGCAGTCTGGGTGGGCTGGAGTCTCGGCGGGCTTGTCGCCAGCAAGATTGCGCTTCTTGCCCCTGAGCGCGTCAGCAGTCTGGTGACGGTCGCATCATCCCCTTGTTTTAGTGCACAGGATGAATGGCCAGGCATCAAACCGGATGTGCTGGCCGGTTTCCAGCGACAGCTCAGCGAGGATTTTCAACGTACAGTCGAGCGCTTTTTGGCCCTGCAAACGATGGGTACGGAGACGGCCCGTCAGGATGCGCGTCAGCTTAAGCAGGCGGTATTGTCGTTACCAATGCCCTCAGCAGAGGTGCTCAACGGTGGGCTGGAGATCCTGAAAACAGAAGATCTGCGCGAAGCGCTGACCGGGCTGGCGACACCTTTCTTGCGGCTTTATGGACGGTTAGATGGGCTGGTTCCGCGCAAAATTGTTGCCACGCTGGATGCGTGCTGGCCACAAAGTCAGTCGCTGATATTTCCAAAAGCCGCCCATGCGCCTTTTATTTCTCACCCGGACGATTTCTGCATTGCTCTGAAGGAGTTTAATAATTTCAGAATGTAATTATGGAAAAAATGCCGTTTCACAACAATACTCAGAGCGTTGTTGCGGTTGGCTTATCTTTTTTTTACCGCAGCATCAAAATCTAAAAACCCGAGGAGAATCAAGTATATGAAACTTGTTACAGGTATTGTTGCATCTCTGGTGATTGGCTCCCTGTCGTTTGGTGTGATGGCGGCAGAGGAACTCGAAAAAGATAAAGTTGCGGGTATGAATCTGACCGAAGTGGGTACGATTACCACGTCAGATACCTCGGCACCAATGGACGCGAAAAAAGAGCTGTCGAAAAAAGCGGATGAGTTGGGCGGCAAATATTTCGTTGTGACCAGTGGCGAGAAGAATGAAAAAGACATCCATGCCACGGCGGATGTCTATAAGTAAGATTATGAGCGGGTCGCCTGACCCGCTATCAGCATCCTGTCAGTGACCACCATTCACGCTGACAGGCCGATTTTCCTTCCGGGCATTGTTTACACTCGCCGCTAAGACAGCCATCCGCCTCTTCCTGAAAACGTACCGCTTTGCCCATGGCTTCCATGCGCGTCAGCATGGCATCGGCCATTGGTCGGGAGAGACGCAGCGCGTTACAGAGCTGGCTGATTTCCATCCGGCCCTGCAAAGCAAGCATATCGCGAACCTCAATTAACGATGCCATGTTTTCTATCCTCAGTGGCAGTCGCCCGCCGGGCTTTCGCAGCAACTGGCCACGGTTTTACGGCTGGCCAGTAGATTGACATCCACACGACTTCTGGCGCGGCGAAGACCGCCAGTCACCACGACATTGAACAATATTACCGCGAGAATACAGGTGAGGCTGTAAACCGGATGTTCATTAAAGCTCACGACCTGATAGAACAGCGTGGCCAGTGAATATGCGATATTCAGTCCCCACAACACGGAGAAACCCATCCAGCCACGGCTCGATTCACGGGCGATGGCACCCATGACGGAAATACATGGGGTGTAGAGCAGAACGAAAATCAGGTAGCTGTAGGCCGCAGCGGCGCTGCCGAATTTCTCACTCATGACACCCATGGTACCTTCTGCCATCTCACCGTCGCCTTTGCTGGCTTCGATGGGGTTTGCCAGCACGCTCAGGCTGAAGGTGTTTTTCAGACTGCTCCAGGTCTCGTTGAGCGCGGCGACCAGTTCATCGCTGAGACTGTATTCTGCTGGATTGAAATCCGCTTTCTGAATATGTTCGGCGGTATAGAGTGAGTTAAGTGTCCCGACCACCACTTCTTTCGCCATGGCCCCCGTTACCAGACCAACGGTCGCCTGCCAGTGATCGCCATGCACGCCAATCGGTTCCAGCATGGGGGTAAAGACGCGGCTGATTGATGCCAGCGCGGAATCGTTAATGTTATCGACCGTTTTACCGCTCAAAGAGAAGCTATTGAGAGCGCTGAGGAAAATGCTCACGACCACAATAACTTTACCGGCACGGAGCACAAATCCTTTCAGACGCTGCCACGTCTGCAACACCAGACTTTTCAGGTGCGGCACGTGGTAGACCGGCAGTTCCATAATGAACGGTGATGCTTCGCCGCGCATGATGGTGTGCTTAAGCATCAGCCCGGTGAGGATCGCCATCACTATACCCAGCACATACAGAGAAAAGACCAGTAACGCCCCCTGCTGACCGAAGAAGGCTGCCGCGAAGACAGCGAAGATGGCCAGACGCGCACCGCAGGACATAAACGGAGCCATCATCATAGTCATCAGGCGTTCGCGTGGCGCATCCAGGGTTCTGGCCCCCATCACCGAGGGAACATTGCAGCCAAAACCGACAATCAGCGGCACGAAGGATTTACCCGGCAGCCCTAACGCCTGCATCAGACGATCCATCACGAAGGCCGCACGTGCCATATAACCGGAATCCTCAAGGAACGAGAGAAACAGGTACATCATGCCGATTTGCGGTACCAGCGGCAGCACCGTGTTGATACCACCGCCCAGCCCCTGGGCGAGGAAAACGGTCAGCCATTCCGGAAAATGCAACGTATAACCCAGCCACTGGATACCGTGGACGAAAATCGCTACTGAACCTGCATCAAAAATCGGCTGTAACGCACCGCCAATGTTAATCGCGAGCAGGAACATCAGGTACATCACAAACAGGAAAATCGGTAAACCGAGGAAGCGGTTCAGAATGATGCGGTCAACGGCGGCCGTAAACTGGCTGGATTCCGCCGTCAGGGTGTTACTGACCGCCTCGCAAATCGCGGCAATGGTTTGATAACGGGCATCGGCGATATGCAACGCGGGATCGTCGATTTCATCCTGCAGGCGTGCCAGTGAAATATCCAGCTTAAGGGCGGCGTCACCGGCGTAAGCGCGGCTGTAGATATCGCCTTCCAGCATTTGCAGACCAAGCCAGCGGCGTTGTTGCACGGGCATATCCGCAGCCATGCTTTGTGCCAGCTCATCCGCTTCACGCGATAGCGGACGGGCATAGTGCACCAGCTCGATTTGTCTGTTTTTCTGATGACGATCCAGCGCGATTTTTAACGCGTCAATGCCGCGACCACGCGTCGATACCAGCGGAATGACCGGGCAGCCAAGTCGAGCGGAGAGGGCGTCGATATCAATGCGGACTTTTTGCTTCTCGGCAATATCCAGCATATTCAGCGCTACTACACAGGGAATGCCCAGTTCCAGCAACTGCAACGTGAGATAGAGGTTACGCTCAAGGTTAGAGGCATCCACGACATTAATCAGAATGTCCGCATCGCCACTCAGAATGTAGTGACAGGCAATTTGCTCATCCAGTGAGGTCTGTGACGAGATAGTGGTCAGCGAGTATGTACCGGGCAAATCGACCAGCGTAACCTGATGGTCGGTGGTAGAGAATTGCCCCTCTTTGCGCTCTACCGTTACCCCCGCCCAGTTCCCCACGCGCTGGCGTGCGCCAGTTAACTGATTGAATAACGTGGTCTTGCCTGAATTAGGATTACCAATTAATCCCACGGTCAACTTTTTCATTGTGCTTTTCTCTCTTTCATGGCCGGGCCATTAGCGGGAAACGGCTTCCAGTTCCAGAAACGCGAGATCTTTCTTACGCAAGACCAGATTAACGCGCCGGGTTTCAATGTGAATAGGATCACCAAGGGGAGCTACGCGCACGACATTAAATGATGAGCCGGGCAGCATGCCTAATGAGAGGAGTTTCTGGCGCCACGCCGGGCTGATTTCGCGAGAGAACCCCGTTATTTTCCACGCACTGTCAGGAGAGAATTGCATAGAACCTACTTATATATATCGCAAACAAAATTCCCACCATGCGCCAGGAAAGCGCATGAAACCAGTTAGTTAGCCAGCACAGCAATGAGTGTTACTCCACTCATACAATGATAATGAGAATAGTTTTTATCATCACTATTAAACCGCGTTATTACACAAAGCGGAATCATAATCCGAGCCATTGTTGATGTGGCTCAATATTTATGTTGTTTTGCATTTCTCGTTTGCAATAAGAAATAAGAAACAGTGAAAGGTTATTTAATTTATTCCACCTGCTTAAGGTTAAATTAATAATAAATTAATTATTGATCATCCTGTTAACTAAAATATAACCAAAGAAAAATTTGTTAATAATTTTGAAAATTAATATTGCGATTATTCAAAGAGATACTATTGGCAAAGAAATAATGCAATGCATCTGTTTGTTCGGATTTGAACATCAGGAAAGGAGTGCGCCCTCTCCCGGGGGAGAGGGCGAAGGGGTTAACGTTTTTTCCCCATGGCGGCAGCCAGTGCATCCATCATCGCACTGTTCCCAGCAGGTTGCGCATCGCGTCCACGAGGCTTAGCCGGACGGGCAGCAGGACGGTTGCCTGCCTCGCGAGCGCTACCGCTACCACGCCGTGAATTGCTCTCTCCCGGCTGCTCATCAAGGCGCATGGTCAGTGCAATACGTTTACGCTGCAGGTCCACTTCCAGCACTTTAACTTTGACGATATCCCCCGCTTTCACCACAGTATGCGGATCTTCAACAAATTTATCGGCAAGCGAAGAGATGTGTACCAGACCATCCTGATGCACACCGATATCAACAAACGCACCGAAGTTGGTGACGTTGGTCACCGCACCCTCGAGTACCATACCTGGAAGCAGATCATTCATCGTTTCAACACCGTCAGCAAACTGCGCGGTTTTGAACTCCGGACGCGGGTCACGGCCCGGTTTTTCCAGCTCTTTGATGATGTCAGTGACGGTTGGTACCCCGAAACGTTCGTCGGTAAAGTCTGACGCTTTCAGTGATTTAAGCCCGCTACTGTTGCCCATCAGATCGCGCAGGGACTGCTCCGTTGCCGCCAGAATACGTTCGACAACCGGGTAGGCTTCCGGGTGAACGGTAGAGGCATCCAGCGGATTATCACCATGATTGATACGCAGGAAGCCCGCGCACTGCTCAAAGGCTTTTGGTCCCAGTCGGCTGACTTTTAACAGCTGCTGACGATTCTGGAACTGCCCGTTTTCATCGCGCCAGGCGACGATATTTTGCGCCATCATACGGGTTAAACCAGCAACGCGAGTCAGCAGGGGAACAGAAGCGGTGTTCAGGTCCACGCCAACGGCGTTCACACAGTCTTCCACTACCGCGTCCAGCTTACGCGCCAGTTGAGTCTGGCTGACATCATGCTGATACTGGCCCACGCCAATGGATTTCGGATCGATTTTAACCAGCTCTGCCAGCGGATCCTGTAAACGACGGGCGATAGAGACCGCGCCGCGCAGGGAAACATCGAGGTCCGGAAACTCCTGCGCCGCCAGTTCGGAGGCAGAATAGACCGATGCCCCTGCTTCGCTGACGATCACTTTCTGGGCGGTGACTTTCGGGAACTGCTTCTGTACGTCAAGGAAGAAACGTTCGGTTTCACGCGATGCCGTTCCGTTACCAATGGCGACCAGCTCAACGTTGTGTTTTTCACACAGCGCGGCGACCACCACAGCGGCTTTCGCTGCCTGACCGGTATGCGGATAGATGGTGTCAGTGGCGACCAGCTTGCCAGTACCATCGACAACGGCGACCTTCACGCCAGTACGCAGACCCGGATCGAGACCCATGGTGGCGCGCAGACCTGCCGGGGCAGCCATCAGCAGGTCATGGAGATTGCGGGCGAAGACGTTGATCGCTTCGTCTTCCGCACGTTCACGCACGGTGCCCATCAGTTCGGTTTCCAGGTGCATCAGCACTTTAATACGCCAGGTCCAGCTGACAACACCTTTGCGCCAGCTGTCTGCCGGGGCGTTGTTCAGGCGCAGGCCGAGGTGATCCTGAATAATTTGTTCGCAATGGCTCTCTTTTGGCGGCTCATCGAACTGCGGATCGGCATTCAGAGAGAGTTGCAGTACCCCTTCGTTGCGGCCACGGAACATGGCCAGCGCGCGGTGCGACGGTACGGTGGAGATGGGTTCATGGTGATCGAAATAGTCGCGGAACTTCGCGCCTTCCTCTTCCTTACCACTGACTACCGTGGCGACCAGATGGGCATTTTTCCACAAATAATCACGTACCTTTGCCAGCAACTGCGCATCTTCGGCAAAGCGCTCCATGAGGATATAGCGTGCGCCATCAAGTGCTGCTTTGGCATCGGCAACGCCTTTGTCGGCATCGATGTATTTTACGGCTTCGCTTTCCGGGTCGTGTGAAGGATCGTTCCACAACAAATCTGCCAGTGGCTCCAGGCCTGCTTCAATGGCGATTTGTCCACGGGTGCGGCGCTTAGGTTTGTACGGTAAATATAAATCTTCGAGTTCGGTTTTACTGAGCGTACCGTTGATGGCTTTACTCAGTTCATCGGTGAGCTTACCCTGCTCGCCAATCGACTTCAGGATGGCCTGGCGGCGTTCTTCCAGCTCACGCAAATAACCCAGGCGGGTTTCCAGATTACGCAGCTGCGTGTCATCCAGACCGCCGGTGACTTCTTTGCGATAACGCGCGATAAACGGCACGGTGTTCCCTTCATCAAGCAAGCGAACGGCAGCTTCTACCTGTTCGGCTCTGGCCTGAAGTTCACCCGCAATAATGCGGCAGAGCGAATCATTCATCATTTCAATATCATCTTCTGAACAAAATCAGGGGATAGTTATACGGATTGAGACAGAAAAATGCCAGTCGCGCCGGGGGCTACCGGATAGTTCCTGGTGCGCTATTTTACATATTCGATTTCATTAACGTACCAGGTGGCTTCTCCGCCGGGCGTCTGCACCAGAGCGACATCACCGACCTCTTTTTTCAGCAGCGCGCGCGCCATTGGGGAGTCGATGGAGATATAGTCTTTGCGGCCAAAAATCTCGTCGTAACCTACGATGCGAAAACGTAATGTATTGCCATCGTCGTTTTCGATCTCTACCCAGGCGCCGAAGAAGACTTTGCCTTCCTGCTGGGGGGAGTAATCGACAATTTTCAGGTTTTCCAGGCATTTTGTCAGATAGCGAACGCGCCGGTCTATTTCGCGCAGACGCTTTTTATTGTACTGGTAGTCGGCATTTTCACTGCGATCGCCGAGGCTTGCCGCCCAGGTGACTTTTTTAGTGACTTCCGGGCGCTCCTGACGCCAGAGAAAATCCAGTTCCTGTTTCAGCTTGTCGTAGCCTTCTCGGGTGATCAGGGGCGTTTTCATTTCGTGGCCTTATTTTTTCTCTGATTTCTTTACAAATCGCCGCCCTTTAAGGCGCGGATTAATCATCATTTCTGTGATGCGATATGCATATAAGCTGCTGTTAAATATGCTTTGTAACAATTTCGACTAGAATTTATACCAGATTTAGCTGGCCCTCTACGTGCACTTTTTTAGAATACGCACTCATAATTGTCGGAACCTTTGGGAGTAAAAACAATGCAAGAGAATTATAAGATTCTGGTAGTGGATGACGATATGCGCCTGCGCGCGCTGCTCGAGCGTTATCTTACCGAGCAGGGCTTCCAGGTTCGTAGCGTCGCTAACGCGGAGCAAATGGATCGCCTGCTGACCCGCGAATCGTTCCACTTGATGGTTCTCGACTTAATGTTGCCGGGCGAAGATGGCCTCTCCATCTGCCGCCGCCTGCGTAGCCAGAGTAACCCAATGCCGATCATTATGGTGACGGCGAAAGGGGAAGAAGTTGACCGTATCGTTGGCCTCGAAATCGGTGCTGATGACTACATTCCAAAACCGTTCAACCCGCGTGAACTGCTGGCGCGTATTCGTGCGGTGCTGCGTCGTCAGGCAAATGAATTGCCTGGTGCGCCTTCGCAGGAAGAAGCGGTCATCGCATTCGGCAAATTTAAACTTAACCTCGGTACCCGCGAGATGTTCCGCGAAGATGAGCCTATGCCGCTGACCAGCGGTGAGTTCGCCGTGCTGAAAGCGCTGGTGAGCCATCCGCGTGAGCCGCTGTCGCGCGATAAGCTTATGAACCTGGCGCGTGGTCGTGAATATTCCGCGATGGAGCGTTCTATCGACGTGCAAATCTCCCGACTGCGTCGCATGGTGGAAGAGGACCCGGCTCACCCACGTTACATTCAGACCGTTTGGGGTCTGGGCTACGTCTTTGTGCCGGACGGTTCTAAAGCATGAGGCGAATGCGCTTCTCACCGCGCAGTTCTTTTGCCCGCACGCTGTTGTTGATCGTCACACTGCTGTTCGTTAGCCTTGTGACGACCTATCTTGTGGTGCTGAATTTCGCGATTTTGCCAAGCCTCCAGCAGTTTAATAAGGTTCTCGCCTACGAAGTTCGTATGTTGATGACCGATAAACTGCAACTGGAGGACGGCACACAGTTGGTGGTGCCTCCGGCGTTTCGCCGTGAAATTTATCGCGAACTTGGCATCTCGCTCTATTCCAATGAAGCCGCAGAAGACGCGGGTCTGCGTTGGGCACAGCATTATGAATTTTTAAGCCAGCAAATGGCGCAGCAATTGGGTGGCCCGACGGAAGTACGCGTTGAGGTTAACAAAAGCTCGCCGGTTGTCTGGTTGAAAACCTGGCTGTCGCCCAATATCTGGGTACGCGTGCCGTTGACGGAAATTCATCAGGGCGATTTTT
Source organism: Phytobacter palmae (assembly GCF_039409775.1). NCBI lineage: Bacteria > Pseudomonadati > Pseudomonadota > Gammaproteobacteria > Enterobacterales > Enterobacteriaceae > Phytobacter > Phytobacter palmae. The sequence continues at coordinate 66,086 of NZ_JBCIVJ010000002.1, read as the reverse complement.
CTCCGCTGTTCCGCTACACGCTGGCTATTATGCTCCTGGCGATAGGGGGCGCGTGGCTCTTTATCCGAATACAGAACCGACCGCTGGTCGACCTTGAACATGCCGCGCTAAAAGTGGGGAAAGGACATATTCCTCCGCCGCTACGTGAATACGGGGCCTCCGAAGTGCGTTCTGTAACCCGCGCTTTTAACCAGATGGCGTCAGGGGTCAAGCAACTGGCGGATGATCGCACCTTACTGATGGCCGGAGTGAGTCATGATCTGCGTACGCCGTTGACGCGCATTCGTCTGGCCACAGAGATGATGGCCGAAGAAGATGGTTACCTGGCTGAGTCGATCAATAAAGATATCGAAGAGTGCAATGCCATCATCGAACAGTTTATCGACTACCTGCGCACCGGGCAGGAGATGCCGATGGAAATCGCCGAATTAAACGCGGTACTGGGCGAAGTGGTGGCTGCCGAGAGTGGCTATGAGCGTGAAATCGAGACGGCGCTTAATGACAGCGAAATTCTGGTTCGTATGCACCCGCTTTCAATTAAGCGCGCTGTTGCCAATATGGTGGTGAATGCTGCCCGTTACGGTAATGGCTGGATCAAGGTCAGTAGCGGTACGGAACCTAATCGTGCCTGGTTCCAGGTGGAGGATGATGGTCCTGGCATCAAGCCGGAACAGCGTAAACATCTGTTCCAGCCATTCGTTCGTGGCGACAGTGCGCGTAGCACCAGTGGTACCGGCCTTGGGCTGGCGATTGTTCAGCGTATTGTCGATAACCACAATGGTTTACTGGAGCTTGGTACCAGTGAGCGGGGCGGCTTGTCGATCCGCGCCTGGCTGCCAATTCCCGTTACCCGCCTGAATACGCAGGGCAAAGATAGCTAACAAAAAACCCGCCTTCCGGCGGGTTTTGTTTGGTCTGTGTTGGAAAATTACAGCTTCGGTCCGGCGCTCACCAGTGCGGCCCCCGCAGGGGTATCCGTATACTTCTCAAAGTTACTGATGAACAGTTTAGCCAGCTGCGTTGCTTTCTCCTGCCACTGTTCCGGTGATGCGTAGGTATTACGCGGGTCGAGGATTTTTGTCTCCACGCCGGGCAATGATGTGGGGATTGCCAGATTAAACATCGGCAGGGTGAAGGTTTCGGCGTTATCCAGTTCACCATTCAGAATCGCATCGATTATTGCGCGCGTATCTTTAATGGAGATGCGTTTGCCGGTACCGTTCCACCCCGTGTTTACCAGATATGCCTGAGCACCGACGGCCTGCATACGTTTCACCAGCACTTCTGCATACTGCGTGGGGTGCAGCGACAGGAATGCTGCGCCAAAGCAGGCAGAGAAAGTTGGCGTAGGCTCTGTAACTCCACGTTCCGTGCCAGCCAGTTTTGCCGTAAATCCGGACAAGAAGTGATACTGCGTCTGGTCTGCGGTAAGCCGGGAAACAGGCGGCAACACGCCAAATGCGTCTGCGGTCAGGAAGATGACTTTTGTTGCATGCCCGGCTTTCGATACAGGCTTAACGATGTTGTCGATGTGATAAATCGGATAGGAGACTCGGGTATTTTCTGTTTTCGAGGCATCGTCATAATCGATGCTGCCGTCGGCGCGTACGCTAACGTTTTCCAGCAGAGCGTCCCGGCGAATGGCGTGGAAAATATCCGGTTCCGCTTCCTCTGAAAGTCTGATGGTTTTGGCGTAGCATCCACCTTCGAAGTTGAAGACACCATCATCGTCCCAGCCATGTTCGTCATCGCCAATCAGGCGGCGTTTCGGGTCGGTGGACAGGGTTGTTTTCCCGGTACCAGATAACCCAAAGAAAACGGCGACGTCACCTTTCTCCCCGACGTTTGCCGAGCAGTGCATTGATGCGATGCCTTTCAGCGGCAGCAGGTAGTTCATTATTGAGAACATCCCTTTTTTCATTTCGCCGCCGTACCAGGTACCGCCAATCAGCTGAATGCGTTCGGTCAGGTTGAACGCAACGAAGTTCTCTGAATTCATTCCCTGTTCTTTCCATAACGGGTTCGTGCATTTCGCCCCGTTCATAACAATAAAATCAGGTTTAAACTCAGCAAGCTCTTCGTTTGTCGGACGGATAAACATGTTCTTCACAAAGTGCGCCTGCCAGGCGACTTCCGTGACGAAGCGAACGGAAAGACGGGTATCCGGATTTGCGCCACAGAACGCATCGATAATAAACAGTCGCTTTCCGGAGAGTTGTTGCGTGACCAGCCCTTTCAGATGTTGCCAGACTTCGGGCGAGAGCGGTTTGTTGTCGTTCTTGCCTTTGCCTTTATCAGACCACCAGACAGTGTCACGGGTGGTGTCATCACGGACAATATATTTATCTTTCGGCGAACGGCCGGTGAAAATACCGGTGTCGACGGCAACAGCACCAGAATTCGTCAAAACTCCGCGCTCGTATCCTTCCAGGTCTGGACGGAGCTCTTCCTGATACAGCGTATCGTAGTCGGGGTTATAGACGATATCCTGAACATCGTTGATACCATAAGCCTTGAGATCTTGCGGGGTTAATTCGTTAACGCGCATGTCACTACTCCTTAGCCAATATGTACTGCCTGAAATTGTAGGGTCGTTGCTCATTCCCTGACCGCGACGGGGCTCATAGATTTACGTATCTCGATGCCTCCTGGATCGCGGAAAACGCTGTGACATGGGTCACGTGGCGACATAGTTGCTGGCAATAATAGCCAGAATAATCGAGAAAATGTCACTAAAGTGACGGAAAGCGATATTTTTAACGGCAGCTTTGTGACTGTAATCGCTTTCATGAAAGTAAATTACGTAAGGCTTTCAGAAAACATTTTAGCGGAAACGTGACGCGCTATGCAAAAGCGCCACCGATAAGGTGGCGCTTTTACTAACGATTAAGGAAGGTCTTAATGTACCTTGGGATCGGCAGGCGAGGCGTTGTTACGGATTTCAGCAATGTCCATGGCATTGAACAGATAATGATTACCACAGTAATCGCAATGCATGTCGATTTCGCCCTCTTCGGCAATAATGCTGTCAACTTCTTCATCTGGCAGGGTTTTTAACGCACCAGCACAGCGCTCGCGGGAACAAGTACACTTGAATTCCACATCCTGCGGGTCATACAGGGTAACTTCTTCTTCGTGATACAAACGCCACAGAACATCTTGCGCGGGGAGCGTAAGCAACTCTTCTGCTTTGATCGTTTCAGTCAGCGTCGCCAGGTGTTCGAAATCCACTGCCTGCGTATCCTGAGCAGGTAAAACCTGCAGCAACATACCACCAGCGGCCGGCGCGCCATCCACATCACCCGTACGGATGAATAAACGGGTAGGTAGCTGTTCAGAACGCAGGAAGTAATCTTCCAGGCACGCTGCCAGCGTATCGCCTTCAAGACCGACGACACCCTGATAACGCTCACCTTCTTCCGGCGTAATGGTGATGACCAGATAGCCATTGCCGACCAGCGTTTTCAAATCTGCATTGTCAGCAATATCGCCCTGTACGCGTGCTACACCACGCATCTGTTGGCGGTTGTTACCATTGATGACGGCCAGGCTCATTGGGCCATCGCCCTGTAGCTGAACGGTGATGTCGCCCGCAAATTTCAGGGTAGCAGTCAGCAGGCTGGTCGCGACCAGCAGTTCACCAAGAATGGTTTTTACAGGCTGCGGATAGCTATGGTTTTCCAGGATCTGCTTCCAGGTTTCGGAGACGGTTACCAGTTCGCCACGCACGGCATAGTTCTCGAACAGGTAGCGGTGTAATTGGTCATGTTGAGCCATAGTTTTCTCTCTTGCGGGTGCGCGTTACTCGCTGTCACCGTATTTAAATTTCATGAGGTCGCGGCGTTCTTTTTTATCCGGACGGCGATCGGGATGCGGCATTGTAAGCGCATTCATCTTCCTGGCCAGCGCCATTTTTTCGCGCTTCGTTACGCTTTCCGCTGTCTCTTCGTACATTTCGACGGCTTCTGCGGCGGGGCGGCGTTGTTCGGTAATCGCTTTAACAATCACCGTACGTTCATCATTACCTTGCCTGAGCGTTAGCGTGGCGTTCAGTTCGACGATTTTACTCGGCTTGCTGCGCTGACCGTTGTAATGCACTTTGCCGCCTTCGATCATCTCGCGGGCTAATGCGCGTGTTTTATAAAAACGCGCAGCCCATAGCCATTTATCGAGGCGAACATCGGGTGCTGATTGTTCTTTCATTACCCCTCCTTCACGTTAAGTGAGGGAATCAGATGGCGATAATCATTCATGCCGGGATGACGTAGATAACTTTTCTCCGCCAGACCTGAATCCGGGTTGGTTACGCCCAAGCAGTAACGAATGCCAAATTTTGCGGCGGCATCCAGAATGGGTTCGCTGTCATCAATGAACAGCGTTCTTTCGGCGTTTAAGCCCGTCTCTTGCGCCACGGCTTGCCACAAACGCTGATCCTCTTTCGGATAACCAAATGTGTGGGTGGAAAGTAATAAATCAAGGTGCGATGCCAGACCGGTATGCTCAAGTTTTACCGCGAGATTATGCGGATGAGCATTGGTCAGCAGGATGCGTCGCTTGCCACTTTTTTGCAGCGCATCAAGAAAAGGAACGGTATCTTCACGCAGCACAGCACGCGGCCCCTGCTGCGTTGTCATCGCGCAGATATCCAGTCCTAAGCGTTCGCTCCAGTAATCCAGACAATACCAGTTTAGCGTATGCTGCACGGCATGATATTCCTGATGAAGGATAGCCTGAGCTTCTGCGGGCGTAATGCCTTGCTTTGCGCCAAACGTCTCCGGCACCAGTTTTTGCCAGAAATAATTATCAAAGGCGAGATCGAGCAGTGTACCGTCCATGTCCAGCAGAACGGTATCCACGTTCTGCCAGTCGATATCAAAATGCATAAGAAGCTCCAGCCAGAAATAACGATGCGCGACAGGTTAACATACCTGTCGCCGATGACAGTTATCAGGTCAGGCTATCGGGCGCGGGGATAAGCCCGGGGTTGAGGCAATTTTCGTAGTATTGCTGAATTTCAGCCAGACGCGTGCGGTTTCGATGGTAACGGCGCAGCGCCTGAACACCGTTATAAACGCAGCAGACTATCATTGCCAGAAGCAGAAGCGCGGTACTGACGTAACGCCAGAGCCCTGTTGCGCTATCTGGCATACGGTGCAGGCTGACATGACGCGTACCATTAGCGTCAGTCGAAATATTGGTAATGATGCCTTCTGCGGTGAACGGAGTTTGCATCAGCATTCCTGCCAGACGCTGGAACTCTGCCCACTGTTCGGCTGCCGGATAGTCATATAACGCGACGCCAGGATAGGGCTGATCTACCAGTTCACTCCCTTCTTCACTAATAATCAGAAAACCGCCAGGCGCCGGACTGTTAAGCGCCTGCGCCGCGCGGGTTGTTTCGCGTAAAATAAAGGGAGCGGTGGAGGTGGTGACCAGATTATCCAGCGATTCTGCGCTGACCGGGCGCAGTAACACATTCACGCCGGTGAGTTTACCCGTGCTGGCGCGTGCCGTCAGCGTATCCCAGTCTTTACTGTTCCCAAGGTTGACCAGTGCGTTTTTAAGCCGCAGGCAGTCGTCCTGTGCCGAACACAGATCCTGTGTTTTCAGCACAATCTCAGAAAAATCATCCAGTAAGACCATGCCTGATTTTTGAATGGCAGTACGCAGAGCCGGACTAACGCGAGAGTCGTCATCCTGTTTCGGATGCAACTGGCGATTGACGGCTTCCATCAGCGCTGTCGCTTTGGTGACGGTTTCTGATTCCGGCAATGGCAGCGGTGGCGCATCGTTCCAGATAATTTGCGAACAGTCGAACGGCGCAAACGGCGAGTTTTGGCGTGAGGTCCAGTTGCCTGACGAATGGATGCTACACATGCCGGTACCATGAATCTTTAGCGAGTCACCGATACGAAGCCCCGCTTCTTCAAGCTGGCTAACTTTCGTCGCTTCGATGGTCTGCGCCCCTTTGAACCATGAAAGGGTAAATTTGATGGGCATATCCAGCGGAACCCACATCAGCAGCATAATCAGGACCAGCATCGCCCCGGCTGAAATCACGGCGCTGCGTACCCAATGCTGGAGAGGGAAGTTCTTAACCTCATCATGCAGCGATAAAAATCGCCCCTGACGAACAACGTGACGATCGAGATAGATATCAATATCGCTTTGTTGCCCCAGATCCTGGGCGATAAAAGGCTGCCAGTGGCGCGGATAGATAAGATCAATAATTCCTAAGGAGATGTTATTGATCTGTTCCTGGTTGTTCTCGCCAAAAAGGCCCCAGCGTTTGGGGGTACCGCGCAGGCAGTGGATTTCGCGCAGCGCATTCTGCGCAGGCGGTGCAAAGATGCCCCAGAGCCCGGCCGCAAGCAGCATGATGCCGGCTACGGCGAGCCAGGGAACAAACACGTCCGGGGTGACCAGGCAGAAAAAGAACAGTAAAAACGATGTTGAAATTAACAATGCCTCGCGCATGCCATCCGGGCGGCTCAGTGCATACTCTTCCACCGTTTCATGGCGAATATTAAGTAGCTCGATTTGCTCCGTCTCTTCGCCGCGGATAGCTGAGTGCGACGATGGAACCTGCTCTGGCACCAGGCTGTGTTCTTCCGGGCGAAATTCATTCAGGGCGTGGCCATTGAGCGAAATGACCAGCGGCAGGGTGTCGGTTCGGATAAGCTCAACGCTATTTTCGTCGTTGATATACTGTTCCCAGAACGGCGGCAGATGTACTTCCACAGAATCAAGGTAGTAGCGCCATTTGTTTGGGGCATCGGTCGTAATGCCGTAGCGGGTAATCGCACGGGTGACGCTGATGACCGTATTACTTTGTGCGTTGAGCGTGAGGGAGACTGGCGCTGCCGTCGCGCCGGTCGGGCCTGGTACCTGACGGGTACGGGAGAGCGATTCCAGATAGCTTTCAACAGCGCTGCGCTCATCAGGAGTTAATTTGCGGGTTGTCGCGCCAGCGAAAGCTTGCAGATGTGGCAGACGGTATCGCCTTTGCGATCGCGCTCTGTAAAACCACCCAACAAGGCATACGCAGGCCAGCATAGCAGCGAAATAAATCAAAATGGTGCTCATGCTTTCCCCATCTTACTTTTACTAGCAGGTGTAGTCAGTTGCACCCTTTCCCGTAAATTCAATGAATATGGCTGGAGCGTTATCGGGCAAATCGTTAGTCTAATAGGTGAACGCCTGACAACATGCAAAATAGTAGCAAAGCCGCAATAGAGCGAATATCAGCAAATTCTTAGTTTTATTTCAACCTCTTGACTTTTAGGTTTATTTGGGAAATAGCTTCTGCTAAGTTACAGGAATGTAAATGAGGCGCGAAGAACATTGCCGAAACAGCGTCGCATGTCGCACAATAATGCCAGTAATCTCTGGAAAGACCGATAATAATGAGCGAATCATTGCAAAAACCCACCATTCTTAACGTTGAAACCGTCGCGTCTTCACGACTTTTTAACGTAGAAAGTGTGGACCTGGAATTCAGCAACGGTGTACGTCGTGTCTATGAGCGTATGCGTCCCTCGTCGCGTGAAGCGGTGATGATCGTGCCTATTGTAGACGATCATATCATTCTCATTCGCGAATATGCTGTGGGTACCGAATCGTATGAGCTTGGATTTTCCAAAGGGTTAATCGATCCTGGCGAAAATATGTATGAGGCGGCCAACCGCGAGCTTAAAGAAGAGGTGGGTTTCGGCGCGAAGGAATTAACGTTTCTGAAAAAACTCAGCATGGCTCCGTCTTATTTCTCCAGCAAAATGAATATCATGGTGGCTGAGGATTTATACCCCGAGTCGCTGCCTGGTGACGAGCCTGAGCCGTTACCGCAGGTGCGCTGGCCGCTGGCCCATTTGATGGATCTGCTGGAAGAGCCTGATTTTAATGAAGCCCGCAATGTAAGCGCGCTGTTCTTGTTAAGAGAGTGGCTGAAAGGGCAGGGCCGATTATAAAAAAAGCGCGTAAGCGCTTTTTTTATATCTGTCAGAACAGCAGGTGGCCCGGATAAGACGTTTATGCGCCGCATCCGGGACACCTTTTATCAGAACAATTCGTGCGTCTCGCCATTATCAATAATAGTGGTTCCAACTTCATGCACGGCCTGCTGTGTCGGCTGCGTCCCGTCAATAAAGTACTCCTGACGGCTGCTGCCTCCATTCGCCAGTTGCCCTGTACTGCGATCAATATTTACCGTCACAATTCCTGGTGGTGGCGTGAGTGGTTGTTCCGGTACGCCATTGAGAACAACCTGCATGTAAGCATCCCATGCTGGCTGCGCGCTTTTCGCCCCGCCTTCGTAACCCGAGATCTGATCTTTGATGGCGCCCGATGCGGAGGTGCGACCCAGATCGCGACGATGATCATCAAAACCGATCCAGACCGATGTCACTACGCCCGGACCATAACCGGAGAACCAGGCATCTTTCGAGCTGTTTGTGGTCCCGGTTTTACCACCGATATCATTACGCTTGAGATCCCGGCCCGCCCGCCAGCCTGTGCCTTGCCAGCCTGGTTCACCGAAGATATTACTGTTAAGCGCGCTCTTAATTAAAAACGAAAGCGGCGTACTGATGACATGCGGTGCATACTCCTGACCGCCACTCTTCACTACCAGATCCTGATTGGCCTGCTCCAGTTGCGGCATCGGTATGGAAGGATTCTGCTGCTCCTGAGAGATAGCCACGTTTTCCATATCTTTGTTTTCCAGCACGTCTGACTTCGGCGTATCTCCGTAAATTACCGGGATATTACACTCCGCGCAGGCTACTTTGGGCCGGGCTTCGAACAGAACATTTCCCTGATCGTTTTCAATTTTGGTGATGAAGTACGGATCAATGAGGAATCCGCCGTTCGCCATGACCGAGTAGCCGCGAGCTACCTGCATTGGGGTGAATGACGCGGAGCCAAGCGCCAGTGACTCTGTATGCACGATGTTTTGTGCCGGGAAACCGAATCGCTGTAAATACTCAGCGGCGTAGTCAACCCCCATTGCACGCATGGCGCGTACCATCACTACGTTCTTCGACTGCCCAAGCCCCTGGCGCAGACGAATTGGCCCGGCATACTCATCGGGTGAGTTTTTCGGACGCCAGTCGGAGCCTGCCCCGGCATCCCAGCGGGAGATAGGCACATCGTTCAGGATACTGGCCAGCGTCAGGCCTTTGTCCATCGCTGCGGTATAAAGGAATGGTTTGATATTAGAGCCAACCTGACGCAGCGCCTGGGTCGCGCGATTAAATTTGCTCTGATTGAAATCGAAGCCGCCAACCAGCGCCAGTACCGCGCCGTCGTGCGGATTAATGGAGACCAGTGCAGAGTTAACATCCGGCACCTGTGCCAGCCACCAGCCTTCGTTTACCATGCGAACCCAAATCTGTTGCCCGGCCAGTACGACATCGGTCACTTTGCGCGGAGTTGGGCCTTGCGCGGTGTCGGAACGATAAGGGCGCGCCCAGCGCATACCGTCCATATGCAATGATACAGAGGTCCCGTCTCCCAGCATCGCGGTGGCTTCTTGCGCATTGGCGGCTGTGACGACAGCAGGTTCCAGCGGTCCATAGGTCGGCAATGCTTTCAGGGTATCGGTGATTTTTTTGCTATCCCAGGCGCTTTCGCCCGGTTTCCACAGCACATTGGACGGGCCGCGATAACCATGACGCATATCGTAATCCATCACGTTATTGCGCACGGCGTCCTGCGCGGCCAGTTGCACTTTACGGGTGATGGTGGTGTAAACACGATAACCATCTTCGTAGGCTTTATCGCCGTAGCGATTCACCATCTCCTGACGCACCATTTCTGAGAGGTAGGGCGCCGAGAAGGCAATCTCCGGTGCATGGTAATCGGCGTCAATGGCTTCGCCACGCGCCTGGTCATACTGCGTCTGGCTGATGTAGCCCTCGCTCAGCATACGGGCCAGGACCACATTACGGCGGGCTGTTGCGCGATCAAGCGAATAGAGCGGGTTAAAGGTGGACGGCGCTTTTGGCAGCCCGGCAATGACGGCCATTTCACTCAGAGTGAGCTGGTCGACGGGTTTGCCAAAGTAGACCTGTGCCGCCGCACCCACACCATAAGCACGATAACCGAGGTAAATTTTATTGAGGTAAAGCTCAAGAATCTCGTCTTTATTCAGCAACTGCTCGATACGAATAGCCAGGAACACTTCCTTGATTTTACGCATCAGCGTGCGTTCCGGACTCAGGAAGAAGTTACGCGCGAGCTGTTGAGTAATGGTACTGGCGCCCTGTGAGGCGTGACCAGAGAAAAGCGCCACGCTGGCCGCGCGGAAAATGCCCACCGGATCAACACCATGGTGTTCATAGAAGCGGCTGTCTTCTGTGGCAACAAACGCTTTGACCATCTCTGGCGGTATCTGACTTAAAGTCAGCGGAATGCGGCGTTTTTCGCCGTACTGCGCAATCAACTCGCCGTCGGCACTATAGACCTGCATCGGGATTTGTAGTCGCACGTCTTTCAGCGTGGCGACGTCAGGTAGCTGCGGCTCAATGAATTTGTACAACCCATAAATCGAGCCTGCTCCCAGCAGAATGCAACACACTGCAAGGATCAATAAATACTTTACGAACTTCACCGGAGGATTCCCATTTAGTTTCATTTGGGCAGTTTATAAACAACCGCGCGGTAGTATAAATGCAAGCCTGATGCATTGATATAGCCGTTATCTTTCCTGGCGATAAGGAGGTCGCGATTTATGGCATTCGGGCACTGGCAGATTGGACTGCATATTCAGCAAGATAGCGTTTTCAGCGTTGCATTAACCCCGGGCAGAGCCGGGTGGGCGTTACGCCGTTGGTGGCACATCCCGTTACCATTGGGCACAGTTGAAAACGGGCAGCTTAAGGCACCACAACAGTTGTTGACCGCGCTTTTACCGTGGCGAAAATCATTACCGCAGCGCCACCGGGTACGACTGGCATTCCCGGCAGCGCGCACTTTGCAGCGTAAGCTCCCTCGACCGGCAATGGCCTTACGCGAAAATGAACTGGCAAGCTGGGTTTCTCATGCTATGGCGCGTGAACTTGAAATGGCAGCGGCAGATTTACGTTTCGACTATACCGAAGATTCAATGGCGCAGGCCTATAGCGTGACGGCGGCGCAGCATAAAGAAGTGGCCGAAATGCTGAAACTGGCGGCATCCCTGCATCTGAATCTGGTTTCCCTGACGCCTGATGCCTGCGCATTGCAGCATCTCGTCCCTTTTTTACCGCCTCCGGCACGTTGCCTTATTTGGGAATGCGACGCGCAATGGCTATGGGCAACACGCACCGGATGGGGGCGTCGATCACATGAAGATCATCCTACTGTAAACCAGCTAAGCGCGAGTCTCGGGCTGGACATCGCCGACATTGCGCTATGCACAGCAGCAACGCCTGATTTTGATCCATGGTGCGCGATTGTGCAGCGGCAACCGCCTCTGCCGACAAATGGTTTGCGTTTCGCGGTGGCGATTGGCCTGGCACTGGGAGCGGTACGCTAATGGAACACATGTTCAACCTGCTACCCTGGCGAGAGCAGCGGCGGCAGGCATGTCGGCGTTTCTGGGGGCAACTGCTGGTGTCCGTTGCGGGCATGATGGCGCTAATCATCGTGCTGTTTCATACAAAAACGGCTCAGGACAAGCGGATCGCTACGCTGTGGCTGCAATCCGACACGCAGATGTTATCAGCGCTGAAGGCAAAACAGCCGCATTTCCAGGCGCTACGTCAGTCGTGGTTAAACCAGAAGGCCAGAATGCATCGTCATAGCCATACCCGCCGGTGGCAGCAGCGGCTGGCTGAACTGGCAGACAAAATGCCCGACAACGCCTGGCTTACGGAAATGCATTTTCAACAAGGGCAACTGAGCGTGTCGGGGTTTGCCAGAACTTTTCAGTCATTAAGTGAACTGGAGCAGGCGCTGGAAACGACAGACGGTTTTCTTCTTCGCCAGGCCGGTTCGACTGAGCGGGATGCGCAGGGGCGCTGGCAGTTTCACTATCAGCTTAATAAGGAAGATGAACATGCCGCGCAGCCTTGATCTCTGGTACGCCCTCTCGCCCGGAGCCCGGGCGGCGTATGGATTGTTTCTGATGGTTTTTCTCCTGCTTGTGGTGTGGTGGTGGCAGATTAAACCCATAACGCGTGAACAAACGGCACGGGAGCAACAACGTCTTGTGCAACAGGCGGCGCTACAGGCCAGCTGGCGGGATATTCTGGCCCTCAAACCACCGGAGATACCGCATTCTCAGGCGGACGTTCCAAAGGCCTTTTCACCTCTGGATTTCCATACTCATGATGCCCAACTTATTCGCTGGCGTCCTGTTGAACGGGGTGGCGAGATGGTGCTGGAGGCGCAGTGGGTAGCGATTCCCCGGACCTTTTACTGGCTTGCTGAACGGCAGATGCTCACATCCGCTTTTTCGATCACCGCAGGGGAAAATGCGCTGCGTTTTGTACTCCAGGTGGAGAGCGATGATGGCGGCTGAACGTATCGCAGCGGCATGTTTGCTGGTGCTGATGCTGGCGGGCATGCGTGATCCTTTCCAGCCGCCTCCCGAGCGCTGTATGGCCGGCCAGCCTGAACTTTGGCATTACCAGGGGGTAGTGGTAATGGCTCAGACAGCGACAGGAATAGTGCGCGATCCCGCCGGGAGGTGGCGACGCGTACATAAGGGAGAAACGCTTCCGGGGGGCTGGCACGTGATGGAATTTGATAAAGAAGAGATGCGCATCGCGACAGGGGAGGATTGTGAACCCGCGCGCTGGCACTGGAAACGAGAAGGATCTCAAAATGAAAAGAACAGCATTAGTAGCGCTTTTTCTCAGTAGCGTAGCGGCGAGCGCGGCAACACCTGCCCCCGTGACATTAATGGTGGATGATGTTCCCGTCACTCAGGTCTTACAGGCGCTTGCCGAGCAGGAGAAACATAATCTGGTGGTCTCGCCAGATGTCAGCGGAACGCTCTCCTTGCATCTTGTCGATGTTCCCTGGAAGCAGGCATTAAACACGGTGATTTCCAGCGCCGGGCTAACACTACGCAGAGAAGGCAACATCTTATATGTGCATTCTGCAAACTGGCAGCAACAACAATATCAGTTGCGTGAGGCGGAACTGGAAAAACAAAAACAGAGTCTGCCACTGGAAGAGCGTAGCGTGACGCTGCGTTATGCGCAGGCCAGTGAATTGGCGAAGGCTGGAGAAAAACTTCTTGGGCCGAAAGGAACGATCACGGTGGACAATCGCCTTAATCGGCTGGTGCTCCGCGATCATAAGGCCTCGCTTGATGCGCTGGAAAAGTGGGTTGCACAGATGGATTTGCCTGTCGAACAGATTGAGCTCGCGGCGCATATCGTTACCATCAATGAAAAGAGTTTGCGCGAGCTCGGAGTGAAATGGGGACTGGGGGAGGCGACAAAGCCTGGTAAACGTGGCCAGGCATCGTCACTATCCAGCGATCTGTCAGTAGAAAGCGCCAGTATCCGGGGCGGTTTTAATATAGGCAGTATTAACGGGCGCTTACTGGATATTGAATTGTCCGCACTGGAACAAAAACAGCAACTGGAGATCATCGCCAGCCCGCGATTACTGGCGTCCCACATGCAGCCTGCCAGCATTAAACAAGGTAGTGAAATCCCTTATCAGGTATCCAGCGGCGAAAGCGGCGCAACGTCGGTGGAATTTAAAGAGGCGGTGTTGGGTATGGAGGTGACGCCGACTGTGCTACCTGATGATCGTGTACGTCTTAAGTTGCGTATTACCCAGAACATGCCGGGTCAGGTGCTCCAGCAGGCAGATGGCGAGGTATTGGCGATTGATAAACAAGAAATTGAAACACAGGTCGAAATAAAAAGCGGTGACACTCTGGCGCTCGGGGGCATTTTCTCGCAAAAGCATAAGCTCGGTTCTGACAGTGTACCAATTTTAGGGGGAATCCCCTGGTTTGGCCGACTGTTTCGTCATGATGGCAAAGATAATGAGCGCCGTGAACTGGTAGTCTTTATTACACCCCGGCTTGTCCCGGTACGGTGATCGATACATATTCTGTAGCGCTTTTTCTGCCGAACTCGCTACAGGTGTTTGACGTGAGAGATGATTTAGCTTACAAGGAGTACCGATTTGAGCGTCAGCAATCTCCGTCTTACCATAAGTAGTGTTAACGTCTGGTCGGCGATTTATTCAGTTGCCAAACCAGTCTCAGTACTGAGATAATTTTTGGTCTGACTCTCGCACTATCGCATATGAGGTTTCAGTTCATGTCCGGCTTCGCACGGTGTCAACGGAGCGGATTTATCATCAACGAATAGTCTTAGTAGTACCGAAAAAATGGCAGAGAAACGCAATATCTTTCTGGTTGGGCCTATGGGTGCCGGCAAAAGCACTATTGGGCGTCAGTTAGCTCAACAACTCAATATGGAATTTTACGATTCTGATCAAGAGATTGAGAAACGAACCGGAGCTGATGTGGGCTGGGTCTTCGATGTAGAAGGTGAAGAAGGTTTCCGCGATCGCGAAGAAAAAATCATCAACGAGCTAACGGAAAAACAGGGAATTGTACTGGCAACCGGTGGTGGCTCTGTGAAGTCTCGCGAAACCCGTAATCGTCTCTCCGCCCGTGGCGTAGTGGTTTATCTGGAAACCACTATCGAGAAGCAGCTGGCTCGTACTCAACGTGACAAAAAACGTCCGCTTTTACAGGTGGAAACGCCGCCGCGTGAAGTGCTGGAAGCGCTGGCTGATGAACGCAATCCGCTGTATGAAGAGATTGCCGACGTTACCATTCGCACTGACGATCAGAGCGCGAAAGTCGTCGCAAACCAGATTATTCACATGCTGGAAAGCAACTAATTCTGGCGTAATACACAGGCCTGCGGGTTTAAGCAAATAAGGTGGATGTCGCGTCATGGAGAGGATCACAGTCACTCTTGGGGATCGTAGTTACCCTATCACCATCGCGGCTGGTTTGTTTGACGATCCAGCTTCCTTCTCGCCCCTGAAATCCGGTGACCAGGTCATGCTGGTCACTAATGAAACGCTGGCTCCGCTCTACCTCGACAAGATTCGCCATGTGCTTGAAACGGCTGGTATCAAAGTCGATAGCGTGGTTTTACCCGATGGCGAGCAGTATAAAAGCCTGACGGTGCTGGACTCGGTCTTCACTGCGCTTTTGCAAAAACCTCACGGCCGGGACACAACACTTGTCGCGCTGGGTGGCGGAGTAGTAGGTGATCTGACCGGTTTTGCCGCAGCCAGCTATCAGCGCGGCGTGCGTTTTATTCAGGTTCCTACGACGTTACTTTCGCAGGTCGACTCTTCTGTTGGCGGCAAAACGGCGGTAAACCATCCTCTTGGCAAAAACATGATTGGCGCGTTCTACCAGCCAGCCTCGGTGGTGGTGGATCTCGACTGTCTGAAGACGCTGCCCGCGCGCGAACTTTCCTCTGGTCTCGCCGAAGTTATCAAATACGGCATCATCCTTGATGGCGCATTTTTTGACTGGCTCGAGCAAAATCTGGACGCGCTGTTGCGTCTGGACGGCCCGGCAATGGCGTACTGTATTCGCCGTTGTTGTGAGCTGAAAGCCGAAGTTGTAGCGGCTGACGAGCGGGAAACAGGCTTACGTGCTTTACTGAATTTGGGGCATACCTTCGGTCATGCTATTGAGGCCGAAATGGGGTACGGCAATTGGTTGCATGGTGAAGCTGTTGCTGCCGGAATGGTGATGGCAGCGCGTGCTTCCGAACGTCTTGGGCAGTTCAGTAAAGATGATACCCAGCGCATCATTAACCTGCTTGAGCGTGCAGGTCTGCCGGTTCACGGACCGAAGGAAATGACCGCACAGGCCTATATCCCGCACATGCTGCGTGACAAGAAAGTTCTGGCCGGCGAGCTGCGTTTAGTGCTTCCGCTGGCAATAGGGAAAAGCGAAGTTCGTGGCGGAGTGTCACAAGACGTTGTACTTGGCGCTATTGCTGATTGTCAGCAGGCGTAATTTATTAGAAAGGTCTTGCTGCGCGTGCGTAGCGTTTAACTTCGGGCGAATGCAATAGTTGTTAGTATGAGCCTTTGAGTGGGGTGTTAAATGGATGAATTCAAACCAGAAGACGAGCTGAAACCCGATCCCAGCGATCGTCGTACTGGTCGTTCTCGTCAATCTTCTGAACGTGTTGATGAGCCGCAGATCAATTTTGATGATGTTGAACTTGATGCTGACGAGCGTCGCCCTTCGAGAACACGTAAGACGCGCGATGATCGCGAAGAATACGCAGAAGAAGATTATGAAGCGGAAGAAAACTCACTGGACGAGGAGCGCGCAGAGCGTCGCCCACGTAAGCGTAAAAAAGCCGCCGCCGCAAAACCTGCTTCACGTCAGTATGTGATGATGGGGGTTGGTGTTCTGGTACTGCTGCTGTTGATTGTCGGTATCGGTTCCGCATTGAAAGCCCCTTCCAGCAACAGTACGGCTCAACAGAGCACTTCTGGCAGCAAAAACATCGACCTTTCGGGGAGCGGTGGTGCAGCCGATCAGGCTAATGCCACTCAGCCTGCGCCAGGCACCACTTCTGCAGAACAAACTGCGGGCGCTGCACAGCCAACGACGGGCAATACATCGCAGGATATTTCTCTGCCGCCAATCTCTTCTACGCCTTCTCAAAGCCAGGCACCTGCAAACACAGGTACTCAGCAGCGTCTTGAAGTGCAAGGCGATTTGAACACCGCGCTGACTTCGCCGCAAAACCAGGCGCAGATCAACAACGCGGTGGCAAACAGCACGCTGCCGACAGAACCAGCAACCGTTGCGCCAGTCCGTAACGGCGGCGGAAATGCTGCTCATAGCGCAGCTACCGCAGAAAACCATACGGCAACGACTCGCCCGGAACACAAACAAGCGGTTAGCGAACCGAAACCACAGCAGCAGGTCAAACCGCCAGTGATGAAGGCAGAGCCGAAAGCTGTTGTTCAGGCACCTGCAGCGCAACCAAAAGTGGTTGCCTCAGAGCCAGTTAAAGCGCCGACCGTGGCTGCGACGACGCCGAAAGCGACGGCCAGCACTACTGCACCTGCGGCACCAGCAGCTACTGCGGCGCCTGCAGCCAGCACGAATGTGGCAACGGGTAATGTGGGCTCGCTGAAATCTGCGCCCGCCGATCATTACACGCTGCAGTTAAGCAGTTCATCGAATTACAACAACCTGAATGCCTGGGCCAAAAAAGAAAATCTGAAAAACTTTGTGGTTTATCAGACGACACGTAATGGCCAGCCGTGGTATGTACTGGTCAGCGGTGTGTATGCCTCTAAGGATGATGCAAAACGCGCTGTTGCTGCACTGCCATCAGATGTTCAGGCTAAAAACCCGTGGGCCAAGCCTATTCATCAGGTTCAGGCCGACCTGAAATAATTTCACGTCACAACATCATTCAGGCAGGCCACCCAGGCTTTGCCTGAATGATAACGTGTATAAAGCGCAGGATGCTGTCGGAGCTGTCTCCACAGCCGGAGAGAGTGTAATCAATCATCCAGCATGAAAAAAAATCGCGCTTTTCTGAAATGGGCAGGGGGGAAGTACCCTCTGCTTGCCGATATTGAACGACATTTGCCAAAAGGCGAATGCCTGATCGAACCCTTCGTTGGTGCTGGCTCGGTATTTCTTAATACTTCATTTTCCCGTTACATTCTTGCGGATATCAACAGCGATCTGATTGGCCTTTATAACATCGTCAAAGAACGCGCCGATGAGTATGTTCAGGGCGCACGGGAGCTCTTTACGCCCGCGACGAACCAGTCTGAAACCTATTATCAGTTGCGCACAGAGTTTAACCAGAGCCAGGATCTTTTCCGGCGTGCGCTGTTATTCTTGTACCTTAACCGCCACGGCTATAACGGCCTGTGTCGTTATAATCTGCGCGGCGAATTTAACGTACCGTTTGGCCGCTACAAAAAACCATACTTCCCGGAAGCTGAGTTGTATCATTTCGCTGAAAAGGCGCAGAATGCCTTTTTTTATTGCGAATCCTATGCTGAAAGCATGGCGCGTGCGGATGCGAATTCGGTGGTCTATTGCGATCCGCCCTACGCACCGCTCTCAGCCACGGCGAATTTTACGGCGTACCATACGAATAGCTTTACTCTGGAGCAACAGGCTCATCTGGCTGCCATTGCCGAGAGCCTGGTACATAACCGGATCCCGGTTCTGATTTCCAACCACGACACAGCGCTGACGCGTGAGTGGTATAGCCAGGCGAAACTGCACGTTGTGAAAGTACGACGCAGTATCAGCAGCAACGGTGGGACGCGTAAAAAGGTGGATGAACTGCTGGCGCTCTATCGCCCGGCAACTGTCTGAGCCAGAGCGGCTTCGCCGTCAGGAATGAATGCGTTTGTCTACACCCTGTAAAATGAATTTATATTCTTCTCAAGGAGATGCGGATGACTCAGTATTTGATTGCCCCCTCGATTCTGTCGGCTGACTTTGCCCGCCTGGGTGAAGATACTGCCAGTGCGCTGGCTGCCGGTGCAGATGTGGTTCACTTCGATGTCATGGACAACCACTATGTGCCTAACCTGACCATTGGACCGATGGTACTGAAATCGCTGCGTAATTACGGCATTACGGCGCCGATTGATGTCCATCTGATGGTGAAGCCTGTTGATCGTCTGGTGCCGGACTTTGCCGCCGCCGGGGCAACCATTATTACGTTCCATCCGGAAGCTTCTGAGCATGTTGATCGTACGCTGCAATTGATTAAAGAGCACGGCTGTAAAGCAGGACTGGTATTTAACCCTGCCACCCCGCTGAGCTATCTGGATTATGTTATGGATAAGCTGGATGTGATTCTGCTGATGTCGGTTAACCCGGGTTTCGGCGGGCAATCCTTCATTCCACATACGCTTGATAAATTGCGCGAAGTACGTCGTCGGATTGATGAATCTGGTTTTGATATTCGTCTGGAAGTGGATGGCGGTGTAAAGGTCAGCAATATCGCTGAAATCGCTGCGGCAGGTGCAGATATGTTTGTTGCTGGTTCGGCGATTTTTGACCAGCCGGATTACAAAAAAGTCATTGATGAAATGCGCAATGAACTGGCAAAGGTAAGTCATGGATAAAATGCAGGCAATTCGTGGGATAGCTTTTGACCTTGACGGTACGCTGGTGGACAGCGCACCGGGGCTGACGGCAGCAGTAGATAACGCATTATATGCGCTGGAACTGCCCCAGGCGGGTGAAGATCGTGTCATCACCTGGATTGGTAATGGCGCGGATGTGCTGATGTCACGGGCACTAAGCTGGTCGCTGCAGGAGCGCAACGCGCAGCGTGCTGCGTCCGGGAAACCGGCGATTAACCATGCGGATATTCCACAGGAAGAGCAGGCAATGATGCTGCGTAGGCTGTTTGACCGCTACTACGCTGAGTCAGTGGAAGAGGGCAGTTTTCTGTTCCCTGACGTGGCCCATACGCTGGCTGCACTGCACGAAAAAGGTTTCCCGATGGCGCTGGTAACCAACAAGCCTACGCCATTTGTTGCCCCGCTCCTTGAAACGCTGGGTATTGCGCACTATTTCCGCGTGGTCATCGGTGGTGACGACGTGAAAAACAAAAAGCCTCACCCGGAACCGCTGCTACTGGTAGCGGAGAAGCTGGGGCTGGCACCGAACGAATTGCTGTTCGTCGGCGATTCTCGTAATGATATTCTCGCCGCTCAGGCTGCTGGCTGTTGCTCTGTCGGCATGACCTATGGTTACAATTACGGCGAAGCCATTACATTGAGTGAGCCGGACTACGTGTACGACCGCTTCAACGAACTACTGCCCGCACTCGGGCTCCCGCACAGTGAAAATCAGGACGTGAAACATGACTAAACCCATCGTATTTAGTGGCGCACAGCCTTCAGGTGAACTGACCATTGGTAACTACATGGGTGCGTTGCGTCAGTGGGTAAACATGCAGGATGACTATCATTGCATCTATTGCATCGTTGACCTGCATGCCATCACCGCGCGTCAGGATCCTGAAAAACTGCGCAAAGCGACCCTGGACACGCTGGCGCTCTATCTGGCATGTGGTATCGATCCTGAGAAAAGCACCATTTTCGTTCAGTCCCATGTGCCGGAGCATGCACAACTGGGTTGGGCACTGAACTGCTACACCTATTTCGGCGAACTGAGCCGTATGACCCAGTTCAAAGATAAATCAGCGCGTTATTCCGAAAACATTAACGCCGGTCTGTTCGATTATCCGGTACTGATGGCGGCGGATATTTTGCTCTATCAGACCAATCAGGTTCCGGTCGGCGAAGACCAGAAACAGCACCTGGAACTGAGTCGCGATATCGCCCAGCGTTTTAACGCTATCTATGGCGATGTCTTCAAAGTGCCGGAGCCGTTCATTCCGAAATCCGGCGCACGCGTGATGTCGCTGCTGGAGCCGACGAAGAAAATGTCCAAGTCTGACGATAACCGCAACAACGTTATCGGCCTGCTGGAAGACCCGAAATCGGTGGTGAAGAAAATCAAACGTGCAATGACCGACGGTGACGAGCCACCGGTAGTGCGTTATGACATCCAGAATAAAGCGGGTGTTTCTAACCTGCTGGATATTCTCTCTGCTGTGACCGGCCAGAGTATTCCGGAACTGGAACAGCACTTCGAAGGCAAAATGTACGGCCATCTGAAAGGCGAAGTAGCAGATGCCGTTTCCGGTATGCTGACAGAGCTGCAGGCGCGTTATCACCGCTATCGCGATGACGAAGCGTACTTGCAGAAGATCATGAAAGAGGGTGCGGAAAAAGCCAGTGCCCGTGCGTCTGAAACGCTGAAGAAAGTCTACGAGGCTATTGGCTTCGTGGCGAAGCCGTAAGTCCTCCGGGGGATATTCCCCTCACTCTGGCCCTCTCCCCAAAGGGGTGAGGGCATCGATTATGCGATCCGGAATTGCAGTTTTCTAAAAAGTAGCCCGGAGAAGGCGCTTACGCCGCATCCGGGATGTTCAGGCTACGCGTGCTGGTTATCAATCGTTAGCGTAATACGGTTGGCCCGGCAGAAAAGCTCGGAAACATGTACCGGTTTACTGTTCTGATCGAAGGCGATTTTGCTGATGCGAAACAGCGGCTCGCCCAGTTCGCATTTAAGCCACTGCACCTGTGAACGGGTGGCAGCGAAAATATCGATCGTCTTTTTGTCGCTCACGACCCGCGTATCAAAATGCTTCTGGAAAAGCTGATAGGTTGATTCTCCCTCGCTATAATACGCATCAAATTGCGGGTAGCGCGACAGCGGGATCCATGAGCTGTCGATAAAGAGCGGCTCCTTGTCCAGATACATCACCCGGCTTAAGTGGAAAACTTCACTGTTACCCGGAATGTTCAGCTTTTCACAAAACGGCGCCGCAGAGATACGCGCCTGTTCAATGACTTTCTCTTTCGTCGGCTTACCCTGTGAGACGCCAAAATCGGTAAACCCGCTGACGGTCAGCAAGGCATTTTCCACTTTCTGGCTTTGTACAAAGGTTCCTTTTCCCTGCCAGCGGATCAGTACGCCGTCCGCCACCAGATCGCTTATCGCTTTGCGAATTGTGATTCTGCTTACATTGTACTGCGCACAAAGCTCACTCTCGGTGGGGATCTGTTGTCCGGCTTTGTAGACGCCCTGGGCAATATCATCCAGCAGGCGCTGGCGAACCGTGGCGTAAAGCAGTTGGTGAGAATAGCGGTCCGTAGCTGGCATGGCTCAACCCTGAAAAGAATGGAATAGAGGAATTATAGGGTTGTTTATCAGCGAGTAACAGAGCGCTGGCATGATGCGGCTCATGCCAGCACAGGATTACCATGCACCGTGATATTGAATAGTGCGCGCCGCGCTGAGTGTACCCTGTTCCATCGCAACAGTGAGCGACCTGCCGCAGGCCATAGCGCAAAGGAAACCGGCGATAAAAGAGTCCCCCGCACCCATGGTATCGATGACATCAACGCAAGCAGCGGGCTGGCGATAAAAATGTTCGCCATCCCAGGCGATACTGCCATTTTCACCCAGCGTGATGATAGCGATGCCTGCGCCGCACGCGACTATCGTCTGCATACGCTCTCTCAGTATGTCGTCCTCCTGCTGCGCCGAGGCAAAGGCAAAATCGAGATGCGGCGGCAGGGTTTGCCAGAGCGGACTCTCCCACTTATCTGCAAAATCAAACGCTGTCAGTTTGCCCGTCGCATGCAGCCGGGGAAAGGCGCTTTCAGCGTGGCCCCAGATAGCGGAGTGAATCATGTCATAGTCATCAAGCCAGGCGAAATCCTGCTCATCCAGTGCAAAATCGGCCATCACCCCTTCGGTATAGTCACCCAGTACCCGGTCATTACCCTTCAGCTCCACCTGAGTTTGCGCGGTGACGCCGCATTTGACATGCACATGGCTGGTATCGACGCCCATCCGGGCCAGATCGTCCTTTAACATCCGACCGTATTCGTCCTCGCCAACCCAGGTCACGCAGCCTGGTGCCATGCCGTAACGGGTGCTGTAAACCGCCACGTTTACCGCATTGCCACCGGAAAAGGCTTTGCCGAGGTGTGGATAGATGTCGACGCAGTTATCGCCGATGGTCGCCAGCCGTTTCATGCGCTCTCCTCCGGCAGCAACGCGCGAAAGCGCTCCAGCGCCTGACGGGCAAATAGCCGCGGCTCGTTCATGTACATTGTCACCAGTTCAATTGTGCAATAACCGTTGTAGCCGCTGGCGATAACATCGCACATCAGTTCACGCAGCGGCATTTTGCCTTCACCGGGGATATAGTGGCTGTCGCTCGCACCGTCGCTGTCGACAATATGCAGGTGGCGAAGTTTATCGCCCAGTTTGTTGAAGTAGCTCATCACCGGCTCGCCCTGCACCCAGGGGGCACAGATATCAATCATGCTGTACAGGCGCGGCGACGGGACCAGGGAAAAGGCGCGCAGCACATCATTGGCATTACAGATAACGTTGGACTCATAAGGCGTAAGTGGTTCGAGCACCAGATCCATCTCAATGTCCTGCGCATACTCGCACAGCTCATGCAGATTATCGGCCAGGCGCTGCCAGATAACATCCGGTGGGGTCAGGTAACCTGCGTGGGCGGCGGAGATGAGCGTGAATCCGGCGTTCATCTCTTTGGCCATATCCATCGCCAGCTTGATCATATCCAGGCTTTCGCGGCGCATCCGCTCGTCCCCCAGCATCATATTCCACGGGTAGCCGTTGGTTTCTGGCGTGTAGCCGATAATGGGTAACTGCCAGCTACGGGCAAGCTCTCTGATCTTTTTGATACCGCCCGCTTTCAAATCAGGGGCGAAAGCGTGGGGACGCCCGCCCCACAGTTCGATACCGTCATAGCCCAGCTCATGGGCATCACGAAATGCCTCTTCAACGGGTAAACGCTGATGTCCGCAAGTAAACATGCCAGTTTTCATTGCTCTGCTCCTTTTAAGGAAAACCGGCCCGGACGGGCCGGATAGCGAAATCAATACTCCACAAGGCCGCCGTAATAGCGACGTTCATCCGGATTGTGATCTTTGTAAATCGACAGGTAGTAGCAGAGCCACTCCATCGGCACGAACATCAAAAACGGCGCCAGCCACGGGTGCAGACCCTGAGCGATGTCGGCGTAATCGATGACAATGACGTTATCAGTACGCGCTTTCACAAAGCGGATGGCGCGCTCGGTCGTGTGGCGGCTTTCGTCATTACCCAGCAGGAACAGGAAGGGGACGCCGGGCTCCACCACTTCAAGCGGTCCATGGCGGAATTCCCCGCTCTCAATAACCGAGCCGTGCGTCCAGGTAAACTCCATCAGGGTGACAATGCCTTCCTTATAGCCCAGTGGGCGCAGCGGGCCGGCGGAAACGGTGTAGATCATCGGCCATGAGCTTGCCTGCTCGCCAAGCTGGCGACCTCTCTCTTCCCAGTTCCGTACCAGATAGCCCAGCGCCTGCGGCAGTTTTTGCAGATCGGTTTTGATTTTGCCGATTTCCGCATGTGGCGCGAGGCGGGTCACCATCTCCAGCACCACGCTGTAGCAGAGCAGCAGATGGATTTCCCAGATGCAGTCGGCCTGGTAATCCACGACGTACTCCACCGGGACGGTGATCGGGCTGTCCGGTTTTTTAGTGAAGGCGGCGGTGAGCGCGCCGCAGGCACGGCCCAATTCCAGTGCTTTAATCACCTCTTCGGTTTTGCCGTAATCCGAAACCCCTATCACTGCGCAACGGCTGTCCAGGCGGTGCGGGGTGTTATCGCAAAACTCCCAGCCGGAAATCGCATAAACCTGTAAATCTGAATAACGATCCGCAAGATGCTTCGCCGTTTGCGCAGCATTGAGCGGCGATCCGCAGGCCACGAAATAGATCCGGTCAACACCGCGACGAACCATTTCATCAACGATGCTATGGACGCGGGGAACATCCTGCTGCAGAACTTTCTCCACTTCCGACACCATATTTTCGGTAACCAGGAAATCCACAGTGCTTTTATCAATATCCAACATGTAACGTTTCTCCAGACGGGTTTACGAAAGTGCGGCCAGTCGACGGTTGCGCTTTTCCCAGAAGGCATAAGCAGGCAGGCCGGTGGCGATAACGATCAGGGCGCAGATAAGACCAGGAATGGGCGCCCAGACAAAAGTAGAGGCGACGAGGATCAGGCTCGAGCAGATGGCGAGGAACGTCATCAGGCCAAACAGAGGTGTACGCCAGAGCGGTTTATAGTCGTCGCGTTTGCGACACCAGATAATTGAGCCGAAGGTGAGGGTGTTTTTGAAGCACATCACCAGGGTGAAGTAACCGAGCAGGCTGGTCAGATCGGAGACAAAGATGAAGAAGATCCCGAGCGCTCCCTGCAAGATGATCGAGACATCCGGGGTGTTGTATTTCGGGTGAACATGGGCGAAGCATTTGAAAAAGAGCTTGTCCTTCGCCATCGCATACTCCAGACGCGGCTGGTACATCACGCAACTGGAAAGCGAACCGAGAATAACAATCATCGCGGTGATCGCCACAAAAATGCCCGCCATGCTACCCAGCGCCGGAATATAGGTCAGTGCGTCGGAGATGGGGGTTTCCGAGGCCGATAGTTTTTCAAAAGGCATCAGACCGGAAATAACCAGCGCCAGCAGAGAGTAGAGCACTAAAACCAGCAGACAGGAGCCAATCAACGCCCGCGGCATGGTCTTGCCGGGGTTTTTGATTTCACCGGTCATATAGCAGATGGAGGCCATCCCGGTATAAGACCAACTGGTGGCCGACACCCCCGCCAGCAGGGCCATAATGCCAGATGTCGCCGTAACGGTGGCGCTAGCCTCTGGCGCAGCGAAGTTGTCGGTTTTGAACCAGAAAATGCCAACGCCGATAACGATAGTGAAGGGGATAATTTTAGCGATGGTGATCAGCGTCTGGAAGGCGGCGCCGCCCTCGACAGAGCGCAGATGCAGCAGCATAAACATGACGATAAGCGCCGTCGCCACCAGCTTGCCGGTGAGTGGATCGAGCGGCATCAAAAAGTTGAAGTTGCTGACCACCGCCAGCGCCATAATCGACAACGAGGGGGCATCGTTGGCCCAGAAGCTGGCCCAGCCGGAGAGAAAGGCCAGCGGACGGCTGCCCGCATTTTTCAGATAAATATAATCCGCGCCGTTTTCAGGGTATGCGGTAGAAAGCTCGGCGTAGACGCACATCTGTGGAATAACGATCAGACCGCCAATGACGAAAGCGAGCACGGTTAGCCACGGCGATCCTGCGGCTTTCGCCACTTCTCCCACTGAAACGAAAATACCGGAGCCGACGGTTGTCCCGACGGCGATAGCGAGCACGGCCCAGAAGCCGAGCTTGCGTTGAAGTTCCTGGCTTTTCATATCAATACCTTTCTTAGAATGTTGTATGTAGGGTCAAAAGGGTGTTGCCTGAAATCCGCCGACAGCCAACGGTAGATTTCAACATATGACGACACATAACCAATATAACAACACATAATGAATTGTATTGTGGAGAGAGATCACAAAATCGCCACGTGATGGCAATTTCATGCCAGTGGAATGGTTAACCTGTTGAATAAAAAAGAAAGAATTATCCCGGCGACCCGGGGCTTATGAAACAGCGTAGCCCGGGTAAGCGCACCCGGGAATCCCGGATGCAGCGTAAACGCCTTATCCGGGGTAGCGTCGGTGAAATGACTGACCTGATGAAGTAAAGGCTAAAACCACTTAAGTTTATCGCGCAGGCCGACGACACGGCCTACGATGATGAGCGCCGGGCTTTCGACCTGCCGGGCCAGTTCCCCCAGATCAGTCAGGATGCCGCTGACGACGCGCTGTTTCACTGAGGTGCCGTTTTCTACCAGCGCGACAGGCATATCAGCCTGCATACCGTGCTCAATCAATTTTTCCTGAATGGTCGCCGCCTGGTTTAGCCCCATGTAAAAGACCAGCGTCTGTTTTTCTGCTGCCAGGTTTGCCCAGTCCAGCTCGCCGCCGGTTTTTAAATGGCCCGTTATCAGGCGTACGCTCTGGGCATAATCCCGGTGGGTTAATGGAATGCCGGAATATGCAGAACAACCTGAGGCGGCGGTAATGCCTGGTACCACCGAAAAGGGAATGCCCGCGTGGCAAAGGGTTTCCAGTTCTTCACCGCCGCGTCCGAAGATAAACGGATCGCCCCCTTTCAGGCGCACCACCCGTTTGCCCCGTTGCGCTTCCTGTAACAGGATCTGGTTAATCTCTTCCTGCGGTACACAGTGATATCCCGCACGCTTGCCAACAAACACGCGGTCGGCATCGCGGCGTACCAGGTTCATGATTTCATCCGAGACCAGGCGGTCATAGACCACCACATCGGCCTGCTGGATCTGTTGCAGCCCTTTGAGCGTCAACAAACCGGCATCGCCCGGACCTGCACCTACCAGCACCACTTCGCCACGATGATCCAGCGGTTCGGCAAGCAGTTGCCCGATGATGGCTTCGACAGCCGGAGCATCCTGATTCGCCAGCGACTGGGCGAGACGGTCATTTACAAACAGTTTTTCCCAGAAGCGGCGGCGCTCGGCGACGCTGGCAAAGTGGTCTTTTACGCGGCGCCGCAGTTTGCCTGCGTAGCGGGCAACATGTCCGAGATGCTGGGGGAGTAGCGATTCAAGCTTTTCCCGTAGCAGGCGCGCCAGTACCGGCGAGGTGCCGCCGGAAGAGACGGCGACCATCAGCGGAGAACGGTCGATGATCGATGGCATGATAAAGCTCGCCTGTTTCGGCGCGTCCACCACGTTACAGAAGATACGGCGCGATTCGGCTGCATCGCTGACCTGCTGGTTGACGGCTTCATCATCCGTTGCGGCAATGACCAGCCAGCATGGATCGAGCAGGCTTTCGTCGAAACCGCCTTGTACCAGCTTTAGCATCCCTTCATTCGCCCACACATGAAACTGGGGAGCGAAGGTGAGTGAGTTAACGGTCAGCCGTGCACCAGCGTCCATTAAAAGTCGGGCTTTACGTTCTGCGACATCGCCTCCGCCTACCAGCAGGCAGGCGCGGTCGCGTAATTGACAAAAAATGGGTAAATGGTCCACGACATCACCTCAAATACACTTCATTCTTCGCGCCGCAGGTGCGTTGGCTGCTTCGCTCATCCAGTCGCTTACACCAGTAAGCTCCTCGGGATTCGCTGTGTTGCCTGCTGCCTGCAGCTCGAATTGTTCGTGTTTTTATTAATTGGTTGTAATTGGTTGGCTCTTTGCTGTCTGGGTTGCAGACGGGCGCTCCGCTTTCGGCGTAGCATACCAGTAACCCAGACCCATAAACACGGCACCGGAGAAAGTATTGCCCAGGGTTACCCACAACAGGTTATGGCCGATTCCGGAGAGGGTATACGCTTCGCTGTGGTGACCAAACCACGAGAGGGCAAACAGCGTCATGTTGGCAACGGAGTGTTCGTAGCCAGAGGCGATAAAAGCCAGCAGACACCACCAGATGGCGAGGAATTTTGCGGCGCCTTCGGTACGAATCGCCATCCAGATTGCCAGACAAACCAGCCAGTTACACAGTGCGCCTTTAAAGAACAGAACGCCTGCCGGTGCGTTGGTTTTGGCCAGTGCAACGGTATGAACAAGGCTGGTATCCAGCGGCAGTAAGCTACCGCCACCCCAGTTATACAGCAACGCAACCAGCACGGAGCCTAACAGATTACCCAGCCAGGTTTGCGGCAGAATAGTCCACATCTGACCCTGGGTAATGGTGCCTGCTTTCACTCCGAGTGTCAGGAACATGGTATGGCCGGTAAAGAGTTCAGAACCGGCAATGATCACCAGTGTTAACGCGATACCGAACGTTGCGCCCATCACCAACGGGCGCACTGACGGGTCTAGCAAGTTGCCGAGGGTAAAAATTAAAATAATCCCTAAACCTACATAGGCACCCGCCATAGCAGAACTGATCCAGAAACCTACAGGATTATTAGCAGAGAGGCGTGAAATGCGCGCAGCGTTAGCCGCACACTTATTGATAGTGTCGGTGAACATATTGATTATCCTTTAACACGTTATCTTTGCGCCGGAAGTCGTTCAGTTGCCATCACGACGCAGCACCAATGATTTTGTGTAAATAACGAAAAGTTAAAATTAAAAAACTGGCTCAATAAGCGATTACGCTTTTGATGAATCCAAAAAGAGGGAGGCATTGCGCCTCCCATTTCCTCAGGCTTTAAGTTGCACTACGCCGTCTTTAACACGCGCGTCGAAGTGGGCCACAGAACGACTTTCGTCCTCCATACATAACCCATCACGCAGGCGGAAACGCTGTTTTTTCAACGGGCTGGCGACCCACAGTTCTCCATTGTGCTCGGCAATCAGGCCACGAGAGAGCACACTGGCTTCAAAGAACGGGTCGATATTGCTGATCGCGAAAACCTGTTCATCGCGACGCGGGCGGAAAATGGCCACCTGTTCGCCATTCAGCAGAGCGCATACACCCGTCGCCGGGATGATATCGTCAATTTTGCAGATAGTGTTCCACTGGCTCATACGGTTTCCTCCACCATTTTTACCGGGATGCGTTCATATGGCGTTGCCGGGCGGTGTTGCTCGCGTTCTGCCACAACCTGAACGTTCGGGTCGCGTTTGTCGCTATTGATAAAGTGTCTGAAGCGTACCTGTGCCTGCGGGTTGTTAACGGTTTCGGTCCATTCGCAGATAACGGCGTCGCGCAGACGGGCCATTTCGGCTTCAAGCTGGTCATTCAGGCCCAGTTTGTTATCGATGATGACGCTTCTGAGGTAATCGATGCCGCCTTCAAGGTTATCCAGCCAGGAGGCCGTGCGGGTCAGTTTGTCAGCCGTACGGATGTAGAACATCATGAAACGGTCGAGGTACCGGAGCAGGTTTTCCCGGTCAAGATCCGCCGCCAGCAAATCCGCATGGCGCGGTTTCATCCCGCCGTTACCGCAAACATACAAGTTCCAGCCTTTTTCGGTGGCAATAATGCCCACGTCTTTACCCTGCGCTTCGGCACATTCACGGGTACAGCCGGAAACCCCGAACTTCATTTTGTGCGGAGTACGGATGCCTTTGTAGCGGTTTTCCAGCTCAACGCCGAAGCCCACGCTGTCGCCTACGCCGTAGCGGCACCAGGTGGAACCGACACAGGTTTTCGCCATGCGCAACGCTTTGGCATAGGCGTGACCAGTTTCGAAACCGGCTTCAATCAGCTGACGCCAGATTTCCGGCAGATCGTCTTTCTGCGCGCCAAACAGACCAATACGCTGGGAGCCCGTAATTTTGGTATAGAGATTAAATTCGCGGGCGATACGGCCCACTTCCATCAGCCCTTCCGGGGTGATTTCGCCACCCGCAGAGCGCGGGATAACGGAGTAGGTGCCGTCTTTCTGAATGTTCGCCAGGAAGTTGTCGTTGGTGTCCTGCAGTGGCGTATGCTGCGGCTTGAGCACATACTCATTCCAGCAGGAGGCCAGCAGAGAGCCGACCGTCGGTTTACACACTTCACAACCGTAACCCTGGCCGTGTTTGGCCAGCAGTTCATCGTAGGATTTGATGCCTTCGACGCGGATCAGGTGATACAGCTCCTGGCGAGAATAAGCGAAGTGCTCGCACAGGTTGTTGTTCACTTCGATGCCCTGTTTCGCAAGCTCGGCGTTCAGCACCTGAGTGACCAGTGGAATACAACCGCCGCAGCCGGTCCCGGCTTTGGTTTCCGCTTTCAGGGCCGCAACGGTATGGCAGCCCTTGTTGATGGCAGAGATCAGCATGCCTTTGGTGACGTCGAAGCAGGAGCAGATCTGTGCGCTGTCTGGCAGTTTATCGACGCCGATGGAGGGTTTGCCGCTGCTGGCATGTGCCGGCAGGATTAAGGCGTCCGGGTTTTCCGGTAGCTCAATCGCATTCAATACCAGCTGCAACAAGTTGCCGAAGTCGCTGGTATCGCCCACCAGTACTGCACCAAGCAGGGTTTTGTTGTCAGGGCTAACGATAAGGCGTTTGTAGACTTCTTTGCTTTCGTCGAGGTAAACGTAGCTGCGTGCGCCCGGCGTGCGGCCATGGGCATCGCCGATCCCGCCAACGTCCACGCCCAGCAGTTTCAGCTTGGCGCTCATGTCCGCACCGGCAAAGGCGTTCGCATTGCCAAGGATATGGTCTACAGCGACCTGCGCCATTTTGTAGCCCGGTGCGACCAGACCGTAGACGTGGCTATTCCAGCTGGCGCATTCACCAATCGCGTAGATATCCGGGTCGGAGGTCTGGCAGGCGTCGTTAATCACGATCCCGCCACGCTGGGCTACATCCAGCCCGCATTGGGTTGCCAGTTTGTCGCGCGGGCGAATACCGGTTGAGAAGACGATAAAGTCGACTTCCAGATCGGTACCATCGGCAAAGCGCATGGTTTTGCGTGCGCTTATGCCCTCCTGGACAATCTCTTTGGTGTTTTTGCTGGTGTGCACACGCACGCCCATGCTTTCGATTTTGCGTTTAAGCTGTTCACCGCCCATCTGATCGAGCTGTTCAGCCATCAGCATGGGGGCAAATTCGATAACGTGCGTTTCAATACCGAGGTTTTTCAGGGCGCCGGCTGCTTCCAGCCCGAGCAGACCACCACCGACCACCGCACCACGTTTGCTGCGACGAGCGCAGGCTTCGATGGCATTAAGGTCTTCAATGGTGCGGTAAACAAAGCAATCCTGCGTTTCGGAGCCTTTAATGGGCGGGATCCACGGATAAGAGCCTGTCGCCATGATCAGTTTGTCATAATAGACAGTACGACCGGCGCTGGAGTGGATCACTTTCTCCTGGCGATTGATGGTAATTGCCCGTTCGCCAACGAGAACGTTAACGCCATGCTTTTCGTAGTAACCTTCACGTACCAGCGACAGTTCTTCCGCAGTATGATGCGAAAAGTAGGAAGACAGGTGAACGCGATCGTAGGCTTTACGGGGTTCTTCACAAAAAACGGTAATCTCGAACTGGGTGGCATCTGCTTTATCAAGGAGATCCTCAATAAAGCGGTGACCGACCATGCCGTTACCGATTATAGCGAGTTTGACTTTGCTCATTTTTGCCTCGATTTCTTTTCTATTACTGCCTACCTTAACGATTCAGCCCTGGTACTTATTGATGCAGGTCAAATACATCTTCACCTACTACTTAATGGGTAGATAATTGATTTTGATGGTTTTTTATAAGTCGCGGATCTGTCAGGCTTTTCAGGGTTGTGGAAATTGTGTACAAAAAAGAAGTGAATTTAAGGCAATTGCCTGAAACAACGTTTCAGTGATAACCAGGGGGTAGAGGTATGACGGCAACACCACTTTGGCTGGTTCAGAACGTTCATTTACCTGGGCGAAAAGGGCTATGGCAAATCGCGATTGAGAAGGGCCACTTTGGTGATATCACCCCGATGAGCGCCCCGCAGCATGAAAGTTACGAAGTCTTAAATGCCAGGGGCGGGCTGGCGCTGCCACCCTTTATCGAACCGCACATACATCTTGATACCACCCAAACCGCAGGGGAACCAAACTGGAATCAGTCGGGAACCCTGTTTGAGGGAATTGAGCGTTGGGCAGAACGTAAAGCATTACTCAGCCATGATGATGTGAAAAAGCGAGCCTGGCAGACGCTGAAATGGCAAATGGCGAATGGTATCCAGCATGTTCGCACCCATGTTGATGTCTCCGACCCGACCCTGACAGCGCTAAAAGCAATGCTGGAAGTGAAGCAGGAAGTTGCGCCCTGGATAGACCTGCAAATCGTTGCCTTCCCGCAAGAGGGGATCTTGTCTTATCCCAACGGCGCAGCCTTGCTGGAAGAAGCCTTACAGCTTGGCGCTGACGTGGTAGGGGCAATTCCCCATTTTGAATTTACCCGCGAGTATGGGGTGGAGTCGCTGCATATCGCCTTTGAGCTGGCGAAGAAATATGACCGACCACTGGATATCCATTGTGATGAGATAGACGACGAACAGTCGAGGTTTGTCGAAACGGTTGCCGCGCTGGCGTTGAAAATGGAGATGGGCGCGCGCGTTACCGCCAGCCACACCACGGCGATGCACTCCTATAATGGCGCCTATACATCTCGCCTTTTCCGCTTATTGAAACTCTCCGGTATTAACTTTGTCGCTAATCCGCTGGTGAATATCCATCTGCAGGGGCGTTTTGATGATTATCCGAAGCGGCGCGGGATCACCCGCGTGAAGGAGATGCTGGCTGCCGGGATTAATGTTTGCTTTGGCCATGATGATGTCTTTGATCCCTGGTACCCACTCGGCACCGGCAATATGTTGCAGGTACTG
The DNA here is from genome assembly GCF_039409775.1 of Phytobacter palmae. Taxonomy (NCBI): domain Bacteria; kingdom Pseudomonadati; phylum Pseudomonadota; class Gammaproteobacteria; order Enterobacterales; family Enterobacteriaceae; genus Phytobacter; species Phytobacter palmae. The sequence goes on along the minus strand of NZ_JBCIVJ010000002.1, from coordinate 33,279 downwards.
CATATGGGTCTGCATGTTTGCCAGTTGATGGGGTATCAGCAAATTGATGATGGCCTGCGGCTGATTACCGACAATAGCGCCAGAACCTTTGGTCTTAAGGACTACGGTATTGTGCCAGGTAATCCGGCAAATATGATCATTTTACCGGTTGAAAGCGGTTTTGACGCGGTGCGATGTCAGTCACCGGTGCGCTGGTCCATTCGCCAGGGGCGAGTGATTGCCACCACGCAACCGGCGCAAAGCTGGATTCAGACGGACAGTGGTGGTGAAGAAGTGGCGTTTTATCGCAAGAGCGAGTGAAGGTGATAGCAGAATGACCACACAATGCGTGGTCAGCCAGCGTAACATATGTTTCAATTGCGTAAAATTAAGTAAAAGGCTGGCCTGGTGGCGGAGTGCTCTTTAGAATCAAGCCACTCGCTTTCTTACCTGTATTTCGTTAAGGAAACCTCATGGTTAAATCGACTCTGGCGGCAATTGCGGCTGTGTGTGCCCTTTCTGCAATCTCCTCTTCCGCGCTGGCGGCAAAAGGCGATCCTCATGTTCTGCTCACCACATCAGCTGGCAACATCGAACTGGAGCTGAACAGTCAGAAAGCCCCCGTGTCGGTGAAAAACTTTGTGGATTATGTAAATAGCGGTTTTTATAACAACACCACTTTTCACCGCGTGATCCCGGGTTTTATGGTCCAGGGTGGTGGATTTACAGAACAAATGCAGCAAAAACAGCCTAACCCGCCCATTAAAAACGAAGCGGATAACGGTTTACGCAATACGCGCGGTACTATCTCCATGGCCCGTACGGCAGATAAAGACAGCGCCACCAGTCAATTCTTTATTAACGTCGCTGATAACGCTTTCCTGGATCACGGCCAACGTGATTTTGGCTACGCGGTATTTGGTAAAGTTGTCAAAGGGATGGATGTCGCTGATAAGATTTCTCAGGTTCCAACTCACGATGTCGGCCCCTATCAGAATGTGCCGTCAAAACCGGTTGTCATCCTCTCTGCCAAAGTCCTGCCATAAGCTTTTTTTCGCACGGGCCGTTCGGCCTGTGCGCGTTCCCCTCCCTGCGTGACGCGAAATTGCTGCTTATACTTGTGGCACATGAGCGAGACATCAGGGAGGCGTTATGACCAAAAAACTCACCGACCGACAAAAATCCCGTCTCTGGGAGCAAGACCGTAATGTCAATTTTCAGGCCAGCAGGCGTCTTGAAGGCATTGAAAGCCCGCTGGTAACGCTCACACCCGATGAGGCGATGACGCGTATTGAAGAGTTAAGGAGGCACTATGAGCGATAAATTCGGCGACGGCCGCGATCCTTATCTCTTCCCTGGCCTCAATGTGATGCGCAACAGGCTGGGTATTCGCGAGGCGCAGCGTCTGGAACAGGCGGCATGGGAACTCACGGCGTTACGTGCCGCCACGCTGGAACTGGGGCCGTTGGCCCGCGGGCTGCCGCATCTGTGCGCTATTCACCGCCACATTTACCAGGATGTCTTCGACTGGGCCGGGCAGGTGCGCGAAGTGGATATTTATCAGGGAGATACCCGCTTTTGCCATTTCGAATACATCGAAAAAGAAGGCAATGCGTTAATGCAGTCGCTTGAAGACGAAGAGTGGCTACAGGGGCTCGGGAAAGAAGAATTTATCGAGCGGCTGGCCCATTACTACTGTGAAATCAACGTGCTGCATCCATTTCGTATTGGCAATGGCATTGCCCAGCGGATTTTCTTCGAGCAGCTTGCGCTACATGCAGGATACCGACTGGACTGGCGTGGCGTTGATCCGGAAAGCTGGAGTAAAGCGAACCAGACCGGGGCGATGGGGGAGTTACAACCGCTGCGTGAGATCTTCGGCAAAGTGGTAAGCGAAGCCGTCGAAACTGAGTAGAATAGGGCGGCTTAAAATGATGAGGCCGCCATGATCCTGCTTATTGATAATTACGACTCTTTTACCTGGAACCTGTATCAGTACTTTTGCGAGCTGGGCGCCCAGGTCGAGGTCAGGCGTAATGATGACATCACACTGGCGGATATTGCGCTTATGGCCCCGCGAAAAATCGTGATCTCCCCGGGCCCCTGTACGCCTGATGAGTCGGGTATTTCGCTGGAGGTTATTCGCCACTATGCAGGCAGGCTGCCGATCCTCGGCGTCTGCCTCGGTCACCAGGCTATCGCCCAGGTCTTTGGCGCCCGCATTGTCCGGGCACAACAGGTTATGCATGGCAAAACTTCTCCGGTAACCCATAACGGGCAGGGGGTTTTTCGTGGCCTGAATAACCCGTTAACCGTGACGCGCTACCATTCTTTGTTGATCGATCCGCCTTCGTTACCGGAGTGCTTTGAGGTGACCGCATGGAGCGAGAAGCAAGAGATCATGGGGATTCGTCATCGTCAGTGGGATCTGGAAGGGGTGCAGTTTCACCCGGAAAGTATTCTTAGCGAGCAAGGACATGCGTTACTGAATAACTTTTTGCAACGCGCCGATTTTTAGTTGCCATTGAGTGATTTTTTATGCATATTTCGTGATTATATTTTCACTTCTACTTCTTGTTTAAAAAGGGTGGGGTTACATGGCAACTCAGCAGGGTGCAATCACGCGCGCAACATTTGACGAAGTCATTCTACCAATTTTCGCACCGGCCGAATTTATTCCGGTGAAAGGAAAAGGCAGCCGCGTGTGGGATCAGCAGGGAAAAGAGTACGTTGATTTTGCAGGAGGTATCGCAGTTACCGCGCTGGGGCATTGCCATCCGGCGCTGGTGGAGGCGTTAAAAACGCAGGGCGAAACACTGTGGCATATCAGCAATGTGTTTACCAATGAACCCGCACTGCGCCTGGCGCGTAAGTTGATCGACGCCACCTTTGCCGAGCGTGTGGTGTTTATGAACTCCGGCACCGAAGCCAACGAAACAGCATTCAAGCTGGCGCGTTATTATGCATCTACCCGCCATAGTCCCAATAAAACCAAAATCATCGCTTTCCACAATGCGTTTCATGGCCGTTCGTTGTTCACTGTGACCGTCGGCGGTCAGCCGAAATATTCCGACGGCTTTGGTCCGAAACCAGCGGATATCGTTCACGTGCCCTATAACGACCTGCATGCGGTGAAAGCGGTCATGGACGATCATACCTGCGCGGTAGTGGTTGAACCGATTCAGGGCGAAGGCGGAGTGACGGCGGCAACGCCTGAATTTTTACAGGGATTGCGTGACCTGTGTGATGAACACAACGCGCTGCTGGTATTTGATGAAGTGCAGTGTGGGATGGGACGCAGCGGCGATTTGTTCGCATATATGCACTATGGTGTGACCCCGGATATCCTGACCAGCGCCAAAGCGCTCGGCGGTGGTTTCCCGGTAAGCGCCATGCTCACCACCCAGGAGATCGCCAGCGTATTTCATCCTGGCTCCCACGGCTCAACCTATGGCGGTAACCCGCTGGCCTGTGCCGTTGCCGGTGTGGCATTCGACATTATTAATACGCCAGAAGTATTAAATGGCGTAAATGAGAAACGCGAACTGTTTGTTAAACATCTGCAAGACATCAACGCGAAGTATGATCTGTTCAGCGAAATTCGCGGCATGGGGCTGTTGATCGGTGCGGAGCTGAAACCGCAGTACAAAGGCCGTGCGCGTGATTTCCTCTACGCTTCGGCGGATGAAGGGCTAATGGTACTCAACGCCGGTCCTGATGTGATGCGTTTTGCGCCGTCGCTTATCATTGAAGAAAACGATATCGAAGAAGGGATGCTGCGCTTCGCGAAAGCAGTAGCCAAAGTCATTAACGCTTAAGACCGCAAGCGGCGATTTAACCAGATGCCGTGATGTGGACGCTGACGCCATGCCACCGACGAGATGGTGTGCATGGTGTTCAGATGCCCCAGGATCCGCTGCAGATGTTGTTCCAGCGTACTCATTGGGCCATACGTCATACTCTCCGGCGCTTCCAGAATATTCACATCCCCTGAACTTCCCGGACTATCATACTCCAGCCGCTGTTGACAGCGCTGCAGGGCAATTTCGCATGATTGCAGGTATCGCTGTGCCAGTTCCGGGGTGAGCATGGTATGTTCCCGCGCCAGCGTCGTCATTGCATTAATATGTTCGACAATAAACTGGCTGTGCGTGACCCACAGCTTCATTTCTGCCAGATAACGCGTATCAAAGCCAGGCTCCTGCATGGCCTGATTGAGCGAGTTAAACAGCGCATTGTGTGCCTGGTTTACCCGCATGCGCTGCCAGGCCAACGGAGTAACCTGCGGATCATCGCTCAGGATCAGCCGAATGGCATCCTGGTAAGTTTCCAGCGCGTCGTGGGCATTTTTTCGCAGCAGCCCGCTCTGCCATTGAGGCCATAGCCAAACCATGCCGCCAAAAGCGATCAGGCAGCCGATCAACGTGTCGATAAGACGGGCAACAATAAACTGGTCACCATTGAGTGTGAGTAACTGGAGCGTGTATACCGCGGTAAGGGTAAAGCCCACCATCGCCCAGCCGTAGCTTTTGCGGATAATCAGATAACTCACCAGCGTCACGATCAGCATCGCGGTCAGCGTGAAGCCTTCCGGTACGTGGTAGTGCAGCGTCGCGCCGGCAATGATCAATCCGGCCATGGTGCCTGCCGCCCGGTGCAGAATGCGTACGCGCGTTGCGCCATAACCGTTTTGCGTAACAAACATCACCGTCATCATTATCCAGTAGGGTTTTGGAAGATGCAGCGCACTGCCCATCAGGCTGGCAATACTGAGCATGACGCTAATTCGTGCCGAATTACGTAAGGCTGAGGATTTGAACGACAGATAGCTTTTGAGTGCCGGGAGCAGGGGCAAGCGACGCTGCTTCTCTTCCATCAGGTCTCGCACATACAGTGGACGCTGGGTACGCAGAACTCGGGCTATCTGGCTGAAATGCCAGGCGCAAAAATGGCCGACCGGATTATCCGGGTGCTGGCGGGCAATTTTCTCGAGTGCGCCAATCTGTTTATCCATATTGAAGCGTTTGGGATAGCGGTGATAAAGAATATCATCGGCGATCACACGTAACCGCGCGGCCACGGTTTGCGCATTCCAGCGGATAACCTCTTCGGCATGGCTGCGTTCAACCAGCTCCTGTACTTCCTGCGGTTGGTGCAGACTAACGGCAATATGTTCCTGTAAGTCGAGAGCTACCTGGAAAACGCGGCGTAACCGCTTGTAGTCGTTGTTATTATTCGCCGCCAGCATATGCAGCTGTTGGTAACACTGGCTGATCATATCCACCGCTTTTTGCTGGCGCGCCAGTAGTGGCGGAAGGGCTTTTTCGGGATCGACATGCTGCGTCAGCAAACTGTATTTTGCTTCGCAATAGTCCGCCAGCTGGCGATACAGCAGACTCAATGATTCACGTAGCGGTTGCTCCCGCCACAGCCAGAACCAGAAGGCGTTAAACGCGCCGTACCACAGTGTCCCCAGACCATAAATCAGTAACGGTTCCCAGATGGGCATGCTACCGGCGAGGCTGAGCGTAAAGATGGCGGCAATGATCGAGGCGGGGAGCAGGCGCCCGTGCAATGCGCTGATTTCTGCCGTGACGCCGAGGACCAGCGTTAATCCGGTCAGGATCAGCGGTAGCGGAACATTTTGCGTCAGTAATAACTGTACCGTGAGGCTACTGCCAGCGAAGAGAGTGCCGCCGATGAAGACACGTTTGAAGAAACGTTTATGCAGCGTATCCAGACCGGCAATATTGCAGCAGGCAGGAACAAGGGAAAACAACAAACCGAGATCGAGACGGCCCGCGATGAGACCCACGGTCACAGGGAGGCATAACACCAGCGTTTGTCGCAGTGCATAGTTGATTTCGGGGTGATAAATCAGCCTGCGCCACATGGAAAAGAGAGACAAAAACGGCGCATCGTTAAGGGCGACGCGCCGCTTGAGAATTAACGTGTACCGTACACGACGATGGTTTTACCGTGCGCGGAGATCAGGTTTTGATCTTCCAGCATTTTCAGGATACGACCGACAGTTTCGCGGGAGCAGCCAACGATCTGACCAATTTCCTGACGGGTAATTTTAATTTGCATACCGTCCGGGTGGGTCATTGCATCCGGCTGTTTCGCCAGATTCAGCAGCGTCTGTGCGATACGGCCTGTCACATCAAGGAAGGCGAGGTTGCCGACTTTTTCTGAGGTGACCTGCAGACGACGCGCCATCTGAGAAGACAAACGCATCAGGATATCCGGGTTCACCTGAATTAATTGACGGAATTTTTTATAGGAGATTTCGGCCACTTCACAAGCGGTTTTGGCGCGTACCCATGCACTGCGCTCCTGACCCTCTTCGAACAGACCCAGTTCACCGATAAAATCTCCCTGGTTAAGGTAAGAGAGGATCATCTCTTTACCTTCTTCATCCTTGATTAGCACAGCCACTGAGCCTTTGACGATGTAATACAACGTTTCCGCTTTTTCACCCTGGTGAATCAGCGTGCTCTTCGATGGGTACTTATGAATGTGGCAATGAGACAAGAACCATTCGAGAGTCGGGTCTGTTTGCGGTTTGCCAAGCACCATGCGCGGTTATCCTCTGTTATAAGCTGGCTCCAGACGCTGGATTCACATATCGCGTCCGGGGTTGCAATCTATCTTCCCCATACCTGGGAAGTGGACCGTCAGACATGCCTGCGGCCTGTAATATGTGATGTCCTCTGCATACATACATAACATCAATGTATCACTGTAGCATCCCGATTGTTTTAGCATAGCTTTTGTCGCCTGTCTCCTGGTGTCTCGCTTCAGCTTGACGCAGGTCGCCTTCCGTTGCGAGTTTTCTTATGTACGCGTAATCTGTAAAGAAAACTGTAACTCCGGAGTGAATTAAAAATGCAAGCTCGAGTGAAATGGGTAGAAGGTTTAACGTTCCTTGGCGAGTCTGCGTCCGGGCACCAGATCCTGATGGATGGTAACTCAGGCGACAAAGCCCCAAGCCCGATGGAAATGGTGCTGATGGCAGCAGGAGGATGCAGCGCTATCGATGTTGTATCTATTCTGCAAAAAGGCCGCCACGATGTGAAAGATTGCGAAGTGAAGCTGACCTCAGAGCGTCGTGAAGAGGCTCCGCGTCTGTTTACGCATATCAACTTGCACTTCATCGTGACCGGCAAGGAGCTGAAAGAGGCGGCGGTATCGCGTGCGGTGGATCTCTCTGCCGAGAAATATTGCTCCGTCGCGTTAATGCTGGAGAAGGCGGTGAAAATCACGCATTCGTATGAAGTGATTGAGGCCTGAGAACCGCTTTCAAAGGCTAAGCAGGTAAGTCGGATAAGCGTAGCGCATTCGACCTTTTCCCCGGTGGCGCTACGCTTTCCGGGGCTACACCTGGCGGGGGAAGATATTGTGTCCGCCGCAAGGCTACTGAATTTTCTTCCCTTCCATCAACCGCTGTACCAGCGGGGTCATGATGAGCTCCATCGCCAGTCCCATTTTCCCACCCGGCACCACAAGCGTATTCATGTGCGAAATGAACGAACCCTGCAGCATCGCCAGCAGCCAGGGATAGTCGATCCCTTCAAGGTTACGGAAATGAATGACGACCAGACTTTCATCCAGCGAGGGGATGACCTTCGCCGCGAACGGATTGGAAGTATCAACGGTCGGCACGCGCTGGAAGTTAATATGGGTTCGGGAGAACTGGGGGGTAATGAAGTTAATGTAGTCTTCCATCGAGCGTACCACCGAGTCCATCACCGCTTCACGGGAATGTCCACGCTCACCGGTATCACGCACCAGCTTTTGAATCCATTCAAGGTTAACTATCGGAACCACGCCCACCAGCAGATCGACATGGCAGGCGACATCATGCTGTGGCGTTACCACGCCGCCGTGTAACCCTTCATAAAACAGTACATCTGTTGGCTCTGGTAAGGGCTGCCAGGGGGTGAACGTGCCGGGAACCTGATTCCAGGGAACGGCTTCATCGTAGGTATGCAGATATTTTCGTGCCTGACCTTTGCCGGTTTGTCCGTATTCGATAAATGTCTGTTCCAGCAGGCCGAAATCATTCGCCTCCGGGCCAAAGTAGCTGATATGTCGACCTAAATCCCGGGCCTTACGGATTACCATGTCCATCTCCGGGCGGGTATAGCGATGAAAGCTGTCACCCTCGACCTCGGCGGCATGCAAATTCAGTTGAGCAAAGATTTTGCGAAACGCGAGGCTGGTGGTAGTGGTTCCCGCACCGCTGGAACCTGTTACGGCAATAACCGGATGTTTAGCGGACATAGCAGCTCCCTGAGTAAACCATTGTTGTAGACGAAGCCAGCCGCCCGGGCGTTACTCGCGAAACTGCGAGCGCGGCATAATATTGACGGTTTCGTGCAGTTCTGACCACACCAGCACAGCTTCGCCGTTTTTCAATTGCCGTCTTACATCGGCGACCTTTTGTTCGAGTGAGCGCTCATGTTCACCATAATCGGTGCCTTCACGCAAGACAAAGCTTTCAATCAGGTTGTCGAGTGTCTCAGGCGCCAGATCCTGCCAGGGAATAATCATTCAGATTTCCAGATAAGTTTGCAGCCAGTCGGGGATGCGCTTTTCCAGCCACATTTCCGGGTGTAGTAACGTGCCGCCCACAAACCCCACGTGACCACCATGTTCGGTGAGTTGATATTCTACTGACGGCGGCAGCGTCTGCGTATCGGGTATCACATTTTGATCCATAAAGGGGTCGTCTTTCGCATGGATGATCAGCGTCGGTTTGCTGATTTTATTCAGCAACGGCATGGCACTGCACTGGCGGTAATAGTCAATCGCATCGGCAAAGCCATGGATGCGCGCCGTGATCGCATCATCAAAATCGCGCAGACGACGCAGACGTTTCAGCTGTCGTAAATCAATGGGTAATGAGCCGGGATAGGCTTTTAATTTTCGTGACGCGTTGGCTTTCAGCAGGTTGAGCAAATAGTGTTGATATACCCGCGAAAAGCCGGTTTCGATATGGGCGCTGCATGCTTCCAGCACAAAGGGGGCAGAGACAATCACTGCGGCATCCAGGGGGACGCGATTTTCCTCTTTTGCCAGCAGACAGGCCAGCATATTGCCGCCCAGCGAATAGCCCACCGCAGCGGTGGGCACCTGGCCAAACTCCCGCTGCAACCAGTGCAAAAACCAGGTACCGTCTTCGGTTTCGCCAGAGTGGTAAATACGGTTAAGGCGATTAGGTTCACCGCTACAGCCACGAAAATGCATCACCACGCCCAGCCAGCCGCGCGCTTTTGCCGCTTCTATCAGGCCGTGAGCATAAGGGCTATGCAGGCTGCCTTCCAGCCCATGAAAGACCACCAGACGGGGTTTATGTTTTGCCTGTGTCGGGTCTTCGCTCCAGGCGAGATCCACGAAATCGCCATCGGGCAGTTCAAGGCGCTGCCAGGTCGGTGTAAAGCCCAGTTTCCGGCGGATCAGGCGCGGCAGCATAGTCTGGAAATGCGGATTGCTTCCGCCGCGCAGTGGGCGGAAGGTGGAAGAATCATCCGCCATTTCCGAGAGTCGTGAAGGTGTAATTTCAGCCATAGTACAGAATAATAGAATCAGAATGGGACAACTATAGCTGCACGATGTTGCGCCGTTTTTTCATTTCGCGGGACATCGCGCAGACTATACTAATCCGTCAGTAAATTTCGGGAAAAGAGATGAATATCGACACCCGGTTTACGCCGCCACAAGCGCGCTTTTCGTGCACCAGTCGCTACGCTCTCGCCTGTCTCTTCAAACATACCAGAGGCCTCAAATCGACGAATCAGGCTTTTTCGCTGGATAGGCTGACCGAGAATAATCTCCGTCGCCTCCTGCAATTGCGTCTGGGTAAACATATCAGGCAGACAATAAACTGGTAGTAAAGAGTACATTGTTTTCTGCCGTAATCGTTGCAGCGCAGCCTGAATTATGTCCCGATGATCAAAGGCCAGGTCGATATCATCCAGCCCGGTTACCGGCATCCATTTGGCATCGCTCACGCTTGCAATATGTGGTGCACAGGCGACCCAGGAGATTAACGCATACCAGGCGATGGTCAGACTCCAGCCACGGGGATCGCGTTTTGCCCCGGAAAAGGTATCCAGTTGTTCCAGCCAGGAAGGGGAGACGCCGGTTTTCTCTGTCAGCTTACGTAATGCCGTGGCGCGCGTGGACTCATCTTGTTCCATATCGATAAATCCGCCAGGCAGACCCCAGCGCCCCTGTTGAGGGTGACTGGCACGTTTCACCAGCAAAACGCGAAGCGCCTGCTCATGCAGCGTGAACAGCACACTGTCTACCGTCACCAGAGGTGAAGGGAACCGGCTGGCATCATAAGAATCCAGATACTCTGCTTCGCTTATCATCGCTTATTCGCCTTATTAAACACGCCACAAGTTTATCAGTCCATCAAAGGGGGGCAAGTTAACTTTTATTTTATTAAATATCAACGAGTTAATTATGTGTTTGCCGGAAAGTGAAAAAAAACCTTGCCAATAAGTGTCTCATAGACAATATTATAAGTGTCTTAGGGACATTAACTAATGGTGAGGTGAATCATGTCCAGCAAAATTGAGTTAACGCTTGATAATCAGCCAGTTGAAATCGAACGTGGTGTCTTTCCTGACGGCGCAGTATGGCTGAGAGTGATGAGTAAACTGCCTCGTTTTGCTCAGGTTATGCGGATTCGCGTTGCCGCCATGCGTGATATGAATGATTTCATGCTGTTAGCCCAATTAACTGATGCCGTGCGTCATGCTACTGACATCACCGTAAGCCACCTTGAACTGGCCTGGTTGCCCTGGGCGCGTCAGGACCGCCACATGGTCAATGGTGACAGCTTTGCGCTCAAGGTATTCGCTAACCAGTTGAACGTACTGAATTTCGATAAAGTTTTCCTGTTGGATCCGCACAGTGACGCAGCCGCAGCGGCCATCAACAACAGCGTGGTGATTGCTCAGGAAACCTGTCTGATGAAAAGTGAAACCCTGCGTCAGGCAATAAGTACAGGCAAATTGACGCTGGTGGCGCCCGATGCCGGGGCGCTGAAGAAAATTCATAACGTGGCAAAAGCCAGCGGGGCGAGGGATTACGCCATCCTCACTAAAGAGCGTGATGTTGCAACAGGCAACCTGACTGGCTTTGCGCTGGTTTCTGGCGATGTGGCAGGCAAAGATGTGCTGATTGTGGATGACCTTTGCGATGCGGGCGGTACTTTTATCGGCTCCGCTCAGGTGTTACGCGATGCCGGTGCGCGCAGCGTGAGCCTTTACGTGACCCACGGCGTCTTTTCCAAAGGGGTGGAAAACCTGCTGAACAATGGCATTGACGCCATTTATACCACTACTTCGTTTGCTTCTTCTGAGCTTCGCGAACCTCGCGTAGAGCTTATCGACATCGATACTATTTTTTGCGCTTAAGGGAGATAACACCATGAAAATGAACCCCATTCTGGCTATCGACGGTTACAAAGTTTCCCACCGGGCGCAGTACCCACAAGGGACGACGCAGGTCTACTCCAACTTTACGCCGCGCAGCGATCGCTTTTTCTCTTCTCCCGTGGCGGACGGCAAGCTGGTGTTCTTCGGGCTGCAGGGCTTTTTGCAGTGGTTTATGGTCGATTTGTTCAACGATGCCTTTTTTGCCCGCCCACAAGAAGATGTGGTGAATGAATACAAAGCGGTGATGGACAGCTATCTCGGCCAGGACGCCGTGCCAGTGGACCACATCCGTGCGCTGCACAATTTGGGCTATCTGCCTCTGCACATTAAATCCCTTGATGAGGGCAGCACAGTGCCAATGAAAGTCCCGGTACTGACCATCACGAATACCCGTGATGAGTTCTTCTGGCTGGTGAATTACCTTGAGACCGTGCTCTCCGCTGAATTATGGAAAGCCTCTACTAATGCCACTATCGCGCACCACTACCGTAAGGTCTGCGAACAGTGGGCGGAAAAAACCTGCAGCGATATGTCGCACCTCGATTTCCAGTGCCATGACTTTTCTTTCCGTGGCATGGCGGGTCTCCAGGACACTATGCAGGCCGGTGCCGGGCATCTGTTGAGCTTTAAAGGCACCGACAGTATTCCCTCTCTGCTCTATGCCCGTGACTACTACACCGCAGGTGAAGACTATTTTATCGGCGCGAGCATTCCGGCCACCGAGCACAGCGTAATGTGCGTGGGCGAGAAGGAACAAGAGATTGAAACCTTCCGCCGCTTGATAGTCGATCTCTATCCGCAGGGATTTGTCTCAATCGTCTCGGATACCTGGGATTACTGGCGGGTGATGACGGAATACACCCGTGAACTGAAACAGATAATCCTTAATCGTGAAGGGCGCATAGTGTTCCGCCCGGACAGCGGTGACCCGGTTGAGATCCTGTGTGGCACCGGGGCAGATGATGATACGCGTGGCGATCGCAGCCCGGAAGAGAAAGGGTCGGTGGAAGTGTTATGGGAGATCTTCGGCGGCACCGTGAATGAGAAAGGCTACAAAGTACTCGACCCGCATGTCGGCCTGATTTATGGCGATTCCATTACCCTTGCGCGTGCAGATGAAATTCTGCGCCGCCTGGAAGCCAAAGGTTTTGCCAGCTCAAATGTCGTCTTCGGCGTGGGATCATTTACCTATCAGTACAACACGCGCGACACATTCGGTTTTGCTATGAAAGCGACCTGGGGCGCGGTCAACGGTAAAGGGCGGATGATCTTCAAAGAGCCGAAAACCGACAGCGGTCTGAAATGTTCGGCGCGCGGGCTGTTACGGGTAGAAAGAGATGCGCAGGGTGAACTGCAACTGCATGACGAACAAACCTGGGAACAGGAAAAAACCGGTGAACTGAAAACACGTTTCCTAAACGGCAAATTGTACAACGTTGACCATTTTGAGCAGATTCGCCAGCGCCTGGCCGCGCAGCGCTGACTGTTCTACTTCATTCCGGGGGCGCATCGTGCCCCCGGAATGCTACAGATTTTCCCTCCTTAAAATGATCCTCGTCACAAATCATCACTTTGATTATTACTCTCAGGCTAACAATCGTCTTTTATCCTTAATTGATGCCTTTCTCACCAGCGCGCACACTTTACTCAGTGTTAAGCAAATCAAAATGATTCGCTGAATCAGGAGGTTAATAATGTTATCTGGACAAACGCCAGAACGGGTCTGGAACACGCGACGCACGGAAAAACAGCGTCGCCTGGCATCCGTCCCCGTACCGGGTAAGGTGCTGCCGACCGACGATCTGGTCGCCATGCTGGAAAAATTGATCGCTCCGGGCGACAAAGTGGTGCTGGAAGGGAATAACCAAAAACAGGCTGATTTTCTCTCCCGCGCGCTGGCGTCGGTCAATCCGCAAAAAGTCCATGACCTGCATATGATCATGCCAAGCGTCGGGCGCAGTGAGCACCTGGATATCTTCGAAAAAGGTATCGCCCGCAAGCTGGACTTTTCCTTCTCCGGTACACAAAGCCTGCGTATCTCGCAGTTGCTGGAAGATGGGCTGCTGGAAATCGGCGCGATTCATACCTACATCGAGCTCTACTCCCGCCTGTATGTGGACCTGTCGCCAAACGTGGCGCTGATTGCCGGTTATAAAGCCGACCGTAAGGGAAACCTCTACACCGGCCCGAGTACCGAAGATACCCCGGCGCTGGTGGAAGCTGCTGCCTTTCGCGACGGCATTGTCATCGCCCAGGTCAATGAACTGGTGGATGACGAATGCGATTTACCGCGCGTGGACATCCCTGGCTCGTGGATTGACTACGTGGTCGTGGCTGATAAACCGTTTTTTATCGAGCCGCTGTTCACCCGCGACCCGCGTCTCATCAAACAGGAACATATCCTGATGGCGATGATGGCCATCAAAGGCATCTACGCCGAACATCAGGTGCAGTCGTTAAACCACGGCATCGGCTTCAATACCGCTGCGATTGAGCTGCTGCTACCGACTTACGGCGAACAGCTTGGCCTGAAAGGCAAAATCTGCAAGCACTGGACGCTGAACCCGCATCCGACACTGATTCCGGCGATTGAAAGCGGTTGGGTGGAGAGTGTGCACTGCTTCGGTGGTGAGCTGGGAATGGAAGAGTACATCCGCGCCCGTCCGGATATCTTCTTTACCGGCGCTGACGGCTCCATGCGTTCTAACCGCGCTTTCTGCCAACTGGCAGGTCAGTACGCGGTGGATATGTTTATCGGTTCGACTCTGCAGGTAGATGGCCTGGCAAACTCGTCGACGGTAACCCGCGGACGTCTGGCTGGTTTTGGCGGCGCGCCAAATATGGGGCATGACCCACATGGTCGTCGTCATGCGACGCCGGCGTGGCTGAACATGATCACCGAACCTGATCCCATGCAGCGGGGTAAAAAGCTGGTGGTACAGATGGTTGAAACGTTCCAGGCGGGTGCAAAACCGACCTTTGTGGAAACGCTTGATGCAGTAGAGGTGGCCAAAACGTCAGGTATGCCGTTAGCACCGGTCATGATTTATGGCGATGACGTCACCCATGTCCTGACCGAAGAAGGCATCGCTTACCTCTATCGCGCTGAGAGCATTGAAGAGCGTCGTGCGATGGTCGCCGCCGTGGCAGGTATCACCGATATCGGCCTGGGCGTGGACGCCAAACGTGTTGCCGGGCTGCGCCGCAGCGGCAAAGTGGTTTACCCGGAAGATATGGGCATTCGCCGCACAGAGGCCACCCGCTCGTTACTGGCAGCCAGCAGCGTGGCCGACCTGGTGGAATGGTCCGGTGGTCTTTATAACCCGCCTGCGAAATTCCGGAGCTGGTAATGAAACTTCTGCCACAGATTCAGGTTGAAGGCGGTGCCGAATGGCTGGCGCGAACCGCCACGCAGTGTCTGATTGACGAAGCACGATTAAGCCCGAAACCCGGTCTGGTGGACAGTCGCGGGAACGGCGCGCACCACGATTTAACGCTTGCGTTAATGGAGCAGTCTGCCCATAGCCTGACCCCGACATTTCAGGCGCTGGCGTTACAAAGCTGGCTGCGTCCGGCAGATATTGCGCTGCGACAAACCATCGGACGACTCGGTCGCGAAGGCGAACAGGCCATGATGGCGGCAACAGGCGGCGTGAACACTCATCGTGGGGCTATCTGGGCGCTGGGGCTGCTGGTGAGCGCGGTGGCGATGCTCGGTGGTGAGGCGACCGCGCCTGCTGTTGCAGCGACTGCCGCCGCACTGGCGAAACTGCCGGATGACGCCGCGCCTAAAGTCTTTAGTAAAGGGCTTCGCGCCACGCATCGCTACCGTGTGCCAGGCGCCAGAGAAGAGGCGCAACAAGCCTTCCCGCATGTTTTGCAGTATGCGTTGCCGCAGTTGCGCTTGAGCCGGAGGAACGGTGGCAGTGAATCTCACGCCCGGATTGACGCCCTGATGGCCATCATGACTTCGCTTACCGACACCTGCGTGCTCTCCCGCGCCGGGATGGAAGGGCTTAAGACTATGCAGCGCGGCGCGCGCGCCGTCTTAAGCGCCGGGGGCAGTGCGACCCCGAAGGGACAGCAGGCGCTGGGCGTCCTGGATCGCCAGATGCTGGCGCTTAACGCCTCACCGGGCGGCGCCGCAGACTTACTGGCTGCCACCCTGTTTCTTGACCGTATCGGGACGCCCTATTTCAAGCATTAAGAGGATGTTATGGAAAAAATCACATTAACCGTGCCCGCCAGCCGTACCTTAAACGGCAAAGCGCTGGCAGGGGTAGTTGGTTCAGGGGATATGGAGGTGTTATTCACCGCCGACCAGAGCCAGACACTCACAATTGATATCACGACTTCCGTCGATAACAGCCGTGGCCGCTGGGAAGCCTTATTCAACCGCCTGCAGACCGTCAGCAGCCTCCCTGCGGGCAAACTGACCATCCACGATTTCGGTGCCACGCCTGGCGTTGCGCGCATTCGTATCGAGCAGGTTTTTGAAGAGGTGAGCTATGCGTGATGATCGCAGTTTTATCGAACTAAAAGCACGCCAGCGCGCGCAAGCGCTGTTGGATGAGGGCAGCTACCGCGAACTGCTCGACCCGTTTGAAGGGATTGTTTCTCCGTGGCTGGGCGCGCAGGGCATTGTGCCGCAGGCCGATGATGGCATGGTGGTGGCGAAAGGGACCATCAACGGTAAACCTGCCATTGTCGTCGCCATTGAGGGCGCCTTTCAGGGCGGCAGTATGGGCGAAGTTTCCGGTGCCAAAATGGCGGCGGCGCTGGAACTGGCGGCGGAAGATAACCGTAACGGTATTCCGACTCAGGCGGTTTTGAGCCTGGAAACCGGTGGCGTACGTCTGCAGGAGGCCAACCTCGGCCTGGCGGCGATTGCGGATATTCATGCGGCGATTGTTGACCTGCGTCGCTACACCCCGGTCGTCGGGATTGTGGCCGGAACAGTGGGTTGCTTTGGCGGTATGTCTATTGCAGCGGCCCTGTGCAGTTATCTGATTGTCACCCGTGAAGCGCGTCTGGGGCTGAACGGCCCGCAGGTTATCGAACAGGAAGCGGGCATAGAAGAGTACGACTCCCGCGATCGTCCATTTATCTGGAGCATGACCGGCGGTGAAGTGCGTTATCAAAGCGGTCTGGTGGATGCGCTGGTGGGTGATGGCGTGAATGCGGTGAAAGCGGCAATGAACGACGCGCTGGCGAAAGGTGTGCCCGCAAAACACCGTACCGATAATTACGACTGGTATCTCGACCGTCTGTCCCACTTCGACACCCGCAAACAGGCCGATACCGAACAGATTCACGCGCTCTTTGCCCGGGAGGTGAAATGATGAGTAATGCAATAAGCCGTGGCGAACTCTGGCTGGAAACACTGGCCCCACATGCACCGTGTCTGGCAGGTTTATGCCCGTCCGTGCGGGTAGCCGATGGTCAACTGAACGGAGAAGCGGTGCGCTTTATCGCCGTTGTGCCGGACGTGAATAACCATTTCCCGCGTGCCGCCAAAGGCGAAGTGGGGCTGCTGGAAGGCTGGACACTGGCGAAAGTGGTCAGCGAAACCGTAGCGACCGATGCCAACAGCGCCGTGAAACGTCCGATTGTGGCGGTAATCGACGTCCCAAGCCAGGCCTATGGCCGTCGCGAGGAGGCATTTGGTATTCATCAGGCGCTGGCCGGTGCCGCTGCGGCTTATGCCAACGCCCGTCTGGCGGGGCATCCAGTGATTGGTCTGATTGTCGGTAAAGCCATGTCCGGCGCGTTTCTGGCGCATGGTTACCAGGCCAACCGCCTGATTGCTTTTAACGATAAAGGTGTGCTCATCCACGCCATGGGGAAAGAGTCTGCCGCGCGGATCACCCTGCGCAGCGTAGAGGCGCTGGAAAAACTGGCGGCCACTATTCCGCCGATGGCTTACGACATCAGTAACTATGCCACCCTGGGGCTACTGGAGAATCTGCTGGATATCAGCAATCCGGATTCGCCATCATCGACCGATCTGGCGCTGGTGAAAACCGCGCTGCAAGAAGCTATCAACGCCGCTCGTCAGGACGCCACCCTGAAAAACCGTCTGGGTGCTGACAATCGCCGCAGCTCTGCACTTGTGCGTGAACGCATGAAAGCGAGCTGGTAAGTACAAAGAGACCTGCCAGATGCATCATCTCCGTGGGCGCAGTCGCTGTGCCCGCGCGGGAAGGTGCATCCTGAAAATAATAATCATCGCACCAGTGCTAAACGTTTCTTTATTTATTACAGGTGATTTATGACTTATGTAATTGTTCATGCCCTTGCACCGATTTTCATCATCATGTTACTGGGCTTCTGGGCGGGCAAGGCCAGGATGGTGGATAACAAGAATGTTTCCCTGCTCAATATTTTCGTGATGGATTTTGCACTACCTGCCGCGCTATTCAGCGCCACGGTACAAACACCCTGGACCGGGATCGTCGCCCAGTCACCGTTGATCCTGGTCCTGACACTGGCGATGTGGGTTACTTATGCGGTCATCTACTTCCTGGCGACACGCGTCTTTAAAAAATCACCGCAGGACGCCGCCGTGCTGACCCTGACCGTCGCGCTGCCAAACTATGCGGCGCTGGGGCTGCCTATTCTTGGCAGCGTGCTGGGTGAAGGTTCTTCTACGTCGCTTTCCGTCGCGGTGTCGATTGCCTGTGGTTCAGTTTTGATGACTCCGTTTTGCCTGCTGATTCTGGAACGCGAAAAAGCCCGTGCGCAAGGTGATCACTCCGGCTCCACGCTGGCCATGCTGCCGGTATTGATGTGGCGCTCGCTGAAAAAACCGATTGTGATGGGGCCGCTGCTGGGTGTGATCCTCTCGGCGATTGGCATCAAAATGCCGGAGCTGCTGCTGGCGGCGATTAAACCGCTGGGCCTGTCTGCAACCGCAGCGGCGTTATTCCTGACCGGGGTGATTCTCTCTGCCCGCAAACTGCAGATAAACACGATGGTCATCACCTCAACCATCGCCAAACTGCTGATTCAGCCCTTTATCGCCTGGGGTATCGTGCTGATTTTTGGCCTGCACGGTGCAGTGGCGATCACCGCCATCCTGATGATTGCGCTGTCTGCCGGTTTCTTCGGCGTGGTATTCGGTAACCGCTTTGGTGTGCAATCGCCGGATGCAGAAGCCGTGCTGCTGTTAAGCTCAGTACTATGTATTCTGTCGTTGCCGCTGTTTATTTCGCTGACCTCAGGAATCTAAACCATGAAAACATTACGACCGCACGATCTTGTCTGGCTGGCTGACCGTAGCGCCCTGGAAGGCGTGACCGAAGCCTGGGTTGAAGAGACATGGCACCCTGGTTTACCGGTGGTGGTGCGGCGTGATGTGAATCCTAATGGACGCGTACCCGTCGGGATACGCGGTCTTAAACGTGAACAGCGCGCGGCGGCCTGGGTTGCTCCTGAGCACGTTGTCCGCGTCGTCTCTCCGGAAGAGCTCGCAGATACGCAGACGCTGGTACGTTCGCCATTTATCACCCAACCACCCTTGCAGGTCGCATTCCAGCTGGCTCAGCAGCGCTGGCCCTGGGTCTGGGGAATTACGGGCAGTAGCGGTTATAGCCTGGCGACGGGGATTCCGGTTTTGCATGCGGCCAGCGACCTTGACCTGCTGATCCGCGCGCCGCAACCGCTGGCTCGAGAGGCGTTACTTCGCTGGCAGCAACAGATTTCAGGCGCCTTATGCCGGGTTGATACGCAGATCAATGTTCCGCAGGGCGGCTTTGCGCTGGCGGAGTGGCTGCGTGACGGCAGGGTGCTCCTGAAAACGAATCGCGGGCCGCAGTTGGTCAGCGATCCCTGGTTTGAGGGGAATTAAATGAAAATTCTGTTTACCTTTCCGGGGCAGGGGACGCAGCATCCGGGTATGCTGCGCGCGCTTCCTGGAACCGAACTGGCGCAGGCACGTGAGGTGCTGGGCGCAGAAATCGATACGCTGGATACTGCCAGCGCCTTGCAGCATACGCGCGCCGTTCAGCTTTGCTTGTTGATAGCCGGGGTTGCCTGGGGGCGTGAACTCATGCGCCGTGACGTTTCGCCCGATATCGTCAGCGGGCTTTCGATTGGCGCCTATCCGGCAGCGGTCATCGCCGGGGCGCTGGATTACGCAGATGCCCTGCGGCTTGTTGCTTTGCGCGGCGATTTGATGGAGCAGGCCTGGCCTCACGGTTATGGTCTGACGGCGATTATGGGCCTGACGCTGCAACAGGTGGAAACACTCATGGAAGGGAGCGGGGCCTATATTGCCAATCTCAATGCCGAGACCCAGATTGTGATTGCTGGTAGCGACGCGGCGATGGCGAATGTGGGGCAGAAAGCGCTCGCCAAAGGCGCGAATAAAGTTCGACGCCTTGATGTCAGCGTACCGTCGCACTGTGCGCTGCTGGCTGAGCCCGCGCAAAAACTGGCGGAGGCATTTCGCCACGTGACCCTTGCTCGCCCGCACTGCGCTTACCTTAGCGGTAGCACCGGACGTGTACTGTGGCAGGCCGATAAGATTGCTGACGATCTGGCAATGAACATGGCGCGTACCGTACGCTGGCAGGAGGCGATGATTGCGGCAAATGAACGTGAAGCTCGGCTGGCGATTGAGATGCCGCCTGGCGGCATACTGACCTGCTTAACTCGTCAGGCTGCCTGGACGGGAGAGGCAATTTCATTAGAACGCAGTGGTATTTCGGTTGCGGAACACCTGGCAAAACGGCTCAGATCGCAGGAATAAGCCCGTTCGGTTCAGGCGTTTTCCTGCCGGTTTCTGGCGTACATACGGCCTTCAGCTGCCAGGGCCAGTAGGTTCGGGTCATGCTCGCGATTGCGGGCAAAGACAATGGCGATCTGTTGTTGCATCTGGTAGGGCTGCGCGAGTTTGAGTAGCTGCACCGAGTTTTCATATACCTTCTTCATTCGCCCCGGCATCAATGTGAAGCCCACGCCCGCCTGCACCAGACTCAGCATAGAAAAAATGTCGTTCACGCGGGTGACGATCTCGGGCTCAAAGCCGGCAATGTGGAAGGCTTCCTGAAACCCGGCGTAGGTGGCAAACCCTTCGGCGAGAGAGACGAATTTTTGCTGGCGATAGTCGCGTAAATCAGCGGGGGCGGAGATGTTCAGTTTTGCAGCCGCCGGTGCGGCCAGAAAGATTTCATCGTGGAAAAGCGGCAGCATTTCGAGGTTGGCAGAATCAAGTTCCGACTCAGAAATGGAGATCAAGATTGCGTCCAGCGACCCTTCTTCAAGTTTCTGCAACAGGGCCTCGTTTGACCCCATTGTCAAATCCATCTCCAGCTCCGGGCGGCGCAGCTTCATTCCCATAATCAACTGAGGGACGGTTTCAAGGGTGAGTGAATAGAGTGTGCCAACACGCAAACGATTCTGGCCGATACCCGCCATCTTGCGTGCTTCTGCCAGGCCTCTTTCCATGGTTTGCGTGGCTTCCTGGCAGTATTCCAGCAATGTCCAGGCTGCAGGAAGGGGCAATAAGTTACGCCCCTTATGGATAAACAGCGGGCAGCGTACGTTCTCCTCCAGCGTATGCAACGCGCGATGCACACTCACACCGCTGAGGTTCAGCGCCTCGGCGGTTCGGGCGATATTGCCTTTCTCCATGAAGGCCATAAAAATGGCCAGCTTGCGAAAGGTGAGGTCACTGGTGATGTCGGGATTCATCTGCGCCGCCTGCGTGGTTAATCGGTTTGCAGCATTGCCTCAAGCTGCTCGTGCGCCTCCAGCCACGCCATTTCACACTCTTCAAGACCGGCTTTTGCCTTCGCCTGTTGTTGCAGACACTCGGTAAGCTCTGCTTTACGGCTTTGGTCGTAAAGGCCGCTGTCTCCGAGTTTCTCTTCCGCCTGGGCTAACTGAGCATTGAGCTTTTCCATCTCTTTTTCGAGACGGATTATCTCTTTGCGCAGTGGTTGCGTCTGGGTTCGCAGTTCGGCTTCACGACGTTTCTGGTCTTTACGTGCCTGCGCGCTGTTGGCGTTCTCTTTCGGTGCATCGGCAGGCTGGCTTTCCTGTTTCTGAATGTCGCTCAGCCACTGCTGATAATCTTCCAGATCGCCATCGAACGGTTCGACTTTCCCGTCGTGCACCAGATATAAATCGTCCGTGGTGGAGCGCAGCAGGTGACGGTCATGCGACACCACCACCAGTGCGCCTTCAAATTCGATTAACGCTTCTGTCAGCGCCTGACGCATGTCGAGATCAAGGTGGTTAGTGGGTTCATCAAGCAACAACAGATTCGGGCGCTGCCAGACGATCAGCGCCAGCACCAGGCGTGCTTTTTCGCCCCCGGAGAAGCGGCGGGTCTCTTCGCTGACTTTGTCGCCCTGAAAACCAAAACCGCCGAGATAATCACGCAGCTTTTGTTCCAGCTCCTGCGGGGCCATACGCGCCAGATGTTGTAACGGCGACTCGTCGGCACGCAAAAACTCCAGCTGATGCTGGGCGAAATAGCCAAGTTTAATGCCTTTCGCCAGGCCGATATCGCCGCTAAACGGCGTCAGTTCACCTGCCAGCAATTTGATCAGCGTCGATTTACCCGCACCATTGCGGCCCAATAATCCGATACGCGACCCTGGGACCAGGTTGAGCTTGATAGAGTCGAGGATGACGCGGTCGCCATAGCCGGCACTGATTTTTTCCATTTTCAGCAGCGGGTTGGGCAGGCTTTCTGGCGCACGGAAACTAAAGTGGAACGGGTTATCTACATGGGCCGGAGCAATAAGCTCCATCCGTTCCAGCATTTTGATGCGGCTTTGCGCCTGCTTGGCTTTGCTGGCTTTGGCTTTGAAACGATCGATAAAACTTTGCAGATGCGCCACGCGCTCCTGCTGGCTTTCGTACATAGCCTGCTGCTGTGCCAGGCGGGTTGCCCGCTGACGCTCAAAGGAGCTGTAGTTGCCGGTGTACTCGAACATTGTTTGCTGTTCGATATGAATAATTTTATCGACAACCGGATCGAGGAAATCACGATCATGGGAGATCAGAATCAGAGTGCCCTGATAGCTTTTCAGCCACTTTTCCAGCCAGATCACTGCGTCGAGATCGAGGTGGTTGGTCGGCTCATCGAGCAGCAATAGATCGGAGCGGCAGATCAGCGCCTGGGCGAGGTTAAGGCGCATCCGCCAGCCGCCTGAGAAATCACTGACCGGACGTTCGAGCTGTTCGTTAGAAAAGCCCAGGCCGTGTAGCAAACTGGAGGCGCGTGAACGGATGGTCCAGGCGTCGATAGCATCGAGCTTGCCGTGGACGGTCGCGATGGCGTGGCCGTCGTTGCGTTCGTTGGCCGCATTCAGCTCAGCTTCGAGCCGGCGGTATTCACGATCGCCATCAATCACATAGTCGAGTGCAGGCATCGGCAGGGCGGGGGTTTCCTGATTCACCCACGCCAGTTGCCAGTTATTGGGAAAGGTAAAACTACCGCCATCAGCGCTGAGCTCGTTTTTCAAAAGCGCCAGCAACGTAGATTTGCCGCAGCCGTTTTTGCCCACCAGGCCGACTTTCTGAGCCGGGTTGATGGTAGCTGTGGCGTTATCCAGCAGGACACGCACGCCGCGACGAATTTGTAACGAGGAGAAAACAATCATAAGGCGCCGTATGTTCAGACTATGTTAATTTGTCATTATGATAATGTAAGTAGTGGGCGGTTTCGCCTCACCAGGCCCGCAATGGTAGCCCAAAACAAAGAATTTAGACAAAATCATTCTGGCCGCTGAATGCGGTAATAAAAATGACAGGTTTTACACCCGGGAGGGGGATGATGTCCCAGACAGCGAAAGTACTGCTGCTGTATGCCCATCCGGAATCACAGGACTCGGTGGCAAATCGAGTTTTGCTCAAGCCGGCAAAGCAACTGCACAATGTCACCGTGCATGACCTCTATGCACACTATCCAGATTTTTTTATTGATATTCCCCGGGAACAGGCACTGCTGCGCGAGCATGATGTCGTTGTTTTCCAACATCCTCTTTATACCTACAGCTGCCCGGCGCTGCTAAAGGAGTGGTTTGACCGCGTGCTTACGCGTGAATTCGCCAGCGGTCCGGCGGGGAGTCAGCTCGCGGGAAAGTACTGGCGTAGTGTTATCACCACCGGTGAGCCGGAGGCGGCCTATCGCCATGACGGACTCAACCGTTATCCTGTGAGCGATATTCTGCGCCCTTTTGAGTTAACGGCGGCCATGTGTCGCATGCACTGGATGGATCCCATTATTGTTTATTGGGCGCGTAGACAGCCGCCAGAAGCGCTGGCAAATCATGCGAAAGCCTACGGTGACTGGCTGGCCTCGCCGATCATGACGGGAGGCCGATAATGGAAGGTTCGGATTTATTGCTGGCTGGCGTCCTGTTTCTCTTCGCGGCGGTGGTGGCGGTCCCGCTTGCTGCCAGGTTAGGAATTGGCGCGGTACTCGGTTACCTGCTGGCGGGGATTGCCATCGGCCCCTGGGGGTTGGGTTTCATCAGCGATGTCGATGAGATCCTGCACTTTTCGGAACTCGGCGTCGTCTTCCTGATGTTCATTATTGGGCTGGAGCTGAATCCGTCGAAACTCTGGGCGCTGCGTCGTTCCATCTTCGGCGTCGGTGCCGCACAGGTGCTGATTAGCGCGGCTATCCTTGCCGGATTACTGATGCTGACGCAATTCTCCTGGCAGGCGGCGGTCATTGGCGGGATTGGTCTGGCGATGTCATCCACCGCTATGGCCCTACAGCTGATGCGTGAAAAAGGGATGAATCGCAGCGAGTCGGGGCAACTGGGCTTCTCCGTCCTGTTGTTTCAGGACCTGGCGGTGATCCCGGCGCTGGCGCTGGTACCGCTGCTGGCGGGTAACGGCGACGACCATCCTGACTGGGTAAAAATAGGTATTAAGGTGCTGGTATTTGCGGGTGTGCTAGTTGGCGGACGCTACCTGTTGCGCCCGGTGTTCCGCTTTATTGCCGCATCCGGCGTCCGCGAAGTCTTTACCGCCGCAACATTGTTACTGGTCCTCGGATCGGCGCTGTTTATGGATGCTCTGGGGCTGTCGATGGCGCTGGGTACCTTTCTTGCGGGCGTGTTGCTGGCGGAAAGTGAATACCGTCATGAGCTGGAAATTGCCATCGATCCGTTTAAAGGACTGCTGTTAGGGTTGTTTTTTATTTCCGTCGGCATGGCGCTCAACCTGGGAGTGCTCTATACCCATCTGCCCTGGGTACTGGCAAGCGTTGCCGTGCTGGTGGCAGTGAAAACGGCGGTACTTTATTCGCTGGCGCGGATAAATGGCATGCGCAGTTCCGAACGAATGCAATTTGCCGGGGTATTGAGCCAGGGGGGAGAATTCGCTTTTGTGCTTTTTTCATCGGCATCCTCACAACGTTTGTTTCACAATGATCAAATGGCGCTGCTGCTGGTGACGGTTACTTTATCGATGATGACCACGCCAGCACTAATGAAGCTCATCGATAAACTGCTGTCCCGTCGGTTTAATCAGCCAGAAGATGAAGATGAAATGCCCTGGGTGGAAGATGACAAACCGCAGGTGATTGTTGTGGGATTCGGGCGTTTCGGTCAGGTGATTGGCCGTCTGCTGATGGCAAACAAAATGCGTATAACGGTACTGGAGCGGGATATCAGCGCCGTTAACCTGATGCGTAAATATGGCTATAAGGTGTATTACGGTGATGCCACGCAGCTAGAATTGTTGCGTTCTGCGGGGGCGGAAGAGGCCCAGTCCATCGTCATCACCTGTAACGATCCGGAAGATACGATGAAGCTGGTGGAGTTGTGTCAGCAACATTTCCCGCAGCTTAAGATCATGGCGCGTGCGCGGGGCCGTGTGGAAGCACATGAACTCTTGCAGGTGGGCGTGACACAATTTTCCCGTGAGACGTTTTCCAGTGCGCTTGAATTAGGCCGTAAGACACTTATCTCGGTGGGAATGCACCCGCATCAGGCCCATCGTGCGCAGTTGCACTTTAAGCGTCTTGATATGCGAATGCTGCGTGAGCTGATGCCGGTGCATACCGATATGATGCAAATTTCCCGTGTGCGGGAAGCGAGACGAGAGCTGGAAGAGATTTTTCAGCGTGAAATGCAGCAAGAACGTCGCCAACTGGATGGCTGGGACGAGTTTGAATAAGGGGGAACCCATGGCAGTACGTAAACGTTTTATTGCCGGGGCCGTATGCCCGTCCTGCCAGGCGCAGGATTCGATGGCAATGTGGCGCGAGAATAATGTCGATATTGTTGAATGTGTTAAGTGCGGTCATCAGATGCGTGAAGCGGATAAAGAAGCCCGTGAACATGTCCGCAAAGATGAGCAAGTTATCGGGATCTTTCATCCGGACTAGCGATATACCCAGAGTTTTTTTAAGCTAAAGGGTACACAGGGGCGGATTTCCGTTACAATCTGCGCCAGCAATTTTCCCACGCTCAGGAGATATCATGAAAGTAGCAAAAGACCTGGTGGTCAGCCTGGCCTATCAGGTACGTACAGAAGACGGTGTATTGGTTGATGAGTCTCCGGTGAGTGCGCCGCTTGACTACCTGCATGGTCATGGTTCCCTGATCTCTGGCCTGGAAACAGCGCTGGAAGGTCACGATGTCGGCGACAAATTTGATGTTGCTGTAGGCGCAAACGACGCTTACGGTCAATACGACGAAAACCTGGTACAGCGCGTTCCTAAAGACGTCTTTATGGGCGTTGACGAGCTGCAGGTTGGTATGCGTTTCCTGGCTGAAACAGACCAGGGCCCGGTACCGGTAGAAATTACCGAAGTGGAAGACGACCATGTAGTGGTTGACGGTAACCACATGCTGGCTGGTCAGAACCTGAAATTCAACGTTGAAGTTGTTGCTATTCGCGAAGCAACCGAAGAAGAACTGGCTCATGGTCACGTTCACGGTGCGCACGGTCATGATCACGATCACGACCATGGCCACGACGGTTGCTGCGGCGGCCACGGCCACGATCATGAGCATGGCAAAGGTGGTTGCGGCGGTCACGGTGGCTGCGGCTGCCACTAATAACCGTCGTTACGGCACAAAAAGCGGGCTTTGCCCGCTTTTTTTATGTCTCAGTAGTGGGGCGGCGGCGTCTCTTCGGACTGTGAAGCGATGTGTGAAGGCTGGCTGGCTTTGAGTTTTTCTGCCATTAAGCGCATATGTTCGCGCAGCTTTGTCATTTCCAGTTCATGGGCAATGACTGTCTGGTTGAGTTCTTCAATGGTCATTTCCTGGAAGGCCAGTTTGCTTTCCAGTTCTGCCATCCGCGCTTCCATTGTTAAATCGTTCATGGTCTACCTCATTCAATGTCCTGCACGGTTATTACCAGGATGAAGGATTTTACTGAACTTTCACCCCGTCTGCAGCATCCACCTGGCGGCGCGAAACTAATTTAAACAAAAATAGTCTGAAAACAGGCGATTTCAGGGGAAGACCTTATGTTGATTTCGCCCACAACGTTTTATAGTACGTTTCTCATTTACGTTTAACCCTGGGGTGAGATGCCCCGGCCCTGGAGATATGGATGAAATCACTGTTTAAAGTCACGCTGCTGGCGACCACGATGGCCGTTGCACTGAATGCACCGCTCACCTTCGCTGCTGAAACCGCAACGAAAGATGCAGCTGCAGCAGCTGACAGCAAAGCGGCATTTAAAAATGACGACCAGAAATCCGCCTATGCGCTGGGTGCGTCACTGGGCCGCTACATGGAAAACTCCCTGAAAGAGCAAGAAAAACTGGGCATCAAACTGGATAAAGATCAACTGATCGCAGGTGTTCAGGATGCATTTGCTGATAAGAGCAAACTGACCGACCAGGAGATCGAACAGACTCTGCAGGCGTTTGAAACCCGCGTGAAGACTGCCGCGCAGGAAAAAATGGAAAAAGACGCTCAGGAAAACGAAACCAAGGGCAAAGCTTTCCGTGACGCGTTTGCTAAAGAGAAAGGCGTTAAAACCTCTTCTACTGGCCTGCTCTATCAGGTAGAGAAAGAAGGTACAGGTGATGCGCCGAAAGACAGCGATACCGTGGTGGTTAACTACAAAGGCACCCTGATTGACGGTAAAGAGTTTGATAACTCTTATACCCGTGGCGAGCCGCTCTCTTTCCGTCTTGATGGTGTTATCCCGGGCTGGACCGAAGGCCTGAAAAACATCAAGAAAGGCGGTAAAATCAAACTCGTGATCCCACCAGAACTGGCTTACGGTAAAAATGGCGTTCCGGGGATTCCGGCGAACTCTACGCTGGTCTTCAACGTAGAATTGCTGGATATCAAACCAGCACCGAAAGCAGACGCATCTGCTGCGCCTGATGCAGCTGCAGCAGCGGGCGATAAAGCCGCTGACGCAACCAAAAAATAATGATGTAAACGCCGCCGCCTTTTGAGCGGCGGTTTTTTTAGTGCAGCACAGAGATACAAACCATTCATAATGCTTCGGCGCGGAAGAGACCGGCATTTCCCTGACATACCCAAATCTGTGACCAGACAGCGCTGATGCCGTCAACAAAGAAGCAGCCTGTTGCATAAAGTGTATATAATTCTGGAAAGCGTTACCCACGCTGTATTAATTTAATCCTCTGTGTAAATGTCGAGCCTGCCCTGAAAACATAACGACAGGCTCCTGAAAAGGAGTGCTTTTTTTCATGTCCAGGTCGCTCTTAACCAACGAAACCAGTGAACTCGATTTACTGGATCAACGTCCTTTCGATCAAACTGACTTCGATATTCTTAAGTCATACGAAGCAGTTGTGGACGGGTTAGCGATGCTCATTGGTTCTCACTGCGAAATTGTTTTGCACTCCCTGCAGGATCTGAAATGTTCCGCCATTCGTATCGCTAACGGCGAGCACACCGGGCGTAAAATCGGTTCGCCGATTACTGACCTTGCATTGCGCATGCTGCATGATATGACCGGTGCGGACAGTAGCGTCTCTAAATGCTACTTCACGCGCGCGAAAAGCGGCGTTTTAATGAAATCGGTGACTATTGCTATTCGTAATCGCGATCATCGGGTCATTGGTCTGTTGTGTATCAACATGAACCTTGACGTGCCGTTCTCGCAAATCATGAACACCTTCATCCCACCAGAAACGCCGGATGCAGGTTCTTCAGTCAATTTTGCTTCTTCGGTAGAGGACCTGGTGACCCAGACCCTCGAGTTCACGATTGAAGAAGTGAATGCCGATCGTAACGTTTCCAATAACGCCAAGAATCGACAAATCGTTTTGAACCTCTACGAAAAAGGTATTTTCGATATTAAAGATGCCATCAACCAGGTGGCGGATCGTTTGAATATCTCCAAGCACACCGTCTATCTGTATATCCGCCAGTTCAAAAGCGGTGATTTCTCCGGGCAGGACCGTTAATGCGTTTTGCCTTGATGGTCACCGGACCGGCCTATGGTTCCCAGCAGGCGAGCAGTGCATATCAGTTCGCCTGCGCGTTGCTGGCCAGTGGGCACGAGCTGGGATGCGTCTTTTTTTACCAGGAAGGGGTCAGCAACGCGAATCTGTTGACTTCTCCCGCCTCGGACGAGTTTGACCTCGTTCGCGCATGGCAACGCCTGCATAAGCAGCATCAGGTTGCATTGCATATCTGCGTTGCGGCGGCGCTGCGTCGGGGGGTCGTTGATGAAACAGAGGCCGATCAACAGGGCTTGCCATGCGCTAATCTCGAGTCAGGTTTCACTCTCTCGGGCCTGGGAACATTGGCCGAAGCGGCATTAACGTGCGATCGTGTGGTGCAATTTTAATGAAACGTATCGCTTTTATCTTTACCTCTGCGCCACATGGATCTGCTGCCGGACGTGAAGGCCTTGATGCCCTAATGGCCGCGTCCGCTTTTACCGATGATATCGGCGTGTTTTTTATTGGTGACGGCGTCTTACAGTTGCTGGCGAATCAGCAGCCGAACGCTATCCTGGCGCGAGATTACATCGCGACCTTTAAAGTTCTTCCTCTTTATGACATCGAAACCTTTTGGGTTTGTCAGGCATCGCTACGTGAGCGTGGCCTGAGTAATGCGACACAATTTGTATTGCCCGCGCAGTTGCTGGAGCCGGATGCGCTTCGCGACCAATTAGATGGGTACGATGTTGTTATGACGTTTTGAGGCATTTATGTTGCACACTTTGGCTCATTCTCCCTGGCAATGTGATATGGCAACGTTACTGCGAACTGTGCGCAGCGGAGACGATCTTTTATTGATTTCTGACGGCGTGATTGCTGCTTTGGAAGGCGGGCAATACCTTGCGTTACTGCTAAATGCCCCCATAACGGTGCATGCGCTGAATGAAGACATTGATGCGCGGGGTCTGTCTGGTCAAATTTCGAGCAGTGTCGCCAGGGTTAGCTATAATGATTTCGTTAGCCTGGCGGTAAAACACGAGACTCAGATGCGTTGGTGATACGGGATCGTTGTATATTTCTTGACACCTTTTCAGCACAGCCATAAAATTCTGCGTCCTCATATTATATGAGGTCGATTTATTACGTGTTTACGAAGCAAAAGCTAAAACCAGGAGCTATTTAATGGCAACAGTTAACCAGCTGGTACGCAAACCACGTGCACGCAAAGTTGCGAAAAGCAACGTGCCTGCGCTGGAAGCATGCCCGCAAAAACGTGGCGTATGTACTCGTGTATATACTACCACTCCTAAAAAACCGAACTCCGCACTGCGTAAAGTATGTCGTGTTCGTCTGACTAACGGTTTTGAAGTGACTTCCTACATCGGTGGTGAAGGTCACAACCTGCAGGAACACTCCGTGATCCTGATCCGTGGCGGTCGTGTAAAAGACCTCCCGGGTGTTCGTTACCACACCGTTCGTGGTGCGCTTGACTGCTCCGGCGTTAAAGACCGTAAGCAAGCACGCTCCAAGTATGGCGTGAAACGTCCTAAGGCTTAATGGTTCTCCGTTAAGTAAGGCCAAACGTTTTAAATTAATGTCAAACTAAACTCTTTGAGTTTTGGACAATCCTGAATTAACAACGGAGTATTTCCATGCCACGTCGTCGCGTCATTGGTCAGCGTAAAATTCTGCCGGATCCGAAGTTCGGATCAGAACTGCTGGCTAAATTTGTAAATATCCTGATGGTAGATGGTAAAAAATCTACTGCCGAATCTATCGTATACAGCGCGCTTGAGACCCTGGCTCAGCGTTCTGGTAAAAACGAACTGGAAGCATTCGAAGTAGCTCTCGAAAACGTGCGCCCGACTGTAGAAGTTAAGTCTCGCCGCGTTGGTGGTTCTACTTATCAGGTTCCAGTTGAAGTCCGTCCGGTTCGTCGCAATGCTCTGGCAATGCGTTGGATCGTTGAAGCTGCTCGTAAACGCGGTGATAAATCCATGGCTCTGCGCCTGGCGAACGAACTTTCTGATGCTGCAGACAACAAAGGTACTGCAGTTAAGAAACGTGAAGACGTTCACCGTATGGCAGAAGCCAACAAGGCGTTCGCACACTACCGTTGGTAATCCCTTCGGTTTAGTCACCAGGCGGGCGCTTCGGTGCCCGCTCTGGCTCACTTAATCTGAACGTCTAAAGCAATAAACGAGGAATCAAATGGCTCGTACAACACCCATCGCACGCTACCGTAACATCGGTATCAGTGCGCACATCGACGCCGGTAAAACCACGACTACCGAACGTATTCTGTTCTACACCGGTGTAAACCACAAAATCGGTGAAGTTCACGACGGCGCCGCTACCATGGACTGGATGGAGCAGGAGCAGGAACGTGGTATCACCATCACTTCCGCTGCAACTACTGCATTCTGGTCTGGTATGGCCAAACAGTATGAACCGCATCGCGTAAACATCATCGATACCCCAGGGCACGTTGACTTCACTATCGAAGTAGAACGTTCCATGCGTGTTCTTGATGGCGCGGTAATGGTTTACTGCGCAGTTGGTGGTGTTCAGCCGCAGTCTGAAACCGTATGGCGTCAGGCAAACAAATATAAAGTTCCGCGTATCGCGTTCGTTAACAAAATGGACCGTATGGGCGCGAACTTCCTGAAAGTTGTTGGTCAGATCAAAACCCGTCTGGGCGCGAACCCTGTTCCGCTGCAACTGGCGATTGGTGCTGAAGAAGGTTTCACCGGTGTTGTTGACCTGGTGAAAATGAAAGCCATCAACTGGAACGATGCAGACCAGGGCGTTACCTTCGTTTACGAAGATATCCCGGCTGACATGCAGGACCTGGCTGACGAATGGCACCAGAACCTGATCGAATCCGCAGCTGAAGCATCTGAAGAGCTGATGGAAAAATACCTGGGCGGCGAAGAGCTGACCGAGGAAGAGATCAAGAAAGCGCTGCGTCAGCGTGTTCTGAACAACGAAATCATCCTGGTAACCTGTGGTTCTGCATTTAAGAACAAAGGTGTTCAGGCGATGCTGGATGCGGTAATTGATTACCTGCCTGCACCGACTGACGTACCGGCAATCAACGGTATTCTGGACGACGGTAAAGATACACCGGCTGAACGTCACGCAAGTGATGAAGAGCCGTTCTCTGCGCTGGCATTCAAAATCGCTACCGACCCGTTCGTAGGTAACCTGACGTTCTTCCGCGTGTACTCTGGCGTGGTTAACTCTGGTGATACCGTACTGAACTCCGTTAAAGCGGCTCGTGAACGTTTTGGTCGTATCGTACAGATGCATGCGAACAAACGTGAAGAGATCAAAGAAGTTCGCGCGGGCGATATCGCTGCAGCTATCGGTCTGAAAGACGTGACCACTGGTGACACCCTGTGTGACCCGGATCACCCGATCATTCTGGAACGTATGGAATTCCCGGAACCGGTAATCTCCATCGCGGTTGAACCGAAAACCAAAGCTGACCAGGAAAAAATGGGTCTGGCTCTGGGCCGTCTGGCTAAAGAAGACCCGTCTTTCCGCGTATGGACTGACGAAGAATCTAACCAGACCATCATCGCTGGTATGGGTGAACTGCACCTCGATATCATCGTTGACCGTATGAAGCGTGAATTCAACGTTGAAGCGAACGTAGGTAAACCTCAGGTTGCTTATCGTGAAGCGATTCGTCAGAAAGTTACCGATGTTGAAGGTAAACACGCGAAACAGTCTGGTGGTCGTGGTCAGTATGGTCATGTTGTTATCGACATGTACCCGCTGGAGCCGGGCTCAAATCCGAAAGGTTACGAGTTCATCAACGACATTAAAGGTGGTGTGATTCCTGGCGAATACATCCCGGCCGTTGATAAAGGCATCCAGGAGCAGCTGAAATCTGGTCCGCTGGCAGGTTACCCGGTAGTTGATATGGGCGTGCGTCTGCACTTCGGTTCTTACCACGACGTTGACTCCTCTGAACTGGCGTTTAAACTGGCTGCGTCTATTGCCTTTAAAGAAGGCTTTAAGAAAGCAAAACCAGTTCTGCTTGAGCCGATCATGAAGGTTGAAGTAGAGACTCCGGAAGAGAACACTGGTGACGTAATTGGTGACTTGAGCCGTCGTCGCGGTATGCTGCGCGGTCAGGAATCCGAAGTGACTGGCGTTAAGATCCACGCTGAAGTACCGCTGTCTGAAATGTTCGGATATGCAACTCAGCTGCGTTCTCTGACCAAAGGTCGCGCATCGTACACTATGGAATTCCTGAAGTATGATGATGCCCCGAACAACGTTGCTCAGGCCGTAATCGAAGCCCGTGGTAAATAAGCCGCAGGGTTAAAACCAAAGTCCCGTGCTCTCTCCATAAGGGGGGAGCACTATAGTAAGGAATATAGCCGTGTCTAAAGAAAAATTTGAACGTACAAAACCGCACGTTAACGTCGGCACCATCGGCCACGTTGACCACGGTAAAACTACTCTGAC